>CAYTWR010000005.1:42444-73610 GCA_964442225.1 uncultured Burkholderiaceae bacterium | reverse complement strand
TCCGAGCATCAAGATCGTCGGCACTTGACCGTCATCGCGAGGGCCCGACAGGGCCTGTGGCGATCCACCGAGCGTAGATTGCCACGTCGGCCTGCAGCCTCCTCGCAATGACGAATTAGTCGGTCATCGCCGAGGGTCGCTTTCCATTTCGTCATCGCGAGGGCCCGACAGGGCCTGTGGCGATCCACCTGTGCGAAAATCTTCGCACTATGACCATTAAAAGCGACAAGTGGATTCGCCGCATGGCGCAGTCCCATCAAATGATTGAGCCGTTTGCGCCCGACCAGGTGCGCTATGCAGGCGATCACAAGATTGTTTCCTACGGCACCTCGAGCTATGGCTACGATGTGCGATGCGCAAACGAATTCAAGATTTTTACCAATATCAACAGCACAATTGTCGACCCGAAGAATTTCGACAGCGCCTCGTTTGTTGATTTCAAGGGTGATGTCTGTGTGATCCCGCCAAACTCTTTTGCGCTGGCCCGCACGGTGGAATACTTTCGCATCCCGCGCAGTACTCTGGTGATCTGTCTTGGAAAGAGCACTTATGCACGCTGTGGAATTATCGTCAACGTAACGCCCTTGGAACCCGAATGGGAAGGCCATGTCACGCTGGAGTTTTCCAACACCACCCCGCTGCCTGCCAAGATCTATGCAGGCGAGGGCTGCGCGCAGATGCTGTTTTTTGAAAGTGATGAAGTCTGCGAAACCTCGTACAAAGACCGTGGCGGAAAGTACCAGGGGCAGACCGGCGTAACGCTGCCCAAGACCTAAAGCGTGGATCGCCACGGCGCTTCGCGCCTCGCGATGACGTTTGTGGTTGACAGCCTCGCGATGACGTTTGTGGTTGAGAGCCTCGCAATGACGTTTGTGGTTGACAGCCTCGCGTTGACCCTACAACGCCGCGTTCACCAGCTGCCAGGTGTATTCCTCGCGAGGGCGTGACAGCACTTCCTCGGTAAAGCCCGACTCCACCACCTCGCCGCCGCGCATGACCATGACCCGATGTGCGATCGCCTTGATCACCGCCAGGTCATGCGTAATGAACAAATACGCCATGCCGTGTTTTTTCTGCAGGCTCACCAAAAGCTCCAACACCTGCTGCTGAATGGAAACATCCAGCGCGCTGGTGGGCTCATCGAGCAAAATTACTTCAGGCTGCAAAATCACTGCACGGGCAATCGCAATACGTTGGCGCTGTCCGCCTGAGAACTCGTGTGGGTAACGCCCTGCCGAATCTGCGGGAAGGCCCACTTCCTCAAGCATTTGCGCAATCCGCTCGCGTCGATCGCTGTCGCTTAATTCTGGAAAATGCAGGGCCAAGCCTTCGCCAATAATTTGGCCTACCGTCATGCGCGGGGAGAGTGCAGAAAACGGGTCTTGAAACACAATTTGCAAATGGCGGCGCAGCTTGCGCATGTCTTTTTCAGAAAGCTTGTACAAGCTCTCGCTGCCAAAGCGCACTTCCCCAGTCACGGTGGCGCTCGACAGTCGCAGCATGGCCATGCCTAAGGTTGTTTTTCCCGAGCCTGACTCGCCCACAATGCCCAGGGTTTCACCGCGAGACAATGTAAGGTTCTCACGGCCCACGGCAATGAAGTGCCGTTTAGAAAACCAGCCCGTGGGAATATCGTACTCACAGCGCACTTTGCCGGCAGACAAAATCACATCGCGATTCACGCTTTGCTCCACCATGCGCTTGGGCCGGCTATTGAGCAGCCGCTTGGTGTAGTCATGCTTGGGGCCCGTAAACACCGAGTGGGTATCCCCCTCTTCTACCAGCTTGCCCAGCTGCATGACTCCCACCCGCTGCGCGAACTTTTCGACCAAGGGCAAATCGTGGGTGATGAGCAAAATCGCCATGCCTTCTTCGCGTTGAAGCTCGGCCAGAAGTTCAAGCACTTGTGCCCGAATCGTTACATCCAGCGCGGTGGTGGGCTCATCGGCAATTAATAGTTTCGGGCTGCACGCCAACGCCATGGCAATCACCACTCGTTGGCGTTGACCGCCCGACAGCTGGTGCGGGTAGGCATTCGCGCGCCGTTTGGGGTCATCCACACCGGTACGCTCCAAAAGCGCAACCGCCCGCGCAAAGGCTTGTTTGGAAGAAAGCCCCTCATGAAGCTCGACCACTTCCGCGATCTGCTGGCCCACGGTAAACAGCGGGTTTAGCGCTGACATGGGTTCTTGAAACACCATCGCAATGTCTTTGCCGCGAATCGCCCGAAGCTCGCGCGCCGAGCAACTTAAAAGATCCGTTCCTGTGGCGGCAGGCGACCAGATAATTTCGCCCGTCGTATGGGCATCGGGCAATAAACCCAGGACCGATAGCGCGGTCACGGTTTTTCCGCTGCCCGATTCCCCGACCAGTGCCACGCGTTCGCCAGGAAAAACATTGAGCGAAACAGTATCGACGGCAATTTTTTTTGTGCTGCCATGATCAAACGAAACCGTTAGATTTCGAATTTGCAAAATGGGGTTGATCGTCGTGGTGTTCATGATCAGCCCCTGCGCGTATCAAGCGCATCGCGCAGCGCTTCGCCAATAAAAATTAACAGCAGCAACAGCGCGACCAGCACCCCAAACGTCCCGAGCGAAATCCACCAGGCATCGAGATTGGCCTTTCCTTGGGCCAGCAGCTCGCCCAGGCTTGGGGTGGAAGAGGGCACGCCCAGCCCCAGAAAATCCAAGCTCGTTAAAGCAAGAATTGCTGCGCTCATGCGAAATGGCAAAAAGGCAATGACAGGCGTAAGGCTGTTGGGCAGCACATGGCGCCAGATAATTTGAAAGTTGCTTAGGCCCAGTGCGCGAGCTGCGGTAACATAATCGAGCGACCGGTTGCGCAAAAATTCTGCACGGACATAGTCCGATAAGCCCATCCAGCCAAACAGCGACAAGATCACCAACAAAATCAGCAGCCCGGGCTCAAACACCGAGGCCAGAATAATCAATAAATACAGCTCGGGCACAGACCCCCAGATTTCAATAAAGCGCTGAATGACCAAGTCGACCTTGCCTGCAAAGTAGCCTTGAATAGCACCCATGACAATGCCGAGCACCACGCCAATGGCTGTTAGCGCCAAGCCAAACAGCACCGACACGCGAAAACCATAGAGCAACCGGGCCAGTACATCTCGGCCACGATCATCGGTGCCCAGCCAGTTCACGGAAGAAGGCGCTGCCGGGTTGGGGCTTGGTGCAAAGTAGTTCAGCGAATTGAATGAATAGCGGTTTAAAGGGTAGATTGCCCAGTTCTCGCCCTCACGAATGCTCTGCTCAATAAACGGATCCAGAAAATCAGTGGGCGTTTCAAAGTCGCCGCCAAAGGTCTTCTCGGGATAGCTGTTAAGCAGGGGAAAATAAAACTGCCCCTCGTAGCGAACCACCAAGGGGCGATCATTGGAAAGCACTTCGGCAAGCAAAGACACCGCAACCGCAATCGCAAAAATCCACAGGCTCATGTAGCCGCGCCGATTGCGCCGAAATCGTTGCCAGGCCCGCTGCCCGGGCGAGAGGCTCATATGGCTTTGTAAAGTGTCGCTCACGATTGATTGGCCCCAAATTGAACCCGTGGGTCGACCCAGACATACATTAAGTCGTTGAGCAGCTTTGCGATTAGCCCAATGAGCGAGAAGAAATACAGCGTGCCCATGACCACGGGGTAGTCACGCTTGATCACGGCTTCATAAGACAGCAATCCCAAGCCATCGAGAGAGAACAAGGTTTCAATCAACAACGAGCCGGTAAAAAACGCCCCAATAAACGCCGCTGGAAAGCCCGTGATGATCGGAATCAAGGCATTGCGAAAGACATGGCGCCACAGCACTTTGTTTTCAGGCAAGCCTTTGGCGCGCGCGGTTAACACATACTGCTTGCGAATCTCTTCCAGCATGGTGTTTTTAGTCAACATGGTGGTGACGGCAAAGCTTCCTAAAGTCATACAGATAATGGGAAGCGTTAAGTGCCAAAAGTAATCCAGCACCTTGCCCATCAGGCTTAACGATTCCCAATCATCCGAGGTCAGTCCGCGCAAGGGAAAAAGCTGCAAAAAGCTTCCCCCGCCAAACAGCACCAACAGGGCCACACCCAAAACAAAGCCTGGAATCGCGTAGCCCACCAAGATTGCGGTGCTTGTCCACAGATCAAATCGGCTTCCATGCCGCACGGCCTTGGCAATGCCAAGCGGAAGGCTCACCAAATACGTGAGCAAAAAGGTCCAAATGCCTAAGCTAATCGACACCGGCAGCTTGTCTTTCATCAATTCCCAAACGCTTCGGTCATGAAAAAAACTTCGGCCCAAATCAAACGTAAGAAAGCCGCCCACCATTTGAATGAATCGCTCGTGGGCGGGTTTGTCAAAACCGTAGAGCGCTTTGATCTCGGCCAGTTTTTCGGCGTCCATCCCCTGGTTGCCGCGATAGACATTGCTGCTCTGGCCCACCTCGGCTGCGCCGCCTCCGGGCAGTGAAGCGCCCGCGCCGCCAATCGCAGCATGGTCACCTTTTAGCATTTGCACCATTTGTTCCACTGGCCCGCCGGGCACAAACTGAATGATTGCGAAGGTAATCAGCAAGATTCCCAACAGTGTTGGAATCATCAGCAAGATGCGTTTCGCGATGTACTGCAACAAGCTTGGGTTCATTGGTTTTTCTCCCACCACCAATTGCTGGTTACCCAATCTTCAGAGTGGTAATAGTCGGGCAGCTGTTCGGGGCCTTTCAATCCCTTTCGGTAAGACACGCGGTGCACATTGTTATGCCAATGGGGAATGGCATAAAAACCAACGCGCATGACCCGATCAAAGGCCCGTGCGGCCGTGATGAGCTCATCACGCGAGCTCGACGACAACACTTTTTGAATCAGTGCATCAACCGCCGGGTCTTTCAAGCCAATATAGTTATCGGCCCCGCTTTCATTGGCCGCTTGGCTGGCAAAGCGAAACACCAATTCGTTGCCAGGGCTTTGGCTAGATAAATACCAGTGCACGATCATGTCAAAGTCGTACTGATCAAGCCGCCGTTTGTAGAGCGAGGTATCGGTGACACGCACGGTGGCCTTGATACCAAGCTTGGCCAGGTTGCGCGCAAAAGGGGCCACGATTCGCTCCCAGGTTCGGCTTGAGAGCAGCACTTCAAATTCGAAGGGCTGGCCTTGGGCGTTGCGAAGCGCTCCTTCTCGGTAATTCCAGCCGGCTTCTTGCAGCAGGGCTCGGGCTTGGCGCAGATTTTCACGCAGACTGTGCGGTGCGTCGGTAGTGGGCGGCATGGGCACTGGGCCAAACACTGCGGGGTTGAGCTGGCGGCGAAGGGGCTCAAGTAATTTGAGCTCTTCTTTGTCGGGCTCGCCGGTGGCCGCCATGACGGTATTGGTGAAGTAAGAATACGAGCGTTTGTACTGGTTATAAAACAGCTGCCGATTCATCCATTCGTAATCGAGCGCCAGGCCAATCGCTTGGCGCACTCGAACATCGGCAAACTGGGGTTTGCGAACATTGAAATAAAACGCCTGCATGCCCTGAGCGTTGGAGTTGGGCAGTTCTGTCTTAATGAGGTCGCCGTTTGAAAAGCGTTTCCCAATATAGCCGCGCGCCCAGTTCTTGGCTGCATTCTCATGAACAAAATCAAATTCACCGGCCTTGAAGGCTTCGATTCTTGCGAACTCGTCTTTGTAATAGCGATAGCTAATCACATCAAAATTAAACTGGCCCTTGCGCACGGGAATATCGTTTCCCCAGTAGTTTTCTTGGCGCTTAAATCGAATGGTCTTGCCCAAATCCATGCGATCAATCACGTAGGGCCCGCTCGCAATCGGGGCATCTTGCACCCACTGCTCAAAAGGCTTGTCGCTGCCTTGCTGGCTCCCCCATTTTTTCGAAAATACGGGCACAGCCCCAACAATCATGTGAAGTTCGCGATTGCGACGAAGAAAGTCGAAACGAATGGTGCGTTCATCCATCACGACGGCCTCTTTGACATCGGCCCAGTAATTGCGCCAAATGGGGCTTGCCGCTTTGCTGCGCAATGTGTCAAAAGAAAACTTCACATCGTTTGCCGTAACAGCATCGCCGTTGGAAAACCGCGCTTCGGGCCGCAACCGGAATGTCATTGACATGCCGTCTTTGGCCAGCATCATGTCTTTGGCCAGCAGGCCGTACATGCTCATGGGTTCATCCAGGCTGCCCATGGCCAGCGACTCGAACATGAGATCCATGACACCCCGGGCCGCAATGCCTTTCAAGGTAAACGGATTGAGCTTATCGAAGGTGCCCATGGCCGCGAGCTTGAGCTCCCCGCCTTTTGGGGCGTTCGGGTTGGCGTAGCGAAAGTGCTGGAAATCAGGCCCATAACGGGGCGTATCGCCCAGCGCCAAGCCATGCACAAAGGCGCCAGGCTGAGCCCAGGCAAGGCTAAGACAGCTGGCAAATGCAGCCAGAGTGAGCAAGGCGGTACGACGCATGTCGGCAGTGTAGCGAAGCTGCAAGCCGGGCACGATTAGAATTGCCCCTATAGAGGTGTCAGGCACGGTGTCTGACGCCAGGACACCGAAGGGGTTGTTATGGGTTTTTTGCAAGGCAAGCGTATCCTGATTACGGGGTTGCTCTCCAACCGCTCCATTGCCTATGGCATTGCGCAGTCCTGTCATGCTCAGGGGGCCGAGCTGGCCTTTACCTTTCAGAATGAACGGTTCGAAGAGCGTGTGCGCGAGATGGCGGCTGAATTTGGCAGCACCTTGTGTTTCCCGCTCGATGTCGCCGAAGACAGCCAAATCGAGCAATGTTTTTCTTCCTTGGCGCAACACTGGCCCCAGATCGATGGCCTTGTGCATGCGATTGCCTTTGCGCCTCGCGAGGCGATTGCTGGCGATTTTCTGGAAGGCCTTTCGCGTGAGGGCTATCGTATTGCCCATGAGATCTCGGCCTATAGCTTTCCCGCTCTGGCCAAGGCAGCCCTGCCCTTAATGCAAGAAAAAGGCGGCGCGTTGTTGACACTGTCATATTTGGGCGCCGATAAATTTGTGGCCCACTACAACACCATGGGCCTCGCGAAGGCGAGCCTTGAAGCCTCGGTGCGTTACTTGGCCACCAGCCTTGGCCCCAAAAATATTCGGGTCAACGGAATTTCAGCCGGCCCGATCAAGACCCTGGCGGCGGCAGGCATTAAGAGCTTTGGAAAGATTTTGGATTTTGTAGAGCAAAGCTCGCCTTTGCGACGAAATGTCACGATTCAAGATGTGGGCAACACGGCAGCTTTCATGCTGTCGGATCTCTCCGCCGGCATTACCGGAGAGATTACTTATGTCGATGCGGGTTTTAACACGGTAGCTGTCGGCATTCCCGAATAAATGGCACCGCCCATTGATGTTCGGATTCTCACGCCTTTTGGCGCACGATCCGGCATGGGGAACTGGCGCACAGCAAGCCGTTACGCCGATTTTTTGAGCAGTGCGGCCATGCAGGTCAAAATTTTTGAGCCCGCAGCGTTTGCCCGCGCGAGCGTGGCATCGGGCTTTCCCAAGGTCGCCATTGTGCTGAATGCCTTTCGCTCTCATGAACAGGTGCAGGGTTTTTTAAAAGCGAAAATCCCGGTGCTCTTGGTCATGACGGGCACGGACCTATACGGCGCCTTAGCCCCGAGAAATCGGGGGAGTGAGGACTACAAAAAAACAGAGCGGGCCTTGCTAAGCGCTTCGGCGATCATGACCTTGCAGGCGCAGGCTCAGCAAGAAATTTGTGAGCGTTGGCCGCAAGTGGCTGGTCATGTGCACTGCGTGTTGCAAACCACCACCGAGCGAAAGCCTCATGCGCCGCGGCTCACTGCGTATAGCAAGACGGTGCGGTTTTTGATTGCTGGCCATATTCGGGAAGAAAAAGATCCGCGTACCGCATTTGGGGCCTTTCATCATGCGTTTCCTGAAGGGTGGGCAGACCGGGCCGATGGCCGCAAGGTGCCGGTTCGACTGATTCATGTGGGGGATGAGCGGGACAAGGCCTTGGCCCAAGAGCTGCGAAGGCTTGCGGCGCGCTATCCCGGCGTTCGCATGGAGGGTGCGCTGTCGCATGCCCAGACCATGCGGCAAATGACCCAGGTGCATGCCTTGATTCAGCCTTCGGTCTCAGAGGGCGGAGCCCTGGTGGTGGCCGAGGCGGTGGCCTGTCGTTTGCCGGTGCTGGCCAGCGATATTCCCGCGCATCGCGGCCAGTTAGGGGCGGCTTATCCGGGGTTATTTGCGGTGGGCGATCGGCATGCGTTGGCGGAGACGCTCAAGCGTTTTGTGGCCGATGAGAGCTATCAGCGCATGTTAGCCAAAGCTTGCAATGCCCTGGCACCGCGCTTGGCCAATCCCCAACATGAATGTGATGAGTTAGTTAGACTCGTGCGCTTGGTCGCTCAACAAAATTGAGAATGTGCTTATGACAACAACTTCACCAACGGCCCGGCTCACCGAGCTTGCCCATGGCGGTGGCTGTGGCTGCAAGATTGCGCCCGCTGTGCTTTCTGAAATTCTTGGAAAAATTCCGCCAGGAATCTTTCCCAAGGAATTGATGGTGGGCACCGAGACTGCCGACGATGCGGCAGTATGGAAGCTCAATGACCATCAGGCCCTGATTGCCACGACCGATTTTTTTATGCCGGTCGTCGATGACCCGTTCGATTTTGGCCGCATCGCAGCCACGAACGCCATTTCAGATATTTACGCCATGGGGGGCAAGCCGATTTTCGCCCTTGCGATTGTGGGCATGCCCGTGAATGTGCTTTCCAAAGACACCATCGGAAAAATTCTGGAAGGCGGCCAATCGGTGTGCACCGCGGCGGGCATTCCGATTGCGGGCGGCCACACGATTGATTCGGTTGAGCCCATTTATGGCCTGGTGGCTTTGGGCCTGGCACACCCCGATCACATTCGGCGCAATCGCGACGCCCGCGAAGGCGATGTGTTAATTCTGGGCAAGGGCTTGGGGGTGGGCATTTATTCGGCCGCCTTGAAAAAACAAAAGCTTTCGGCCGACCTGTACCGCGAAATGGTGGGCAGCACCACGAAACTCAATACCGTGGGTGAGCGGCTTGGCACCAACCCCATGGTGCACGCCATGACCGACATTACTGGTTTTGGCTTGGCCGGCCACTTGCTGGAGATCGCGCGGGGCTCGAATCTTGATGTGCAGATTGATTACGCCAAGCTTCCGATTCTGCCCGCAGTGATGGAATTGCTCGCTCAAGGGTTTTATACCGGTGCGTCGACTCGCAATTGGCAGGCCTATGGGCACGATATTCGATTGGCAGCGGGTCTTGGTGAGCAGGCACAAATTCTGGTGGCGGATCCGCAAACCAGTGGCGGTTTGTTGGCCTGTGTTGCCCCACAAGCGGTTGATGCAGTGCTTGCAGAGTTTCATGCCGATGGGTTTGGGCAGGCGTGTGTCATTGGAAAAATTGCAAAAACGGCTGGCGCCCGGCCCAGTGTGCAGTTCGCAGCTTAAAAGGAAACCCAATGAAAGCCTACCTTGACATGATGCGCAATGTGTTGGAACACGGCGCACAAAAAACGGACCGCACCGGCACGGGCACTTATGCGCTGTTTGGCTGCCAGATGCGCTTTGACCTGGCCGAAGGCTTTCCCATGGTCACGACGAAAAAGCTGCATACCAAGTCGATTATTCATGAGCTGTTATGGTTCTTATCGGGGTCGTCAAATGTAAAACCCTTGCAAGAGAAAGGTGTGACGATTTGGGATGAATGGGCCAGAGAAGACGGCGATCTTGGGCCTGTCTACGGCAAGCAGTGGCGCAGTTGGCCTGCGCCCACGCCCGGTGAGCCCAATCGCGTCATCGACCAAATTAGCCAACTGATGAAAGACATTCGTGCAACGCCCGACTCGCGTCGCTTGATTGTCTCGGCTTGGAATGTGGCCCAAATTCCTGAAATGGCCTTGGCACCCTGTCATGCCCTGTTTCAGTTTTATGTGGCCAATGGCAAGCTTTCTTGTCAGCTCTATCAGCGCAGTGCCGATATTTTTTTAGGCGTGCCGTTCAATATTGCCAGCTATGCGCTGCTGACCCACATGGTGGCGCAACAGTGCGATTTGCAGCCTGGCGAGTTCATTTGGACCGGCGGCGATTGCCACTTGTATTCGAACCATGTGGAGCAGGCGAAAGAGCAGCTTTCGCGCACGCCTTACCCATTGCCCACGCTGGTGATTCACCGCAGGCCCGCTTCAATTTTTGATTATCAGTTTGAGGACTTTGAAATTGTGGGCTATCAGTGCCACCCGCATATCAAAGCGCCCGTGGCGGTGTAATGACTGATCTTCGAATTCCCCGCGTGGTACTGGTGGCCGCCGTTGCCAAAGGCGGTGTGATTGGCGTAAATAACACCTTGCCCTGGCATTTGCCCGAGGATCTCAAGCGGTTTAAGGAAATCACGACGGGCAAAACCGTGGCCATGGGCCGCAAGACTTTTGATTCGATCCTCGCCCGCTTGGGCAAGCCTTTGCCGAATCGGCATTCGGTGGTCATCACGCGCCAGGTCTCAGGCACCGTGCCTGACACCGTGACCGTGGTGCATAGCGTTGCAGATTTGCTTCAGCTCGACACCGATTGTGTGGTTGTGATTGGCGGGGCTGATATTTATGCGCAAACGATAGAGCTTGCCGACTCGCTCGATATCACTGAAGTTGATCTGGAAGTACAGGGCGATGCCTATTTTCCTGCAATCAGTGAAGCGGTCTGGCAGCGCGAAGCAGGCCCCACGCTGCGCAGTGAGGCAAGTGGCTTGTCGTATCGTTTCGTGACATACCGGCGCAAATCTGCGTAAGCGCGCTTAACGGGCGGCTGCCTTTTCCCACCAATGGTCGGTGAACTGGCCCTGCAGCCACGACGCAAACACGCTGACTTTTGTGGGAATCATTTTGGGCGAAGGAAATACCGCGTGAATTTCTTGCGAGGGCAATTGCCAATCCGAGAGCACCTCGCGAATAGCCCCGGTTTTTAGCGATTCGTGGGCGACATAGAGGGGCAATGCGGCGACGCCCATACCGGATCGGGTGGCGGCCAAAATGGTGGACAGGCTGTTGGATCGCAAGGGGCCGTTTACGGTGACAGTCTCGGTTTTTCCATTAGGGCCAGTGAGCTGCCAGCTTGAATCGCCTTGTACTGTGCTGTAGATCAGGCAGCTGTGTTTGGGCAGTTCAGCAGGTTTTTTAGGCTGACCCTTGGCTTTCAAATAGTTCGGGGCTGCGGCAATCACCCAGGGGTTTCTTCCAAGGTAGCGCGCACCAAGCGTGGAGTCGGCAAGCTTGCCCATGCGGATGGCTAAGTCAATGCCTTGCTCCACCAAATTCACATAGCGGTCATCGCACGTCAGGTCAATTTGAATTTGGGGGTGTTCTTTTAAAAACGCCATGACCATGGGTGAAATCACGCGCCGGCCAAAAGCGACCGAGGTGGAAATGCGCAGACTGCCCTGAAGCTGCGATTGCATTAGGGCCGCCACATTCGAGGCTTCTTCAATGTGGTGAAGAATGAGCCTGCACTTTTCGTAATACAGTGCACCCACCTCGGTCATGGTGATTCGCGTGGTCGTGCGGTGCAACAAACGCGAGCCCACTTGTTTTTCCATGGCGGCGATCATTTTGGTGATGGCGGGCTGTCCAACGCCCAGCTCTCGGGCGGCCTTGCTGAAGGAGCCGAGGTCGGCAACCCGAATGAAGGCCTTGATGCCTTGTATGCGATCCATGCTTTATTCCTTTTTGGAATGACCGAAATGCATTCTGCACTACTTCTGCTTTGGGCGGGTTGCGCCCAGAATTCCCACATCGCACGCAAGTGCTTCGAATACCCCTAGGAGACAAGAGACATGGCAAAAATGAAAGCAAGCATGGCCGCAGTGCTGGTGATGGAAAAGGAAGGCATCACCCAGGCGTTTGGCGTGCCGGGTGCCGCCATTAACCCGCTGTATGCCTCACTGCGTGAGCGCGGGTCGATCACTCACTTTTTGGCCCGACATGTAGAAGGCGCCTCGCACATGGCAGAAGGCTACACCCGTGCGAAGGCCGGCAACATCGGCGTGTGTATCGGCACCTCCGGCCCTGCGGGCACCGACATGATCACGGGCCTGTATTCTGCAATTGCCGATTCAATTCCCATTTTGTGCATTACGGGCCAAGCGCCTCGCGCCCGCATGTACAAAGAAGATTTTCAGGCTGTGGATATTGAAAGCATTGCCAAGCCAGTGACCAAAATGGCCGTGACAGTTCGCGAGCCAGCCTTGGTGCCCCGCGTGTTTCAGCAGGCTTTCCATTTAATGCGTTCAGGCCGTCCGGGCCCGGTACTGATCGATCTGCCGATCGATGTGCAAATGGCCGAGATTGAATTTGATATCGATACCTATGAGCCCCTGCCGGTCTATAAGCCCGCAGCCACGCGCAAGCAGGCTGAAAAAGCCATTGACATGCTCTTGGCTTCTGAAAAGCCCTTGATCGTTGCAGGTGGCGGCATTATCAATGCCGACGCATCTGATCTGTTGGTGGAGCTTGCCGAAACATTGAATGTGCCCGTCATTCCCACGCTCATGGGCTGGGGCACCATTCCCGATGATCATGCCTTAATGGCGGGCATGTGTGGTCTGCAGACCAGCCACCGTTATGGCAATGCCACCATGTTGGCCTCTGATTTTGTGTTTGGTATTGGCAATCGCTGGGCCAACCGCCACACGGGTTCGGTCGAGGTGTATACCCAGGGCCGCAAGTTTGTGCATGTGGATATCGAGCCCACGCAGATTGGCCGGGTGTTTAACCCTGATTTCGGCATTGTGTCCGATGCCAAGAGTGCGCTTGAACTGTTTGTGCAGGTGGCCAAAGAGCGCAAGGCCAAGGGCCAGCTCAAGGATTACAGCGACTGGGTTGCCCGCTGTCAAGAGCGCAAAAAGCTCATGCACCGCAAAACCGATTTCGACAACATCCCCATCAAACCTCAGCGTGTGTATCAGGAAATGAACGCTGCCTTTGGCCGTGACACGGTGTATGTGTCAACCATTGGCTTGTCGCAAATCGCCGGTGCACAGTTCTTGCATGTATATGGCCCCCGCCAGTGGATCAACTGCGGACAGGCAGGCCCCTTGGGCTGGACAGTACCCGCAGCACTTGGCGTGTTGTCTGCTGACCCGACTCGCACCGTGGTGGGCTTAGCCGGTGACTATGACTTCCAGTTCCTGATTGAAGAGTTGGCGGTTGGCGCGCAGTTCAAGCTGCCCCTGGTGATGGTGTTGGTGAACAACAGTTACCTTGGTTTGATTCGCCAGGCCCAGCGCAATTTTGAAATGGATTATTGCGTGCAGCTGGCGTTTGACAACATTAATGTGACCGAGCCTGAGCTTAAGGGCTACGGGGTTGATCACGCGAAGGTAATCGAGGGGATGGGCTGTAAGGCCTTGCGCGTCACCGATCCTTCGAAGCTGCAGGAAGCCTTCAAGCAAGCCCAATCCATGGCCCGCGAGTTCAGCGTGCCGGTGGTGGTGGAAGTGATTCTGGAGAAAGTCACGAATATCGCCATGGGTGTGGAAATCGATAAGATCAACGAGTTTGAGGAGATCGATTGCCGCCACCCCGAAGGCCGCAAAGGCCTTGAGATGGCTGGCTTGTTAGACTAAGACGTCATTGCGAGGGGCCCTTTCGGGCCCCGTGGCAATCGTCGCAAGTGGATCGCCACGCTGCGCTCGCGATGACGTTTGATCAGTCATTGCGAGGGCCGAAGGCCCGTGGCAATCTGTTCCAGTAAAAAGTAAAGAAGGAATAATTAATGCCCCAGTTCGCTGCAAACCTCACCATGCTCTTTAACGAAGTGCCCTTTATGGATCGCTTTGAAAAAGCAGCACAAAACGGCTTTGACGCTGTTGAGTTTCTCTTCCCCTATGCGTTCGATGCGCAAGAGATCAAGGCCAAGCTCACGGCAAACAAGCTAAAGCTCGTGTTGCATAACCTGCCGGCTGGCGATTGGGATGCGGGTGAGCGGGGCATTGCCTGCCATCCAAACCGTGTTGAAGAGTTTCGGGCTGGTGTTCCCAAAGCCATTCAATACGCAACCACGCTGGGCGTTGGTCAGGTGAACTGCCTCGCAGGAAAGATCCCCGAGGGCGTGTCGTGCGAGCAAGCGCACAACACCTTTGTCGGGAACTTGAAGTTCGCCGCAGCTGAGCTGAAAAAAGCGGGCATTAAATTACTGATTGAGCCGATTAACACCTTTGATATTCCGGGTTTCTTCTTGTCGGGAACGCATCAGGCCTTAAAAATCATTGACGAAGTGGGCTCTGATAATGTGTTCGTTCAATACGACATCTATCACATGCAGCGCATGGAAGGCGAGCTTGCTGCCACCATGCAAAAGAACCTCGCTAAAATTGCCCACCTGCAACTGGCAGACAATCCAGGCCGCAATGAGCCGGGAACGGGCGAGATCAACTATCGCTTCCTGTTTGAGTTCATTGACAAGATTGGCTACAAAGGCTGGATTGGCTGCGAGTACAAACCAGCGGGCGCTACTGAAGCGGGCCTTGGCTGGCGCAAGGCGCTGTGTTCATAACAAAAAAGGAAAATTAAATGGCAACTCAATCCCTTAATCTCGGTTTTATTGGCTTGGGCATTATGGGCACGCCCATGTGCGGGCATTTGATCAATGCAGGCCACCAGCTCTTCGTGACCACGCGCAGCAAAGTGCCGGATGCAATCGCTTCGACCAATGCCGTGGTGTGCAAGTCAGCCAAAGAAGTCGCTGAAAAAGCCGACATTATTTTCACCATGGTGCCGGACACCCCCGATGTTGAGAAAGTCTTGTTTGGCGAAAACGGTATTGCCGCTGGCTTAAGCAAAGGCAAGGTTGTGGTGGACATGAGCTCGATTTCGCCCATTGCCACCAAAGAATTTGCCAAGAAAATTAATGATCTGGGCTGCGAGTACATGGATGCGCCCGTATCGGGTGGTGAAGTCGGCGCGAAAAACGCAGCGCTCACCATTATGATTGGCGCAAATGAGGCCACTTTTGAGCGGGTCAAGCCCTTGTTCGAACTGATGGGTAAGAACATTACCTTGGTGGGCCCCAATGGTGCAGGCCAAACTGCAAAGGTAGCAAACCAGATCATTGTTGCCTTGAACATTGAGGCTGTTTCTGAAGCCTTGCTGTTTGCAGCCAAGGCGGGCGCTGATCCTGTAAAAGTTCGTCAGGCCTTGATGGGCGGCTTTGCAGCCTCGCGTATTTTGGAAGTGCATGGCGAGCGCATGATCAAGCGTACGTTTGATCCAGGTTTTCGCATTGAGCTGCACCAGAAGGATTTGAATCTGGCTTTGCAAAGTGCGCGTGCCATGGGCATGTCATTGCCCAACACTGCGACAGCGCAGGAGTTGTTTAATGCGTGTGCGGCTCACGGCGGCAAGGGCTGGGATCACTCCGCCATGATTCGTGCGCTTGAAAAAATGGCGAACTTCGAAATTAAATAAGCGGTATTAGGGCTGCACCGATCACCCCGTGCAGCCCCATTCCAATGCTGGCAAATGCGCCAGCTTCTGCGCTGACCGAAAACGCACGGGAGGTGCCAATGCCATGCGCGGCAACCCCAATCGCAAAACCGCGCTGCCACCACTGGCCAATTCTTAAAAAATCCAGCACATAGCGCGCAAGAATTGCGCCAATAATGCCTGTGGCCACGGCATAGACCGCAGTAAGCGTGGGTGAGGCGCCAATGGTTTCGGCAATCCCCATGGCAATTGGTGCCGTCACCGATTTTGCATAAAACGGCGCAATCAATTCCTTTGGCAGGTCGAAGGCGATACCCAGCCCCACTGCGCTAAAGATCGATACGGCTGCGCCTGCGAACAATGAAATGGCAAGTGGTGTGAAGCGGCCTTTTAAAAGATGCCAGCCTTTGTAAATCGGAACTGCCAAGGCAACCGTTGCAGTGCCCAACAAGAAATGAATGAATTGCGCACCTTCGAAATACTCGGCGTAAGGCATGCCAAGCAGGGTGATGCTTGCAATGACGATGGCGATGGCAATGGCCACGGGGTTTGCCACGGGTGATTTGTCGAATCGATCGTAGATCATGAGCCCGAGCTGATAAGCGGCCAGGGTCAAAATCAGTGAAAACAGGGGCGAGCCCGTCAGGTAAACCCAAATTTCCTGCAAACCGGAAAGCGGCAGCCCCGTGTTCATAAGTCTGCCTTTCGCTTGGGGACATATTCCCGCACCTCTTCACCCGGTGGCCGGTCTTTTCGAGTGAGCCATTTCAAGATGACCGCGGTGGATGCAACTGCGAGTGTGACGCTTGCCACTAAGCTGGCAACAATCGCCAGGCCATGGCTGGCCAGTTGTGGGGCAAACATCACCACGCCCACCGCCGCGGGAATGAACAAAAGCCCTAAGTGCTGCGAGAAAGCCGAGGCAACCCAATCGAGATCGGGGTCGATGCGGCCACGCGCCAACAAAACTATCAGCAAAAGCATTAGGCCAATGACCGGCCCGGGCACGGGCAACCCAAGCAGTTTGGAGATAATCTCACCGAGCCCCTGAAAAATTAGGATTTGAACCAAGCCGCGAATCATGCCGGCTATTGTGCATGCAAGTTAAAAGCGTTGCTATTTCCCTGCTGGTTGCCCACATTCTGTCGTTGCTCGGCTTTGCGACCTATGCAGTGGCGCTGACTCAGCTGCAAGCCCAATGGGGTCTGTCCAATAGCGAAGCAGGCTGGATCGCGAGCGGATTTTTTATTGGCTATGTCGCTACCGTTTCAACATGGAATAGCCTGACCGATGTCATGGATGCCCGTCGTATCTACACCATGGGGAGCCTCATTGCGTCTTCAGGAGGCATTGGGTTTGCAGTGGGTGCTGAAGGGTTTTTCTCGGCCTTGTTTTTCCAACTCATGCTGGGCGTTGGCATTGCGGCGACTTATATGCCGGGCTTGAAAATTTTGTCAGACCGAACAAAAGGAACTGAACAATCACGTTTCGTTGCGTTTTACACCGCGTTTTTCGGTTTGGGGGCAGCGTCTTCATTGTTCATTGCGGGCCAGGCCTTGCCGCTGATTGGCACGCACTGGACTTTTTTCTTGTGTGCGATGGGCCCGCTTGTGGGGGCGCTAATTGTGTTGTCGCGCACTCGACCGTTGGCGCATGAGCGGGATTACAAACCGGTGCAATGGTCTTGGCAGCGCTTGTTTCCGGTTGCGACATGGCAACGAGTGCTCGCAGATCGACGCTGTCTCGGGTACACGGTGGGCTATGGCGTGCATTGCACAGAGCTCTTTGGATCGCGAGCCTGGATCGTTGCGTTTCTTGCGTTTAGCGCAGCGTTGCTGCCCCAAGGCACCATTACGCCGATGTCGGCGGCATCGGCAGCTGCGATTGTGAGCGTGCTTTCGGTGCCCGCATCGATTCTGGGCAATGAAGTGGCGTTGCGACTCGGCCGAAGAGCGTGGATTGTGATTGTCATGGCCGTGACGACATTAATCGGCGTGGCGATGGCCTTGTTTGCGGGAAGTGCCTGGTGGCTGATGTTTGTATTGGTGGCGGTGCACTCGATGTTTGTGATGGCCGACTCTGCAACGCTGACAGCGGGTTTGGTGGCTTCTGCTGAACCGGGAATCAAGGGCGCAGCCATGGGCTTGTATTCGCTGATTGGTTTTGGCCTTGGGGGTGTGTTGGGCCCCGCACTTTTTGGCCTTGCGCTGGATTTGTCGGGTGGCGGAAGCGAGCCCTGGCACTGGGCCTTGGGCTATTTGGCCATTGGCTTGGGTTGTATTGTGTTCCCGCTGATTGACTGGCGATTGCACGGGGCAAGCCCATTTAGCCGGGCGCGCAGACATGGCGCTTAAGGCGACTTAGCGGGGTCTGCGTCGAATCACCTTTGACGCAAGCAGAATTTCCACCAGATACAGCACACAAGCAGAAATAAAACAGGCAAAGCCCGACAAAAAGGTGATTGACACCCAGCGGGATAATTGCAGCTTCCCTTGCATGCCTGTGGAATAAAACAGCTCGACCACGGTCAGGCCAATAAACACGGCGCAAATCACCATGAGTGCTGTGGCGCCATTAATGACTTTTCTGCGTTGGTCGAGTGCGCTGAGTTCTTCGATATACCTCGCATAGCGTGGATCAGTCGGTTTTAATTCGGGAATGATCCGTTCTTCCAGCGCGCGGGCCCGGTCCACAACCCGCGCAAGCCGTGTGCCCAGCGCATTGAGCATGCCGGCCACCCCCGTTAACAAAAAGACGGGGGCAATCGCCAGTTGAATCGCTTCGGTCAGGGGGTTGACGCTGTCGGCACTGATCATGGCTGTTGAGGGTCTTTCGCAGCCTCACGCTGTTCACGTTCGCGCTTGGTTTTTTCCTGGTCTTTCTTTACGGATCGAAGCTGCCAAAAGCCAAATCCGAAGGCAGCGCCAACGACAAGAAGGGCCTCAAGCAGTATTAATTTCGTATCTGGTGACATGATGGGGCAAAGCGGTGTTGAAGAAGCACTATAGCGTTTCTGGCAGGGTGCGTCTGAAAAGAAAAAGGCCCATGCAGTGCATGGGCCTTTTGTTTTGGCTCCCCGACCTGGGCTCGAACCAGGGACCTACGGATTACAACGTTTTCACGCTGGACTATCTCATCACCCTCGGCCTAGCCGTTAGGGTGTCGGGCGCTAGTGAGGTTTATTGCTTGGACTGCTCACCCTCTAGTCTCTGCACCTTCCCGCCTAAACGCGAAAAATCGCGGTCCTTCGGCGGGCTTGGCTCAGGATTCTTCAGATGTTGCTCAACGCGCGACCTGACATTCCCTGAATTCACCCGATTTTTCCTCTGCAGGTTTCCCTGCAGGGCTGCCTTTTGACAGTCCGGTGCTCTACCAACTGAGCTATCGAGGAAAGAGCCGAGATTTTACATGATTTCAAAATCGACTGCCCATCGAACATTTCTGGAGTGGTTATTTGCGGCAGGCTCCAACCGAAGGGTGCAAAGATTCTTAGGCGGGGCATTTTGAATGGGAACCAGATAGCATTTTTGGTTTTCGGGGCAGTAAACGCCGAAAAGGTCAATTTGGCCGTGGTAGCCCTGGCGTTTGCCTTTTCGGTGGTAGGCGCTTGATGCTACTGAAAACTGAATGACCCCTTGGCGAAGCCGGCCTGTTTTACATTGAACCCGTTTAAAGCCGCTAGGTGTGTCGAGCACCATGTCATAACGCTGGTTGTCGCCGAAGGGGGTTAGCACTGGGATGCCTCGCTTCAGAAAAGCAGCCATTATCATGATTTCGCAAACTTCCCCGATGTTTTTTGAGTTACCTGTCATGACCCTGTCCTCTCTCGAATTCTCAGATTCTCCTTGGGGAACGGGTGATTCAGCGAGATGGATAATGCTTTTGGTCGAGGGACAAAAAGGTTTGGTAGCTTTAGCGTGTCAACCAACGCACCAAGTCTGACACCATCGCTTTGTAAAATGTTTCGTAGACACGAGTTGCTACAAAGCCCAGATGAGGCGTTAGCGTCACTTGGGGATGCTGCAACAGCGGGTGGCCAGGCACCACCGGTTCAACCGAAAACACATCAAGGGCCGCATGGGCTGGCCGGCCAGCGGTCAG
Organism: uncultured Burkholderiaceae bacterium; assembly: GCA_964442225.1. GTDB lineage: Bacteria > Pseudomonadota > Gammaproteobacteria > Burkholderiales > Burkholderiaceae_A > Lacustribacter. The sequence goes on along the minus strand of CAYTWR010000005.1, from coordinate 54,009 downwards.
GGCCTGGGCAAGGCCGTGTTCATCGATCAGCCCGGCACGCGAGGTGTTCACAAGCAAAGCGTCACGGCGCATCAAGGATAATTCGGTCGGCCCGATAATCCCCCGAGTTCTTTCTGACAGCACCAAATGCAGCGACACGATTTTGCTGGTTGCCAAGAGCTCATTTTTCTCAACTCGGCGCACACCATGCAACGCCGCTTTGTCTTCAGTCAGATTTTGGCTCCATGCCACCACTTCCATGCCGAAGGCTTGGCCAATGCGGGCGACGCGCTGGCCAATTGATCCCAATCCGATAATGCCGAGACGATCACCCTCCAGTGTGTCAGGCAGTCCATAGACTTCACCCGCCGCATTGCCGCGCCAATGGCCAGCCTGCACCCCAGTCATTGCAGGCACAATTCGTCGGGTCGCCGCAAGAATCAACGCCCATGTATGTTCTGCAGTCGACGCCTTATTGGGCCCGCCGGGTGTTCCTGACACTTCAATGCCGCGAGACTTGGCAAACTCTGAATCCACCGACAGGTTGCGTTCGCCCGTAAACAGCAGTCGTTTTAGACGGGGCAAAGCGGCAATCACTTCTTTTGGAAAAGGCGTGCGCTCGCGCATTAAGCAAATTGCATCAAAGTCTTTTAGGGCATTAACGGCATCGGCTTGCGATTTAAATGGCGATGTAAAAAACTGCACTTCGGCATGTTGCTGCACCTCCGACCAGTCCGCCGTTTCTAAAGCCGCTTGCTCCCAATCATCGCAAACTGCAATTCGAATGTCCGCGCTCATGCCGTTAGTTTCCTTTGTGCGCAGCCCAGCGGCTGTTGTCGGTCTCGAGTGCGCGAATCAATGCTGCGCTGTCTTGCAGTTGCAGATCCACACCCATGGAGTGCATGGCCTGCAGAAATTTCGAGTCTTGCCCAAGTGAAATCAATCGAGCAGAAATTTGGTTTGCAATGTCATCGGATACTTTTGGCGCAACAAATGCACCCCACCAAGCGTGCAGCTCATAATCGGCAAGGCCTTGCGCGGCCAGCGGGCGAACCTGTGCAAGCCTTGGGTCTGCTGCCTTGCTGCTAATGCCGATCACCTTAATGCGGCCAGCCTTGGCGTGGGGCAGGGCTACCGACAAGGGCATGACCGCCAAGCCAATGCGCCCAGAAATCAAATCTGCCACCAGCGGGGCATTGGCTTTGTACAGCAGTGCCTTTAAGGTCACCGCCTCTCGCGCGTTGAACTCCTCAATGGCCAATTGCCCCCAAGACTTGCCCCCTGTAGCGCCAATTAACACTTGGCCAGGGCGGCGTCGTGCCGCCTGAATCACATCTTGAAACCCTTGATAGGACTGTTGTGGGTGGGTGGCGAGCACCAAGGGGCTTTTGGCTAAGAGACTAATGGGCTTGAGCACAACTGGCCGCGGGTCGCTGCCAAGCACCCCAAGGCTTTGCCCGTTGGGCACCGAGTCTGCAATAACCTGAACGCCGCTTGTCGGCGCATCCAATAAATGGTGCTGAAGTGCAACTTGAAACTTGCTGGCCTGTTTGAGCTGTTCAGCGATTGGCTTGGAGATCGGATCATCAACGCTGCCCAAGGGGTGCACCGAAATGATGCGAACCGCGTAATTCGGCCAATCGGCAGGTGCGCCAAAGGACGGGGCCGCGGCCACCAAAGCGCATGCGGCAATTGCTGCTGTTCGCTTTAAGCCCCTAGAAATATTCACGCAAACGCACCCCTGAATAGAAGAGGTGAATCTGAACAGATCTGTCCCCGAAGGTCACTTCGGGGAAGTCCTTAAGGCTGAACAGGCCGGGGATCGGCCTGGGGTTAGAGAACGGCGGCGACGGCTTTCACGACCCGATCGATATTGCCCGAGTTCAGGGCCGCAACGCAGATCCGGCCGGACTGGATTGCGTAAATACCGAATTCTTCACGCAGACGGTCGACCTGCTTGGGGCTCAAGCCCGAATAGCTGAACATGCCGCGCTGTTGGGCCACGAAAGAAAAGTCTTGGGCAACACCCAAAGCCTTGAGCTTGTCCACAAATTCCAGCCGCATCTTGCGAATGCGGTTACGCATCTCAGAGAGCTCCTCTTCCCAAAGCTTTCTGAGCTCGGGGCTGGTCAGCACATCGGTCACAATGCCGCCGCCATGGGTTGGGGGGTTGGAGTAATTGGTGCGAATAATGCGCTTGACCTGGCTCAGGACTCGCGTGGCCTCATCGGCGTTGCGGGTCACGACCGATAAAGCGCCAACGCGCTCGCCATAGATGGAAAACGACTTGGAAAACGAGCTCGCTGCTAAAAACGGCAGGCCTGATTGGGCAAAAAGCCGAACAGCGAGGGCGTCGGCGTCGATTCCATCGCCAAAGCCCTGATAGGCCAGGTCTAAAAACGCCACCAGGCCTTTGGATTTGCACAGGGCGACGATCTCTTCCCATTGGGCCGAAGTGGGGTCCACTCCGGTGGGGTTGTGGCAGCAGGCGTGCAACACCACGATGGTGCCAGCGGGCATGCCCGAGACGCTTTGCACCATTTTGGCGAAGTTCAGGCCATGGCTGGAGGGGTCGTAATAGTCGTAGTTGACCACCTCAAACCCTGCGTTTTCAAACACGCCACGGTGGTTTTCCCAGGTGGGGTCGCTGATGGCGACTTTGCTTGAGGGGAGCAGCTTTTTCAGAAAATCGGCCCCAACTTTCAAGCCACCGGTTCCGCCCAAGGCCTCTACGGTTACGACCCGGCCCGATTTCACGGGCTCAGAGTCGGCGCCAAAGAGCAGGGATTGCACCGCCTTGTTGTAGGCGGCTGGTCCATCAATGGGTAGGTAACCCTTGGGAGCCCCTTTGGCGATTCTGTCTTCTTCTGCCTTCTTTACGGCCCTAAGAATCGGCAATTTGCCGTTATCGTCGTAGTAAACCCCAACCCCGAGATTCACCTTGTCGGCTCGGGAATCAGCCAGAAAAACTTCGGTTTGGCCCAGGATCGGGTCTTTGGGGGCTAGCTCAACAGCGGAAAAAAGGGTCTCGGTGGCAGTGGTCATGATCGTATGAAAACCCTTTTGTCAAGGGTTTGGGAAAAGAAAAAGTTCTGGAAATTCAGGGCTTAAACGGCGAAAATTCGCGGTTGCACAAACATCGGAAAGTGAACCGAAAGTCTAGCATGGGCGCCCGTGAAAACCCCGGGGTAGTGCGCTTCCCGGGAAGTCCTTTTGAGCTTGCCTTGCCGTTTGAACCCGCTGGGGATCAACCGGAGGCGATTGCTCGCCTGGTGGAAGGCGTCAACGATGGCCTATCGTTTCAAACGCTGCTGGGTGTGACCGGATCGGGCAAGACATTCACCATGGCGAATGTGATCGCACGCTTAGGAAGGCCCGCCCTCATTCTTGCGCCGAACAAGACTTTGGCGGCGCAGTTGTACTCCGAAATGCGGGAGTTCTTTCCCAACAACGCCGTGGAGTACTTCGTCTCCTACTACGACTATTACCAGCCTGAGGCCTATGTGCCCCAGCGTGACCTGTTCATTGAAAAAGATTCTGCGATCAACGAGCACATTGAGCAGATGCGTTTATCAGCGACCAAGTCGTTGCTTGAGCGCCGTGACACGGTGATCGTTGCCTCGGTGTCGTGCATTTATGGCATTGGCAACCCGAGCGACTACCATCAGATGGTGTTGATCGTGCGCCAGGGCGACAAGCTCTCGCAGCGCGATCTGATTGCTCAGCTTGTGCGCATGCAGTATCAGCGCAATGACATTGAGTTTTCTCGCGGCACATTCCGTGTGCGTGGCGATACGGTGGATATTTTCCCGGCGGAGCACGCTGAACTGGCCTTGCGTGTCGAGCTCTTTGACGATGAGATCGAGTCGCTCTCGCTGTTTGATCCGCTCACGGGCCGTGTGCGCCAAAAAATTCCGCGCTTTACCGTGTACCCATCTTCCCACTATGTCACGCCGCGCGAGGTCGTGTTGCGTGCAGTGGAGACCATTAAGCAAGAGCTGGTGCAACGCGTGAAGTTTTTTGTTGATAACAACAAGCTTGTGGAAGCCCAACGCATCGAGCAGCGCACGCGTTTTGACATTGAAATGTTGGCCGAACTTGGGTTTTGCAAGGGCATTGAAAATTACACCCGGCATTTGTCGGGGGCTGCGCCCGGCGAGCCGCCACCGACCTTGGTCGATTACCTGCCCAGCGACGCACTAATTTTTATTGATGAAAGCCATGTCACGATTGGCCAGTTGGGCGGCATGTATCGGGGCGACTATTCCCGCAAGCAAACCCTGGTCGATTACGGTTTTCGTCTGCCGTCGGCCCTGGATAACCGGCCGCTGAAGTTCGAAGAGTTCGAGCCCAAAATGCGCCAGGCGGTATTTGTGTCGGCCACGCCTTCCAAATATGAGCTTGAGCGTTGCAGCGGCGCAGTCGTTGAGCAGGTGGTGCGGCCCACAGGGCTGGTCGACCCCAATGTCGAAGTGCGGCCTGCAAGCTCTCAGGTCGATGACCTGCTGGGCGAGATCAAGCTGCGCGTCGCGAAAAAAGAGCGGGTGCTGGTCACCACACTGACCAAGCGCATGGCCGAAGATCTCACCGATTATCTGTCCGATAACGGCGTGAAGGTGCGTTATCTGCACTCTGATATCGATACCGTGGAGCGCGTTGAAATTATTCGCGACCTTCGCTTGGGCACTTTCGATGTGCTGGTGGGTATTAACCTGCTGCGCGAAGGCCTGGATATTCCGGAGGTGTCGCTGGTGGCAATTCTGGATGCCGACAAGGAAGGTTTTTTGCGCTCGGAGCGCAGCCTGATTCAAACCATCGGCCGTGCGGCACGGCATCTAAACGGTAGCGCAATTCTGTACGCAGATCGCGTAACCGACTCCATGAAGCGCGCCATGGATGAGACCAGCCGTCGGCGCGCGAAACAGTTGGCCTTTAACGAGGCCCATGGCATTACGCCCATCGGCGTGATCAAGCGCATTAAAGATCTGATCGACGGTGTGGTGGCCTCGGGTCCTGTGTTGGGCGTCGAAGCAGGTGATAGCGCCGACGCGGTCTTGTCGGCCCGTTCTGCAAAAGACACCGCGAAAGAAATTGCGCGCCTTGAAAAAGCCATGCTTGAGCATGCACGCAACCTCGAATTCGAAAAAGCGGCGCAGCTGAGAGATCAGCTTGCCCGATTAAAAGAAGAAGTGTTTGGAGTAGACAAATTGCATGATTCCATTGAAAAGGCACTGGTATGACAACTTTTGATTCAACCACCTCTAGCGAGAAAGAAATCGTGGAAACGACTCCCTTCGATACAGCGATCTCAGGCGCAAAGCCCAAGGCCTCGCGTCCCTCACGCAAAGCCGATGTGCCCATTGGCATGAAGACAAAAATTTTGTTTGTCTGCATGGGCAATATTTGTCGCTCGCCCACAGCCCGTGGCGTTTTTAACAATCTGGTCAAAACCGCCAACCTTCAGGATTTCGTGGTCTGCGACTCAGCGGGCACACATGACTTTCATGTGGGTGAGGGCCCAGATCAGCGCGCCATCAACGCGGCCGCCAAGCGGGGCTATGACTTAAACGGCTTTGTGGCCCGCAAGGTCGAGCTCTCTGATTTTTCAGAGTACGACTACATCTTGGCGATGGACTGGGAAAATTTGGCCCTGCTTCAACGCATGTGCCCGCGCGGCTTGCAGCACAAGCTGCAACTGCTCATGCGCTTTGCGACCGAATACGAAGCTGCCACGATCAATGACCCGTATCACGGCGGCCCCCAGGGCTTTGAGCAGGCGCTCGATTACATTGAGGATGCCTGTAATGGCCTGATGGAAGTGGTGCGTCGCCGCGCCACCATGGTCGCCGCGGCGTAGTAACCCACCTTAAGAGTAAGGTTAAATTCCCTGAGTACTTGAGTGTTTCGCTCGGAATCGCTAAAATTCCGACTGATTCACTCAATTATTCGGAGAATTCAATGCGACTGACTACGAAGGGACGTTTCGCTGTCACGGCAATGATCGATCTGGGCCTGCGTCAAGACAAAGGGCCCGTTACGCTGGCGGCCATTAGCCAGCGCCAAAAGATCTCCCTGTCTTATCTTGAGCAGTTGTTTGGCCGGCTGCGTCGCCACGAGCTTGTGGAGTCCATGCGTGGTCCGGGCGGGGGGTACAAACTTGCCCGCGACGGCAAGGACATTACGGTGGCCGACATTATTTACGCGGTCGACGAGCCTCTCGATGCGACCCAGTGCGGCGGCAAGCAAAACTGCCACGAGGACCAACAGTGCATGACCCACGAGTTGTGGGCAAGCCTGAATCGCCACATGGTGGATTTCTTGGATTCGGTAACGCTGCACGATCTGGTGGAAGAGCAGCGTAACAAGCGCGGCATTCCGGTTGCGGCCGATACCGCGCCGATTCGTCGCCATGTCATGTTTCAAGAGCCCCGCTCGATTGCAGATACAAAGGCAGCTTAAGAAGATGAAAAAGCCGGTTTATCTCGATTATTCCGCCACCACGCCCGTTGACCCTCGAGTGGTCGACGCAATGTTGCCCTTTTTGCGTGAAGACTTTGGCAACCCCGCCTCGCGCAGCCATGCGTTTGGCTGGAAGGCCGAAGAGGCGGTGGAGGCCGCCCGTGAAAATGTGGCGGCACTGGTCAACGCCGACGCCAAAGAGATTGTCTGGACTTCGGGCGCGACCGAGTCGATCAATCTTGCGCTCAAAGGGGCCGCGCACTTTTACAAGGAAAAAGGCAAGCATGTGATTACGGTGAAAACCGAACACAAGGCAACCCTGGACACCTGTCGCGAGCTTGAGCGTGAAGGCTTTGAGGTGACTTACCTGGATGTTAAAGACAACGGGCTGGTGGATTGGGATGTCTTTGTGGCGGCGGTTCGTCCGGACACGATTTTGGTCTCGATCATGTATGTGAACAACGAGATCGGCGTGATTCAAGATATTCCGCGCATCGCCGAGTTCTGCCGTGACAAAGGAATTATTTTTCATGTCGATGCGGCCCAGGCCACTGGCAAAGTTGAGATCGACTTGCAAAAACTGAAAGTGGATCTCATGTCGTTTTCGGCGCACAAGACCTATGGGCCTAAAGGCGTCGGCGCTTTGTTTGTTCGCCGCAAGCCTCGTGTGCGCATTGAGGCACAAATTCATGGCGGCGGACACGAGCGTGGCATGCGTTCGGGCACCTTGGCCACCCACCAGATTGTGGGTATGGGCGAGGCCTTCCGTTTGGCCAAGCTTGAAATGGCCAAAGAAAATGAGCGCATTCGCGCGCTGCGTGACCGGCTGTGGAAGGGGCTTTCTGAAATGGATGCCGTTTATATTAACGGCGACATGGAAAGCCGCGTGCCGCACAATTTGAATGTCAGCTTTAACTATGTCGAGGGCGAATCCTTGCTCATGGGTATTAAAGATGTGGCGGTGTCTTCGGGCTCGGCCTGTACCTCGGCAAGCCTTGAGCCGTCGTATGTGCTGCGCGCCTTGGGCCGCTCTGATGAGCTGGCGCATTCATCGATTCGTTTTTCGGTAGGGCGTTTCACCACCGAGGAAGACATTGATTTCACCGTGAAACTGCTCAAGGAAAAGGTGGCTAAACTGCGTGAAATGTCACCGCTTTGGGAAATGGTCAACGAAGGGGTTGATTTAAATTCGGTGCAGTGGGCTGCGCATTGACTAGCGCGTAATTTCGTGAATTCAGTATTGGGGAGAAAACAATGGCCTATAGCGAAAAAGTAATCGATCATTACGAGCATCCGCGCAATGTGGGCGCGTTTGACAAGTCTGACCCAGGCGTGGGAACCGGCATGGTGGGTGCGCCCGCCTGCGGCGATGTCATGAAGCTTCAAATCAAGGTTAACGAGCAAGGCGTGATTGAAGATGCACGCTTTAAGACCTATGGCTGCGGATCAGCGATTGCGTCTTCTTCTTTGGTGACCGAGTGGGTCAAGGGAAAAACGCTTGACCAGGCCATGGAAATTAAAAACACGCAAATCGCCGAAGAGCTTGCCTTGCCGCCGGTCAAGATTCATTGCTCGATTCTTGCTGAAGATGCGATCAAGGCGGCAATCGAAGATTACAAGGCCAAGCACGGCGCGGCGCACACTGCGCAGGCAAAAGCGGCATAAGGCCAGGTCGGTTATGGCGGTCACTCTTACCGAAAAAGCAGCCCAACATGTGGCCCGCTTCATTGAGAAGCGGGGCAAGGGCATTGGGTTGCGTCTTGGCGTTAAAACGACGGGCTGCTCTGGCCTGGCGTATAAGCTTGAGTTTGTCGACACCGCAGCAGAAGAAGACATGAAGTTTCAAAGTCATGGGGTCACAGTCATTGTGGACCCCAAAAGCTTGCCCTACATTGACGGCACCGAGCTTGACTACGCCCGTGAAGGCCTCAACGAAGGGTTCAAGTTCAACAACCCCAATGTCAAAAGCGAGTGCGGCTGCGGCGAGTCGTTTAAGGTCTAACCGGTGTCTCAGTCTTTTCGCGGCGATGCGCCGCTTGCATCCCGTGATTTTTTTTCGCTCTTAGGCCTTCCTCCCCGGTTTGCAATTGATGCCGAGGCCCTGGAGCGTGCCTGGCGGTCGGTTCAAGCGGCAGTGCACCCTGATCGTTTTGCTTCGGGCACCGATGCGCAAAAGCTCATGGCGTTGCGCTATTCCACGCAGGTGAACGAAGCGCATGAAACCTTAAAAGATCCGATTAAGCGTGCAGGCTATCTCTGCCAGCTCCATGGCGTTGAGATCGACGCCGAGCGCAACACCGCCATGCCCGCAGAATTTTTAGTGCAGCAAATGGAGTGGCGCGAGTCGATGGAAGACTCGGTGGTTGCGCGAGATATCCAAGGCTTATCGCAGCTCATGCAAGAGGTGCAAGCAAGCCTGGCCGAGTCAGAGCTGTTGGTCGAGCATTTACTCGATAGCGTACAGCCCAATTATGAAAAAGCAGCCCAGGAAGTCAGGCGCATGATGTTTTTAGTGAAGTTCAAATCACAGCTCGTTGAGGAGCAAAAGAGGGTGTCGCATGGCGCTGCTGCAAATCGCTGAACCGGGCCAATCGCCCGAGCCCCATCAGCGCAAGGTTGCGGTGGGCATTGACTTGGGCACCACACACTCCTTGGTGGCCGGTGTGCGCAGTGGCGTTGCAGAGGTGCTTCAAGATGAGCAGGGCCGAGTGCTGTTGCCGTCGGTCGTGCGTTATGGGCCCCACGGTGTTCACAGTGTTGGTGACGATGCGCTTGAGAGCAGCGCACAGGATCCTGTCAACACCATTATTTCGGTGAAGCGTTTAATGGGCCGAGGCATGCAAGATGCCTTGGCTGAGCGTACCCCCTACACCCTCTCTCAAGATTCCGAAGCCGGAATGGTCCGCATTCGCACGGCCTTTGGCGATGTCTCGCCGGTGGAAGTCTCTGCAGAGATATTGCGGGCCTTAAAAGCACGCGCCGAGGCGCATTTTGGCCTGGGCGTTGCCGATCAGCTTGCGGGCGCCGTGATCACAGTGCCCGCTTATTTTGATGATGCCCAACGCCAGGCCACAAAAGATGCGGCAACCCTGGCCGGTCTAGAGGTCTTGCGACTGATTAACGAACCTACGGCCGCAGCGCTGGCGTATGGCTTGGATACCGGTGCCGAAGGCGTCTATGCCGTATTTGATCTGGGCGGCGGCACGTTTGATGTGTCGATTCTTCGCATGTCAAAAGGCGTATTTGAAGTAGTGGCCACGGGCGGAGATACGGCGTTAGGCGGCGATGACTTTGACCGCCTGCTCGCCGAACACTGGCTCTCGCAGTGGGGCCTTGGCCGCGCCTATGCCGAATTGGAGGCATCCGAAAAACGCAGCCTGTCCAAGCTTGCCCGCCGCTTGAAAGAGGCGTTAACCGATCAGGTGTCAGACACCGATCAGGTTCATGCCGACTGGGCAGACGCAAAGGGTTGCACGCATGCCGCAGCGATTGACCGCGCAACATTTAATTCCGTGGTGGATGCGCTGACTCAACGCACGCTTGCTGTTGCCCAGCGGGTTATGGAAGACGCCCAGCTCACGCCTGATTCGCTTGCCGGCGTGGTGATGGTGGGTGGCAGCACCCGCATGCCCTGCATTCGGAAGGCGGTGAAAGAGTTCTTTGATCAAGAGCCCATGATCAACATCGATCCTGATCGGGTGGTGGCCATTGGCGCAGCATTGCAGGCCGACCTGTTGGCCGGCAATAAGCCCGAAGGCGATGACTGGCTGCTCCTGGATGTCTTGCCCTTGTCACTAGGCCTTGAAACGATGGGTGGCCTTGCAGAGAAAATCATTTCCCGCAACACCTCGATACCCGTGGCCAAGGCTCAGGAGTTCACCACATTTAAAGATGGCCAAACGGCCATGTCGATTCATGTGGTGCAAGGCGAGCGAGAGCTGGTCTCGCAATGCCGCTCGCTGGCACGCTTCGAGCTGCGGGGCATTCCCCCCATGGTGGCGGGTGCTGCGCGCATTCAGGTGCTCTTTCAGGTCGATGCCGATGGATTGCTCTCGGTTACTGCGAAAGAGCAGAGCACCGGTGTTCAGGCGTCGGTCGCGGTAAAACCCTCTTATGGCCTGTCGGATGCCGAGATCGCAGCGATGTTAAAAGAAGGGTTTTCGTGCGCGGAGCAAGATATGCATCTACGCGCGCTGCGAGAAGCGCAGGTCGATTCGCAAAGAATGCTCGAGGCGGTTTATTCAGCCATTGAAGAAGATGGAGATCTCTTGGCGGAGTCGGAGCGCATGGCATTAACCGCAGCCATGGATGAGCTCAGGGCGTTTTGTGGCGGCAACGACCTTGATGGCTTGCGCGATCGCACCAAGGCCTTGGGAGAACTTACCGATTCTTTTGCTGCCCGGCGAATGGATCGTGCTGTTCAGCGTGCGCTGGCAGGCCAGAAAATTGATGGAGTTTTGCAAAATGCCGGTGATTAAAGTCCTGCCTCACCCCGAGATCTGTCCGCAAGGCACGCAGTTTGAAGCCAAGCCGGGCGAGAATTTGTGCCGGGCTTTGCTCGACCATGGTGTGGATATTGAGCACGCCTGTGAAATGTCGCGGGCGTGCACCACCTGTCATGTGATTGTGCGCGAAGGCTTCAAAAGTCTTGAGCCTTCTTCAGAAGATGAAGATGATCTGCTTGATCGTGCCTGGGGCTTGACGCCGGTTTCTCGCTTGTCGTGTCAGGTGAGTGTGGATGGCCAAGACCTGGTGGTGGAGCTTCCAAAATACACCATTAATTACGCGCGTGAAAACCACTAAGAGGGGTCAAACATGAAGTGGACTGATACGCTAGAAATTGCAATTCGACTGAGCGAGGCTCACCCCGAGGTGGATCCCAAAACTATTCGGTTCACTGATCTGCACAAGTGGGTCATGGCCTTGCCTGGGTTTGATGACGACCCGAATCGTTCGAATGAAAAGATTTTGGAAGCGATTCAGATGAATTGGATTGAGGAAGCGGAGTAGTCACAGCGTCATCGCGAGGGCCCAAGACAAAAATCGTCATCGCGAGGGCCCAAGACAAAAATCGTCATCGCGAGGGCCCAAGACAAAAATCGTCATCGCGAGGGCCCGAAGGGCCCG
>CAYTWR010000005.1:35840-42344 GCA_964442225.1 uncultured Burkholderiaceae bacterium | reverse complement strand
CGTCATCGCGAGGGCCCAAGACAAAAATCGTCATCGCGAGGGCCCGAAGGGCCCGTGGCGATCCAAGGCTGTGGATTGCCACGCCCGCTTCGCGGGCTCGCAATGACGGCTATTTCAGTTGCAGCGTCGAATCACATTGCCCCGCCAACTCCGGGTCGTGCGTGACCAACACCAAAGCACACTGCGATTCACGCACGCTTTGCATCAGCACCTCAAACACTTTATTGGCAGTCGCACGATCCAAATTGCCAGTCGGCTCATCCGCCAAAATGCATTTGGGCTGGGTGATGAGCGCCCGCGCAATTGCAACCCGCTGGCGCTCACCGCCTGACAGCATTGCGGGCGTATGCCGCAAACGGTGCCCAAGGCCCACCTGTTCCAACACTTGCCTTGCCTTTTCAAGTGCTTCCGTTTTTGCGACCCGGCGAATCAATAGCGGCATGGCCACATTTTCTTGTGCCGTAAATTCACGCAAGAGATGATGAAATTGATACACAAAACCGAGTGATCGGTTGCGAAGCTCGGTGCGCTCATGATCGCTTAAGTCATACAGCGAGCGGCCCCCTAGGAACACTTCGCCTGCTGTGGGCTGATCTAATCCGCCCAATAAATGCAAGAGGGTGCTTTTGCCCGCACCCGAGGCGCCCACAATAGCCAAGCTCTTGCCTGGGTCCAACGCAAGCGAGACATTGTCAAGCGCAACCACCTCGCCTTCACCGTCGCCATAGACCTTGCGCAAGCCCTGGGCTTGCAAGATTGGGGGCTGACGATCACTCATAACGCAGCGCCTGGGCAGGCTCCAGGTTCGATGCGCGCCAGCTTGGATACAGCGTGGCCAATAGCGACAGCGCCAATGCGCTTAAGCCAATCTGAATCACATCGGGCCAGCGAAGATCCGAAGGCAGCTGATCAATGAAATAAATGCCCTTGGGCAGCACTTGAAACCCAAATAAAGACTCAATGCCCGACATCACCGAGTCAATGTTGAGGGCAATGATCACTCCGCCCAACACCCCAAGTCCAACGCCCAAAAATCCAAGCCAGGCACCTTGAATCACAAAAACCGACAAGATCGATTTTCTCTGGGCGCCAATGGTGCGCAAAATGGCAATGTCACTTCGCTTATCCGTCACCGTCATGACCAGCATCGACACCAGGTTAAAGGCCGCCACGGCAATAATCAGCATCAAAATAATAAACATCAAACGCTTCTCTACCTGAACCGCTGCAAACCAGTTGCGATTTTCATAAGACCAATCCCGCACCACGACAGATCGTGGCAGCGCGGTGCTAATCGCCTGCGCTACTGCTGGGGCCCGCTGCATGTCGGCAAGCTTTAAGCGAATTCCTGCAACCGCTTGATCGCGAAAGAACCGCTGCGCATCTTGCGCATGCAATAAGGCCAGATTGCTGTCGTATTCAAAATGGCCCGAGGAAAAAATACCGGCCACTACAAACTGGCGAAGCCTGGGGGTCACGCCTGCGGGCCCCACGGAGGCATCTGCGCCAATCAACACCACTTCGTCACCAATGCGAGCGCCAAGCATGACCGCAAGCTCACGACCAAGCACGATGCGAAAGCTTCCCGGCTCAAGGCTTTTCAAATTGCCCGACATCAAACCCGAAAGGGCAGCGCTCACCGTAGGCTCTTGTTCGGGGTCAATACCTCGAACCAGAATCCCGCGCATCTGGCTTGCATGGCTCACCATGGCCTGGGCCGAGACAAAGGGCGCGGTCGCGACCACTTCCTTGTTTTCACGAATCCTGGGTACCAAGGGCAATAACGCGTCAAGGTCCTGGCCCGGCGCGATCACCTCGACATGAGAGAGCACTCCCAACATTCGGTCGCGCACCTCTTTTTGAAACCCATTCATGACTGACAGCACCACGATCAAGGCGGCAACGCCCAGGGCAATGCCGGCAGTGGCCAGCATGGAAATAAAGGAGATGAATCCGTTGCGGCCTGCTCGGGTGTAGCGCAGGCCGATCATGAGCTCATAGGGCAGCATGCCCGGAGTTTGCCATACTAGGCGCATGATCATTCGCCAACGCGCAAGCGACCCGCTTGCCCAACAAGCCCTGGCCCAAAGCGGTGTGCACCCGGTGTTGGCCAAGGTGTTTGCCGCGCGCGGCGTGCGCACCCGTGAGGAACTTGATGAAAGTCTAGAAGCCCTGGCCCGTCCGGGGCAGATGGCCAATCTGGCGCAAGCGGCGGCCTGGCTTGGGAAAACGATTCAAGACAATAAGAAGATCTTGGTTGTCGCCGATTACGATGCCGACGGCGCTACCGCCTGCGCCGTAGCGATTCGCGGCTTAAAGCGCTTTGGCGCACATGTTGATTTCCTGGTGCCGGATCGATTTACCTTTGGCTATGGGCTTACACCGGCATTAATTGATCATGCCGTGAAAGTGCACGCGCATGAGCCGATTGATTTGATCATTACGGTCGATAACGGAATTTCAAGTGTGGCTGGCGTTGCCCATGCGAAATCATTAGGCATTGAAGTGCTGGTCACCGATCATCATTTGCCAGGCCAACAACTGCCCGAGACCTTGATCGTGAACCCTAATTTGGCGCACTGCGGCTTTCCCAGTAAAAACCTGGCCGGCGTGGGTGTCATGTTTTATGTGCTGATGGCGCTGCGCGCCTGGTGTCGTGACCAGGCGGGCTGGCCTGCCGAAAAGATTCCCCGCCTTGATGATCTTTTGCCGATTGTCGCGTTGGGAACGGTGGCAGATGTGGTCAAGCTCGATGCCAACAATCGCCGCCTGGTCGCACAGGGCCTGCGCCGCCTGCGCAAGGGCAACTCGTTTGCGGGGCTTAATGCGCTTTTTCAGGTGACGGATCTGGAAGTGCGTCAAGCCAATGCAAAACACTTTGGCTTTGTCATCGGCCCGCGCATTAATGCGGCAGGCCGCTTAAGCGATATGTCAATTGGCATTCGCTGTTTGCTTGAAGATGATCCTTCAAAAGCACTCGAAATCGCCGCCGAACTGGATCGACTCAATCGTGAGCGCAGGGAAATTGAAACCGAGGCCCGAGAGACCGCCGTCGCGCAAGCGTTGGAGGTATTGCAGGCTGCTACTAACGATGCCTCGGATCGATGGTCGCTGGTGCTGCACCATCCCGATTGGCACCAAGGCGTCATTGGCTTGATTGCGGGAAGACTTAAGGAGCGGTTTTATCGGCCCACCATTGTGCTGGCTCAGGACGGCGATCCCTCTGTGCTCAAAGGCTCGGGCCGCTCCATTGCAGGGGTGCACCTGCGCGATGTGCTTGAGCGCATTGACACGCAACACCCCGGGCTTATGCGTGCATTTGGCGGCCACGCGATGGCGGCCGGATTAACACTGGCACGCGATCATTTAGAGACATTCACACAGCTTTTCGAAGCCACGGTTCGTGAGTTTGCCGATCCCGAGGATTTGCAGCAGGCGCTTGATGTGGATGGGCCGCTGGCTGCCGAATTCATTCGGCTTGATGTTGCACAGATGCTGAGCGATCAAGTCTGGGGCCAAGGCTTTCCAGCCCCGGTCTTCATCAATGAATTTGAGGTTCTCAGCCAACGCCGCTTGAAAGAGCAACATCTCAAGCTCTCGCTTCGGCTGCCCGAGAGCGGCGCCAGAACCCCGCCGATTGAGGCGATCTGGTTTAACGCAAGCCAGGATCTGGGCCCGCGAGCGCAGCTGGCCTATCGACTCGCCGTCAATGACTGGCAGGGTCGATCGAGCGTGCAGCTCGAGGTCGTGGCCCTGGCGTAAAATCGAGTCTTTTGACCGGAATGACAATGGAAGTCGAACGCATTAACCAAATCGGGTTCTCACTAGACGGACAGCGCAAGCGCGTGGACGAACTTCGGGGGTTTCTTTGACTTCGATGTCAAGGCAGCCCGTCTAGAAGAAGTTACTCGTCTTTCTGAAGACCCCGCGCTGTGGGATGACCCCAAGCGCGCCCAGGAAATCGGGCGTGAAAAGAAATCCCTGGAACTGGTCGTCGACACCCTTCGCACGCTTTCCAATCGAATCGACGAATCACGCGAGCTCTTGGAGATGGCCCGCGAAGAGGCCGATGACGACACCCTGATTGCCGTAGAACAAGACTGCGAGAAGATTGAAAAAGAGCTCGCGGATCTTGAGTTTCGACGCATGTTTTCAAACCCTGCTGATCCACTGAATTGTTTTATTGATATTCAGGCGGGCGCTGGCGGCACCGAGGCCTGCGACTGGGCGTCCATGCTGGAGCGTCAATACTTGCGTTACGCCGAACGCCGAGGCTTTAAGGCAGAGCTGTTGGAAGAATCGGAAGGCGATGTGGCAGGAATTAAATCGGCCACGATCAAGGTCAGTGGCGATTACGCCTTTGGCTATTTAAGAACTGAAACCGGCGTGCACCGCTTGGTTCGTAAATCCCCGTTTGATTCCAGTGGCGGCAGGCACACATCGTTTGCTTCAATCTTTGTCTATCCTGAAGTCGATGACTCGCTGGAAATCGTGATCAATCCTGCCGATGTACGCACCGACACTTATCGTGCCTCGGGTGCCGGCGGCCAGCACATCAACAAGACCGATTCGGCCGTGCGACTGACCCATGTTCCCACAGGCATTGTGGTGCAGTGTCAAAACGATCGGTCCCAGCATAAAAATCGCGATGAAGCCTGGAAAATGCTCAAGTCACGGCTTTACGAGCACGAGATGCGCAAGCGACGCGAAGAGCAGCAAAAGCTGGAAGAAAGCAAAACCGATGTGGGCTGGGGCCATCAGATTCGCAGCTATGTACTGGACCAATCCCGAATCAAAGACCTGCGCACCAATGTTGAAATGTCGAACACCCAGCGGGTGCTCGATGGCGACCTCGATGCCTTTATTGAAGCGAGCCTGAAAAAGGGACTCTGACATGGAACCCAATACCGAACCACGCCCTTTAGACGATAACCAGATCATGGCCGAGCGACGCGCCAAGCTTGACGCGTTACGCGGCCACGGCCAGCCGGCATTTCCCAATGACATTCGGCCCGCCCATCGCGCGCATGCATTGCATGAGCGCTACGAATCCCATACACGCGAGCAGCTCGAAAGCGACCATGTTGAAGTCAGCGTTTCTGGCCGCATGATGCTCAAGCGCATCCAGGGAAAGGCCAGCTTTGCCACGCTGCAAGATGCCACAGGCCGCATTCAGATTTATCTGAATGATGAGGGCGTGGGCACCGAGCAGCATGAGTCATTCAAGCACTGGGATTTAGGCGACTTTGTTTATGCGCAGGGCGTGCTCTTTAAGACCATGAAAGGCGAGCTCTCGATTCGCTGCAAGTTTGTTCGACTGGCCGTGAAATCGCTGCGCCCCTTGCCTGACAAGTTCCATGGCCTGCACGACACCGAGACACGCTATCGTCAACGCTATGTTGACTTGATTGTGAACGGCGCCTCGCGCGAGGTGTTTATGACCCGCTCGAAGACCCTCTCGGCGATTCGTCATTTCATGAATGATCATGAGTTTTTAGAAGTCGAAACGCCCATGTTGCAGCCCATTCCCGGAGGGGCTGCTGCCAAGCCGTTTATCACCCACCACAATGCGCTGGATCAGCAAATGTATTTGCGGATTGCGCCCGAGTTGTATCTCAAGCGGCTCGTGGTGGGCGGGTTTGAGCGGGTCTACGAGATCAACCGCAACTTTCGCAATGAAGGATTAAGCCCGCGGCATAACCCCGAATTCACCATGATGGAGTTTTATGCCGCTTATACCGATTATCAGTGGCTCATGGATTTTACGGAGCGCGTGTTGCGACACGCCGCCGAAGCCGCTACCGGATCGGCAACCCTGACCTATCAAGGCCAAACCGTTGACTTTGCCAAGCCTTTTGCGCGCATGACAATTGTGCAGGCCATTGCCGCGCATGCCCCACAGTACACGCACGAGCAGCTGCACAGCATCGACGCATTAAAAACCGCATTGAAAGCCTTGCGCGTCGATGTGAATGCGCCCAATTTGAAACATGCGGGCTTGGGCGCGCTGCAGTTGGCCTTGTTCGAAGAAGTGGCCGAAGACAAGCTGTGGGACCCAACGTTCATTATTGATTACCCGGTCGAAGTCTCGCCCTTGGCCCGCGCCTCCGATACACGGCCCGAGATCACTGAGCGGTTTGAGCTCTTTATTACCGGGCGTGAAATTGCAAATGGTTTTTCCGAGCTCAACGACCCGCAAGACCAGGCCAATCGTTTTCATGCCCAGGTCGCTGCCAAAGATGCCGGAGATGAAGAGGCGATGTATTTTGATTCAGATTACATTCGTGCACTGGAGTACGGCATGCCGCCGGCGGGCGGCTGCGGCATTGGGATTGACCGGCTGGTGATGTTGCTCACCGATAGCCCGAGCATTCGGGATGTGATTTTGTTTCCCGCACTGCGCCGGGAGGACTGAAAGGCTGGATCGCCACAGGCGCTACGCGCCTTCGCGATGACGATGTGATCGTCATCGTTGGGTGCCTGACACCACTTTCGTCATTGCGA
>CAYTWR010000005.1:17919-35740 GCA_964442225.1 uncultured Burkholderiaceae bacterium | reverse complement strand
GTTGGGTGCCTGACACCACTTTCGTCATTGCGAAGCCCGAAGGGCCGTGGCAATCCACCAGTCAAGAATTGCGGCGAGCCCGACGCTTTTGCACTTCCCACCTGACCCAAACATTCCAGCCTATCCGCGTGAGCAAGTAGCCCGTAATTGCCAATGAAAGTCCCAGCGTGAGCACGCCAATGACCAACGGCCAGCCCATGCCCAGCCCCCACTGGCCAAGGGCCACAAACGAGTCGATGGGCGCGCTCCATTCAAAATCAGGCGGCGCGGGAAAGGCCGATTGCAACACCTCGCCATTGCTGTTTTTCACTGAAAAAAAAGTGTTCAAAACAAAAAGGCCAATGTTTAAGGCCAGCACATACAAGGGAATAAAAGTAAACGGGTTGGTATAGAGCGTGGCAAATACCGCCACTGGCAGGTTCCAATGAAACAGAAAAGAAGCCAAGGCCGCGCTCAGCATTTGAAAAGGCGCAGGCAACAGGCCACAAAACAAGCCCGCTGCGACGCCTCCAGCCACACTTTTACGGTGAAGTCTCCATACCCCGGGGTGCAATACCCAAGGCCCCAATGCCCGTAGCCAGCGATTTTGTTCAATCACCGCCTGCTCGGGCAGAATTCGCTTAAGAAACTTTCTTGCCATGGGAAGGCATTCTAGCCATGCTGATCGATAGTCATTGCCACTTGGATTATTTAAATGCACCGGGAGTTTCTCGGGGTATCGAGGGGGCGATCGAGCGGGCTCGGGCGGCCGGCGTGGGGGCGATCGTGTTGCCTGCGGTGGGCCCTGAAAATTTTGACCGAGTTATTGGCTTGGCGCATCACTACCCCGAGGTGTTTTATGCCCTGGGTATCCATCCGATCTATGTCGAAGGTCTAGGCGACGCAGCGCTCGACACTCTGCACAATGCCTTAGACCGCAATCGGCACGACCCCAAACTTGTCGCGGTGGGGGAAATTGGCCTGGACCATTATGTGCCCAATTTAGATCGGGAAAAAATGCAACGCTTTTATGTGGCCCAGTGCAAGATGGCCAAAGACTTTGAATTGCCAGTAATTTTGCATGTGCGAAAAGCCCAAGACCATGTGCTCAAAACCTTGCGTCGTTTCGGAGTTAACAAAGGAATTGCGCATGCGTTTAATGGCAGTAATGCCCAGGCTCAGGCGTTTACGCGTCAGGGCCTAAAGCTTGGCTTTGGCGGTGCCATGACCTTTACCCGCGCGTTGCAGATTCGCAGGCTGGCCGTTGAGCTGCCGCTCGAAGCCATTGTGTTGGAAACAGACTCTCCCGATATCGCGCCGTCTTGGAAAGAAAAAGGTCAGGCCAATGAGCCTTGTGAGCTCAAAGGAATTTCACAAACACTTGCGCAACTGCGTGGCGTGAGCGTGGCCGAGATTGCCCATGTCACTTCGGTCAACGCTCAGGCGGCACTGCCAAGGCTTTCTCACGGCCTGGCCTCGCACTAGACCCAAGCGCTTGTCGTGGTTTTTCTTGTGGCCTTGGGCCTATTGGCAGGCATTGCCTGGGTGCAGCTGCAGGCTGCGCTCAATCCAGTTGGTTTTTTTGTGGTGCCGTGCATGGCTGCGGCAAGCCTTGCGCTTGTCACGCTTGGCTTGTCTGCCCGTTGGACTGTGTTGCAAGCGGGGTTTGGTCAGCCGGTATGCAAGGGGCTTATCGCTGCCAGCGTGTTGACATCCCTTGGCTTTTTCGCAGCAGGCTATGCCAGCACGATTGCTCAACACGCCTTGGATCGTCGCTTGCCCGATTCCCTGGACCGAACCTCGGTGCTGCTAGAGGCCATCGTAATGGATCTGCCCACGCGAGATGCGCGCAGCTGGCGTTTTGAGGTTCAGGTGCGCTCGGCAAACACCTTAGATCGCCAGCCCATTCACGCTTTTCCAACAACGGGCGTGGTGCACTGGTACTTCAACGATCAACACACCTCGCCGGACTCAATCAAGCCGGGTGATGTCTGGTTTTTTCAAGCGCGTGTGCGTCAGCCTTCGGGCACGCTCAATCCGGGCGGATTTGATTACGAGGCCTGGATGCTTGAAAAGCGCCTCTTGTTTAACGCCACCGTGCAACAGACGAAACAATCGTTGCAGCCCGAAAAAATTGGCCAGGCCCAGGGCTGGCAAATCTCGGTGGACCAGCTGCGTGATCGAATTCGCACGCGCATTGATGCCGCATTACCCCAATGGGAGTCTCGCCATGTGCTTGCCGCCTTGGTGGTGGGTGATCAACGGGCCATTGCCACCGCCGATTGGTCGGTGTTTCAAAGAACAGGGGTCTCGCATCTCATGAGCATTTCTGGCTTGCATGTGACCATGCTGGCCGCACTTGCAGGCTGGATCGGTGCTGCGATTTGGCGTTTGCTGTCGCGTACGCGACTAGCCGTGGGGCTGTGGCTGCCTGCGCAGTCGGTGGGTGCATTGTTGGCCATCGTTGGGGCCGTGGGCTATGCCTTGCTGGCTGGCTTTGCGGTTCCGGCGCAACGCACTGCCTGGATGGTGGTCGTGGTGTCAAGTGCCAAACTCTTTGGCATTCGAGCCAACCCTTGGGCAGTGCTGTCAATTGCCTTGGTGGTGGTGTTAATCAGCGATCCGATCGCGGTGCTTGCTCCAGGATTTTGGCTTTCATTCATGGCGGTGGGTTTTTTATTCACATTGCCCGATTTGCAAGAGAAGAATTATCAAAAAACCTTGCAAGAAAAAATCATGGGCACTGCGCGTGCCGCAGGCCACGCCCAGCTAGCGATCACCTTTGGGCTTTTGCCGGTCACGGTGTTGATGTTTCAACAGATCGTGCTGATTGGGCCGCTGGCTAACGCCGTGGCCATTCCCGTGGTGAGCTATCTCGTGACCCCGTTTGCGATGGCGGGCGTGGTGATCAGCGAGACCGTTGGGGCCGATTTTTTGCTGCATGCAGCTGCATGGGTGCAACAAATGCTGCATGCGTTTTTGCGCTGGTGCTCTGGTGTGCCCTTTGCAGCCATTGATTGGCCCTCGCCGGGTTTGGCCCGCACGGTGATTGCATCGGCCGGCATGGTGATGGCCTTGGGCACCGTGTTGCCAAAACCATGGGCACGTTGGCGACATGCGGGTTGGCTCGGGCTTATAGCGCTGTGGGGGGTGGCACCGAGTGCGCCGGCGCATGGTGACATGAGGCTCAGTTTTATCGATGTGGGCCAAGGCAGCGCAGTCTTGATTCAAACGCATCGGCACACGCTGCTCTACGACACCGGGCCACTGATGGGAAGCGCCGATGCTGGGGCACGCATGATCATGCCCACGCTTCGGCGAAAGGGGATTCGCTTGCTGGATCAGGTCATGGTGTCACATGCCGATAGCGATCACGCAGGGGGCTTGGCCTCTTTGCTTGAGCTGGTGCCTATTGACACGCTTCGTACCAGCTGGCCCTCTGAGTTACCGGTCGCCCCGACAACGCGCAACCCCCATGTGGTTGCACAAGGCTGCACAGCGGGCCAGTCGTGGCAATGGGATGGCATTCGTTTTGAAGTGTTGCATCCGCTTGAAAACGCGCCTCAATTCGCTGAGACGGTTGAGCCGAAATTTGATTATCTGCCTCAGCCGTGGCCACGCCAGCCGCCCCCGCCGGATCGCAATGCCGAGTCGTGTGTGCTTCGGGTGCAAGGCCAGCACGGTGAGAGCGTGTTGCTTGCCGGCGATATCCCTGTCGAAAAAGAAAAAATACTTTCGCTTTCGTCAACCCAAGTGTTGATGTCTCCCCATCACGGCAGCAAAACATCGACGGGTGAATCACTGCTTGAGCAGGTTGTGCCTCAGTTGGTGGTGGTGCAAGCGGGCTATAAAAATCGATTTGGACACCCTCATGAACAAGTTCTCGAGCGCATCAAGGCCAGCGGCGCGCAAGTGCTGAGAACGGATCTGCAAGGCGCAATCGAAATTGAGTGGCGATCAGGCCAGCGATGGGTGCGAGATTTTTGGCAGGACCATCGGCGCTATTGGCACCTCAACCGGGTTGCGCAACGCGGCCCGGTTGACTGATTCAGCACTGTGCTATTGCGCAGCCCAGCCACCATCCATATTCCAGGCAGCACCGCGCACCTGGCTAGCGGCATCAGAACACAAAAACACCGCAAGATCGCCGAGTTGTTTGGGCGTGACAAACTCTGCCGACGGCTGCTTTTCAATGAGCAGATCATGCTTGGCCTGAGCATTGGAAAGTTTTTTCGCTTCGGCGCGAGCGTCGACTTGTTTTTGAACCAGGGGCGTCAAGACCCAGCCTGGGCAGATTGCATTGCATGTGATTGCCGTTTGTGCGGTTTCCAGCGCAACCGCCTTGGTTAAGCCCACAATGCCGTGCTTGGCGGCAACGTAGGCAGTTTTGTTGGCCGAGGCAACAAGCCCATGCACTGAGGCAATGTTGATAATTCGGCCGTAGCCGCGCTTTTTCATGCCGGGCAAGGCAGTGCGAATGGTGTGAAATGCTGAAGAAAGATTAATCGCGATCACTGCATCCCAGCGGTCAACCGGAAAGTCTTCAACCGGTGCGACATGCTGAATGCCAGCGTTGTTGACCAGCACATCGATTCTTCCCAGGCGTGACTCGGTGGAACGAATCATCTCTTCGATTTCCACGGGCTTGGACATGTCGGCGGGGTGGTGCAGGGCGCGAACGCCATGTTCGTCTGAGATGGCCTTGATGAGCGAGCTAATCAGGGCCGTGTCGCCAAAACCGTTCAACATGACATCGGCCCCTTGGGCCGCTAACGCCTGGGCAATGCCAAGGCCGATTCCGCTGGTGGATCCGGTGATAAGGGCGACTTTTCCTGACAAGGGCTTTGAGCTGCTCATAAATTTCCTTTGTGGAGTGTTAGCATTTTCCGATGGCAATGATAAAGGGTTCTGTTCATCGGGCTGCACACCCGCGGTGGTCACAGGTGCAATGCATGAGCCCTTCGGGCTTGCATGCCATGGCCTATCAAGAATGGGGCGATCCCGCCAACCCCAATGTGGTGGTTTGTGTTCATGGGTTGACCCGCACCAGCGACGATTTTTCTGTGATTGCGCAGGCCTTAAGCAGCCGCTATCGGGTGGTTGCGCCCGATGTTGTGGGCCGAGGCCGATCAGGGCGTTTGAAAGACCCCTTGCATTACGGCGTTGCCCAATACGCCAGCGATATGGTGGCCTTGATTGCGCGATTGAATGTTCCCACAGTGAAATGGATTGGCACGTCAATGGGCGGACTGATCGGCATGGCATTGGCCGCCTTGAAGGAATCGCCGATTGAGCGTTTGGTGCTCAACGATGTAGGGGCGGTTTTAAGCGGCCAAGCGCTGCAACGAATTGCGCACTATGTTGGTGAAGTGATTGAGTTCGAAGATCGATCGCAGGCCCATGCAGCGCTTCGAAAAATATACGCAGGCTTTGGGCCGCACACGGAAGCCGAGTGGGAACAGATTTTGGATTCTGTATTGCTGCCGGTTCAGGGCTCTGCAAAACTTCGACTGCATTATGACCCGGGCATTGCGGCGCCGTTTAAGGCGGCCTATGCGGCAGGGGCGCAGGGCCAGGCCCCCGCCGATCTTGAGCTGTGGCCCGTATACGACGCAATTGCCTGCCCCACTTTGTTGATTCGCGGCAAAGAAAGCGATCTGGTGTCGGCCGAAGTATTTCAAGCCATGCAGCAGCGCGGGCCGCGCGCGCAAGGCTTGGAGTTTGCCGGCGTGGGCCATGCGCCCACGCTCATGCATGTCGATCAGATCAGGCCGATTGAGGCGTTTTTAGCCCGACAGGGCTGAGATGCCGACTTTGGCAATTTGAGCGTCTTCAAACGATTTCACATTGGATACGCCAACAGCACCAATGCAGTGGCCATCGACGACGATCGGCACGCCGCCTTCGAGCATGCCTTGCAGCTCTGGCGCGGAGAGAAACGATGTCCGGCCATTGTTGATCACATCTTCATAAATTTTAGATTCGCGTCTTCCCAGTGCCGACGTGCGGGCTTTTTGAGTCGCAATGTAGGCTGAAATCGGTGGCGTGCCATCTAGGCGCTTGAGCCACAGCAGATGGCCGCCTTCATCGCAAATGGCAATCGCGACATTCCAGCTGTTTTTTTTTGCTTCGGCCACAGCGGCATCGCCAATGCGTTGTACATCCGCTTCAGTGAGGGCGGGTTTTTGAATCATTTTGGCTCCTCTTTGTATAAGATTCGCCTCATGATACTGGAGCGATTGCGTTGCGGGCTGCCCTTGATTTGTGCCCTTTTCTTGACGGGGTGTGGGACGCTTTCGGGGTGGATTGCCACGCCGCCGTCGGCGGCTCGCAATGACGGATCAGTCGTGCGCGTGCCATCGGGCCCTTGGCGTGCCGATGTCCCCGTGGGCGGGTTAATTACACCGCCTCAGGGCATGACCGTGGAGCAGGCGATCTCTGAAATCACCTCACGCTCGGTCTTGTTAATTGGATCTCCCTATCGTTTGGGCGGAAGCAACCCCGTGGAGGGCTTCGATTGCTCCGGGCTTGTGGCCCATGTCATGCAAGATGCGTTTCGGCTTCGCTTTCCAAGAACGACCGATGAGCAGGCCGTCGTGGGTGTCTCGGTGCCGCGACAGTCGCTTCGGCCGGGCGATTTGGTGTTTTTTAACACCACCGGAAAGCCCAATTCCCATGTTGGGGTGTACTTGGGCCAAAGCCGTTTCGTGCACGCACCGACATCACGCGGGGTAGTGCGCATTGAGTCGTTAAATCAAGGCTACTGGGCCCGTCGCTTTGAGCAGGCCCGTCGCTTGATCGCGCAAAACTAAGCCACCATCCGCTCGATTTTAACTTTCCATTCCTTGGGGCCGGTCTCATGCACCGAAATGCCGTTGGAATCCACCGCTACCGTGACCGGCATGTCTTTCACATCAAACTCGTAAATGGCTTCCATGCCCAGATCTTCAAAGCCCACGACCTTCGCCCCACGAATGGCCTTGCTCACCAGGTAGGCCGCGCCACCCACGGCCATGAGATAGGCCGATTTGTGTTTCTTGATTGCTTCAATGGCCACAGGGCCGCGTTCGGCTTTGCCGATCATGGCAATCAAGCCTGTTTGCGCAAGCATCGTCTCGGTAAATTTATCCATGCGTGTGGCGGTGGTGGGGCCGGCGGGGCCCACTACTTCATCGCGCACCGGATCAACGGGACCCACGTAATAGATCACGCGATTGGTGAAATCCACCGGCAGCTTTTCGCCTTTGGCCAGCATGTCACAAATGCGCTTATGCGCCGCATCGCGGCCGGTCAGCATCTTGCCGTTTAAGAGCAGTGTCTGCCCAGGTTTCCAGGAAGCAACTTCTTGTGGCGTGAGCGTATTGAGATCGACTCGCTTTGATTTTTCAACATCGGCCGTCCACGACACCTTGGGCCAGTCTTCCAAAGAGGGCGCTTGCAAGTGCGCAGGCCCGCTGCCATCCAAATGAAAGTGCACATGTCGGGTGGCAGCGCAGTTGGGAATCATCGCCACTGGAAGATTGGCTGCGTGGGTGGGGTAATCCAAAATCTTTACATCGACAACCGTGGTGAGGCCGCCTAAGCCTTGCGCGCCAATGCCCAGGGCATTGACCTTGTTGTAAAGCTCAATGCGCAGTTCTTCAATCTTGTTTTTTGGCCCGCGTTTTAAAAGCTGCGGCATGTCAATTGGGTCCATTAAGGATTCTTTCGCTAGCAGTGCGGCTTTTTCAGGTGTGCCGCCAATGCCAATGCCTAAAATTCCTGGCGGGCACCAGCCGGCGCCCATGGTGGGCACGGTTTTCACCACCCAATCCACAATCGAGTCACTGGGGTTGAGCATGACCAGCTTGCTTTTTGCTTCTGAGCCTCCGCCTTTGGCAGCACAGATCACTTCGATCTCATCGCCCTCGACAATCTCGTAATGAATTACCGCAGGCGTATTGTCTTTCGTGTTTTTTCGAGCGCCTGCAGGGTCAGATAGAACCGAGGCGCGCAAGAGATTGTCCTTGTTGTTGTAGGCCTGTCGCACGCCTTCATTGACCATGTCCGCGACCGACATGGTGGCGCCTTCCCAGCGCGCATTCATGCCGACTTTTAAAAACACAGTGGCAATGCCCGTATCTTGGCAAATCGGACGGTGGCCTTCGGCGCTCATGCGGCTGTTGGTCAGAATCTGAGCGATCGCGTCTTTTGCGGCGGGGTTTTGTTCGCGATCGTAAGCAGCGCCGAGCGCCTGGATGTAATCGAGCGGATGGTAGTAGCTGATGAATTGAAAAGCATCGGCAATACTTTGTATGAAATCGGATTGCTTAATAGCGGCCATAGCGCGTCTCCCTTTTTTCCGGTAGATTTTACTTCTAGCAGCGCAGTTGTGCGGCGCCGCAACATAAAAACTCTAGCCCGTCAAAAAATCCAAAGGGGAGCGCAGCATGTCGATTCAATCAGTAATGCAGGAAACCCGAGTCTTTCCTCCGCCTGCAGAATTTGCCGCAAAAGCACGCATTGGCAGCATGGCCGCCTACAACGCCATGTGCAAACAAGCCGAAGAAAACTATGCCGAGTTTTGGGCCAAGCTGGCCCGCGAAGAAATCATTTGGAAAAAACCCTTTACGCGCGCGCTTGATGAGAGCAAGGCGCCGTTTTACAAGTGGTTTGATGATGGCCTGTTGAATGTTTCTTATAACTGCCTTGACCGCCATTTAGAAAATGGCAACGCGAATAAAACCGCCTTGATTTTCGAAGCCGATGGCGGCGAAGTGACCAAAGTCACTTACAAAGAGTTGCACGCTCAAGTCTGCCGGCTTGCAAACGCTATTAAAGCAATGGGTTACAAAAAGGGCGATCGTGCACTGATCTACATGCCCATGTCGGTCGAAGGCGTGGTGGCCATGCAGGCCTGCGCGCGGCTGGGTGTGATTCACTCGGTCGTGTTTGGCGGCTTTTCGGCCAAGAGCCTGCAAGAGCGCGTGGTCGATGCAGGTGCAACCCTGATCATTGCAGCCGATGAGCAGTGCCGCGGCGGCAAAGCTATTCCGCTTAAGCCTGCAGTCGATGAAGCCTTTGCCTTGGGCGGTTGTGAAGGTGTGAAGCATGTGATCGTGTATCGCCGCACCGGCGGCAATGTGTCGATGACGGCTGGGCGCGATGTCTATATGGACGACATCACCAAGGGCCAGCCCGACACGTGCGAACCCGAGTGGGTTGAGGCCGAGCACCCGCTGTTTATTTTGTATACCTCGGGCTCCACCGGAAAGCCCAAAGGTGTTCAGCATTCTTCGGCAGGCTATTTGCTGCATGCCATTTTGACCATGAAATACACTTTTGATCTTCGTGCTGAAGATATCTTTTGGTGTACCGCAGATATTGGCTGGGTTACGGGCCACACTTACATTACTTATGGTCCCTTGGCTTGTGGCGGCACCGAGATTGTGTTTGAAGGGGTGCCCACATTTCCCGATGCAGGCCGGTTCTGGAAAATGATTCAGGATCATAAGGTCTCGATCTTTTACACGGCGCCTACCGCGATTCGTTCGCTCATCAAGGCCAGTGAAGCAACGCCTGCAACTGCGCCCAAAAATTACAATCTTTCTTCGCTGCGCCTATTGGGTTCAGTCGGCGAGCCGATCAACCCCGAGGCCTGGATGTGGTATCACACCAATGTTGGTGGCGGTAAGTGCCCGATTGTCGACACTTTCTGGCAGACCGAAACGGGTGGCCACATGATCACACCCATGCCTGGCGCAACGCCCTTGGTGCCGGGCTCGTGCACCCTGCCATTTCCGGGAATTCAGGCGGCAATTGTCGATGAATCAGGCCACGATGTTCCCAACGGCCAGGGCGGAATTCTGGTGGTGAAAAAACCATGGCCTTCCATGATTCGCACCATCTGGGGAGACCCTGATCGCTTTGTTAAAAGTTATTACCCCGAAGAATTGGGTGGCCGTTTGTATTTGGCAGGCGATGGCGCCATTCGCGACAAAGACACGGGCTACTTCACCATCATGGGCCGCATTGACGATGTGTTGAATGTGTCGGGCCACCGCATGGGCACCATGGAAATCGAATCAGCGCTCGTGGCCAATCCTTTGGTGGCAGAAGCGGCCGTGGTGGGCAGGCCCGATGACACCACCGGTGAGGCGATCGTTGCGTTTGTGGTGCTTAAGGGGGCACGGCCTGTGGGCGATGATGTGAAAAAAGTGGCCACCGATTTGCGCAACTGGGTAGGCAAAGAGATTGGCCCGATCGCCAAGCCCAAGGAAATTCGGTTTGGCGATAACTTGCCCAAGACCCGTTCGGGCAAGATCATGCGTCGCTTGTTGCGCACTTTGGCTAAGGGCGAGGAGATCACCCAAGATACCTCCACGCTTGAAAACCCGGCGATTCTGGATCAGTTGAAGCAGTCGGCGTAACCGTCATCGCGAGGGCCGAAGGCGTAACCGTCATCGCGAGGGCCACAGGCGTAACCGTCATCGCGAGGGCCGAAGGCCCGTGGCGATCCAACCACCGTGGATTGCCACGTCGGCCCTACGGGCCTCCTCGCAATGACAAGGGGGCTCTGGTACACTTGCCCCGCTTGACCCGCCTAGCCCAACAAATCAGGCTGCGGCTTTGTCTTCCTCTCGCGGAGAGATGGATGAGTGGTTTAAGTCGCACGCCTGGAAAGCGTGTATGGGTTAATAGCCCATCGGGGGTTCGAATCCCCCTCTCTCCGCCAATTTCATGCGATTTAATTTATGAACACGGCTTTAGCCAAACAAGTCTTAGAGGCTGCGTTGCTCTCGCAGAGCGAGCCTATCTCGATCAATGAGTTGAAGCGGCTTTTCGATGACGAGCTCGATAACGACACCGTTCGCTTGCTGCTGGAAGACCTGCAGCGCGAATGGGTAGGCCATGGCATTGAGCTCGTGCCTTTGGCCTCGGGCTGGCGTTTCCAGACCCGGCCCGAGATGCGTGAGTTTTTGGACAAACTGAAGAACGAAAAACCGCCGCGTTATTCCCGCGCCACGATGGAGACGCTCGCAATCATTGCCTATCGTCAGCCCGTAACCCGCGGCGACATTGAAGACATCCGCGGTGTTGCGGTGGCCAGCCAGGTGATTAAATCGTTGGAAGACCGTGGCTGGATCGAGGCGATTGGCCATCGAGACGCACCGGGCCGTCCCGCGCTCTATGCAACAACAAAACATTTTTTAGATGATCTTGGCCTGCGCTCTTTGGAAGAATTGCCGCCATTGGATGCAAACTGGAGTGACACGGGCGCAGCGCTCATTCCCGCCGAAACAGAAGCCCCCGCAGAGCCGCAACAAGAATCGCAGGCAGCATCGTGAGTGACACCCCCGAAGTCTTAGCAGTCGAACCCGAGGCCGAAGACTCAATTCCATTTTTTGCAGCCAAAGGCGCCGCACCGCGCATTGGCGGACCTTCGCGCGCGGGCCTTGATTACGATCCGCCCAAGCTGCATAAAGTCCTTGCCGATGCAGGCGTAGGCTCCCGCCGTGAAATGGAAGAGCTGATTTTGGCCGGCCGCGTTTCAGTCAATGGCACCCCGGCACATATTGGCCAGCGCATTCTTCACTCTGATCAGGTCAAAGTGAATGGCAAGCCCATTCGCATTCGTGTGGCCCCGCCGCCAGTGCGCGTGTTGGTGTACCACAAGCCTGCTGGTGAAATTGTCACCCGCGATGATCCGCAGCACCGTGTCACGGTGTTCAAAAAACTCCCACCGGCAAAGTTTGGCCGCTGGATCGTGGTGGGCAGGCTTGATCTGAACACAGAGGGCTTGTTACTGTTTACCACATCGGGTGAATTGGCGAATCGTTTAATGCATCCGCGCTCACAAGTCGAGCGTGAGTATGCGGTGCGCATTCTGGGTGAGCTTACGCCTGAGGCGCGTGAACAGCTTTTGCATGGTGTTGCGCTTGAAGATGGCCTTGCAAAGTTTGAAAGCATTGAAGAGGCAGGCGGTGAGGGCGCGAATCATTGGGTGCGCGTGGTCATTACCGAGGGCCGAAATCGCGAAGTGCGCCGCATGTTTGAAGCCGTTGGGCTTACGGTGAGCCGTTTGATTCGAATTCGTTATGGTGAGATCGCCTTGCCGTCGAGCTTGCGTCGCGGTCAGTCGGCCGATTTGGGCGAGGAAGATGTCGCTGCCTTGTGTAAATCGGTGGGCTTGCGTGCACCGGGTGAACAGGCTGGGCCACGACCTGGCAACAAGGGTCGGCGGGGCAGTAAGGCCCCGGGTGCGCCCAGCATGGGCGCAAGGCCGGGGGGCAAACGCCGGGGCCCTTCCCAGGAGTGGCAATCGCCCAGCAGCATGCCCCGGGTCAGAAACGACGATCGCCCCTTGGTGGACGATGAAGATTTGAACCAGCCTCACCCCGACGATGAGTGGCAGCCCAGCGGGCCCGATGCGCATTTGTCTCACCTAGGGGGGGTTAAAAAGCGGGGCGCTCAAGGGCCAAAAAAACCTAACCCGTTACAAACCTCATGGGGGGCGCACAAGCCGGTCAGCGGGGCGCTTTCCGCACCACAAAGGCCTGGCGGCGGGCAAAAGCGAAGAAGTAAGCGACCGGCCCGTTAATTTCAGCCGTATTTTGCTTGTGTTTAAGAAAACTTCCTTGTAAAATCAAAAAGTTACGCGAGCTTTCAATGGGTTGATAAAACTTATGAACAGCGGGCGGAAAAAGAAAAATGGGCTTCACAAAAGCCCATTTTTTTTTGCAGTGCAGGCAAGGCGAACTGAAGCGATATGGCAGATTTTTGGCAGGCGGTTGAAACAGCCGCACACGACTTGGGCTTTGAGCTCATTGATCTGGAGCGAACTCCAGGCGGGATCGTGCGCGTATTCATTGACGCTTTAGATACTGAAAAAATGATCACGGTCGATGATTGCGAGCTGTTGTCGCGCCAGTTGGTGCATTCGCTGCCGGTAGAGGGTTTTGATTTTGAGCGCTTGGAGGTGTCCTCACCGGGCATGGACCGGCCGCTGACCAAGCCCGCACATTACGCACGGTTTGCAGGCGAGCCAATCAAGCTTCGCTTGCGCTTGCCCCTGGAGGGCCGACGAAATTTTGAGGGCGTGCTAAGGGTGGATGCGCAAGGCGGCCTGTCGTTGGAATACGAGGGAAAAGGCGGCGAAATGCTGCAGCTGAATTTTGACATTAACGAAGTTGAGCGGGCTCGGCTCGTGCCGCAGTATCCGTTTAAGTCGAACCGACATTAAGGAGAGTCGAAGATGAGCCGTGAACTATTAATGCTTGCCGATGCGCTGGCCCGCGAGAAAAACGTGGAGCGTGAGATTGTGTTCCAGGCATTGGAAAGCGCTTTGGCCTCGGCCACCAAAAAACGATTCTCCGAAGAAGTCGATGTGCGTGTGTCGATTGATCGCGAGTCAGGCGATTATGAAAGTTTTCGTCGTTGGCAGGTCGTGCCCGACGGCGAGCTGGAAGACCATGACTTGCAAATTATTCTGACCGAGGCACGCAAGCAGATCTCTGATATTGAAGTGGGCGACTTTATTGAAGAAGAGCTCGAGCCCATTGAGTTTGGCCGCATTGGCGCGCAGGCGGCCAAGCAGGTGATTTTGCAGCGTATTCGCGAGGCTGAGCGCGAGCAGATTTTGAAAGATTTTCTTGAGCGCGGCGAAGTGATTGTCAATGGCACCGTCAAGCGGCTCGAGCGTGGCGATGTCATTGTGGAGTCGGGCAAGATTGAAGCCCGCTTGCCGCGTGACCAAATGATCCCCAAAGAGAACCTGCGCCCCGGCGATCGGGTTCGTGCGTACATGCTGCGTGTTGAGCGCACCCAGCGTGGCCCGCAAATTATTCTTTCGCGCACGGCACCTGAATTCATCATGAAGCTTTTTGAGCTCGAGGTGCCTGAAATTGAGCAGGGCATGCTCATTATTAAATCAGCCGCTCGCGACCCCGGTGTTCGCGCCAAGATCGCAGTGTTCACGGCGGATCGTCGCATTGACCCGATTGGCACCTGTGTGGGCGTGCGTGGCTCGCGCGTGCAAGCGGTGACCCACGAGCTTGCGGGTGAGCGCGTGGATATTGTGTTGTGGTCGGAAGATCCGGCCGAGTTCGTGATCGGTGCATTGGCGCCCGCCAATGTGTCGTCGATTGTGGTGGATGAAGAGCGCCATGCCATGGATGTCGTGGTCGATGAGGCCGAGCTGGCAGTGGCGATTGGCCGTGGCGGACAAAATGTGCGCCTCGCCTCAGACCTTACCGGCTGGCAGATCAACATCATGACTGCCGATGAATCGGCACAAAAGAGCGAGACTGAGCGACAGACCTTGCGTGAAACCTTTATGGAAAAGCTTGATGTCGATGGCGAAGTTGCCGATATTTTGATTGACGAAGGCTTCTCCACGCTTGAAGAGGTTGCCTATGTGCCAGTTGCCGAAATGCTGGAGATCGAAGCGTTTGATGAAGATACTGTTAACGAGCTGCGCAACCGCGCACGCAATGCGTTGCTAACCGCCGCGATTGCCCAGGAAGAAAAGCTGGAAACCACTGCGCAAGATCTTTTGGATCTTGACGGCATGGATCGTGACTTGGCGGTCAAGCTTGCCGATGCAAAGATTTACAACCGCGATGATCTGGCGGACCTTGGTGTCGATGAGCTGGTCGAGATCGCTGGCATTGAAGAGGGCCGAGCCAAAGACCTGATTATGAAAGCCCGTGCCCACTGGTTTGCTTCGGAAGAGACCGAAGCGGGAGGACATGCTGATGGCCGCTGATAATGTTGAAAAATTTGCCGCAGAACTAAAGCTTCCGGTGGACACGCTGCTTGAGCAGCTCAAGTCGGCGGGTGTCGAGAAAGGATCGGCATCGGACTCACTCACCGAGGCCGATAAAGAGCAGCTGCTCAGCGCCTTGCGAAAAGCCCATGGCGCGGCCGATGCACCTCGCAAAAAAATTACGATCACCAAGCGTCAAACATCGGAAATTAAGCAAGCCGATGGCTCAGGCAAGTCGCGTACCATTCAGGTGGAAGTGCGCAAAAAGCGTGTCTTTGTCAAGCGCGATGCAGCAGAGGGAGCCGACGCGGAGGCGGTCGCTGAGCCCGTAGCGCCAGTGGTTTCACCCCAAGAGTTGGCCCAGCGAGAAGCCGAGGCCCGCCGTCAATCCGAGTTGTTAGCGCGGCAAGAAGCTGAGCTTCGTGAAAAGCAAGAGCGTTTAGAGCTCGAGCGCAAACGCGAGCAAGAAGCGGCAGAGCAGGCCCAAGAGGTGGCCCGTAAGGCGCAAGAGGCGGCATCGAAATCTGACTCGAAAGAGTTGAAAGAGCGTGCACGTGTCGCCCAGGAAGAAGCTAAAAAGCTTGAGCAGGCACGCCGAGCGGTTGAAGATGAAGTGGCAGCGATCAACAAGCTGATGAATGCCGCGCGCACGGGCAAGCTTGCCGCAACGGCGAAGGCTGCTGAAAAACCGGCCGAGCCTGCCTCCACGACCTTGCACAAGCCCACGACAAAAAAACCCGAGGGGCAAGAAGAGGAAAAACCGAAAGAGAAGAAATCAGAAAAGCAGCTCAAATCGGCTAAGCTGTCGTCGACTTGGCAAGAAGACGCGGCCAAAAAACGCGCGATCAAGACCCGAGGCGATGCGTCGGGCGGAGCAGGTGGCTGGCGTGCTGGCCCGAAAGCGCGTTCAAAATCGTCGAGCGCCAGCGAGCCTTCCAATTTCGTAGCGCCCACTGAGCCGCAGATCCGCGAGGTGCACATTCCTGAAACCATCTCGGTGGCCGACCTTGCCCACAAAATGTCAGTCAAAGGCGTTGAAGTGGTCAAGACACTGATGCAAATGGGCCAAATGGTCACCATTAACCAGGTGCTCGATCAGGAAACCGCCATGATTGTGGTGGAAGAAATGGGCCACAAAGCCTTTGCGGCTAAGCTCGATGACCCCGAGGCATTCCTTGAGGAAACCGAAGCCGAAAAAATTGCGCAGGCTCAGGCGGTGACGCGCCCGCCGGTGGTAACCATCATGGGTCACGTTGATCACGGCAAAACCTCGCTGCTCGATTACATTCGTCGCACGAAAGTCGCAGCGGGTGAAGCGGGCGGCATCACCCAGCACATTGGTGCCTATCATGTGGAAACGCCCCGCGGTGTGATCACCTTTCTAGATACGCCAGGTCACGAAGCGTTTACGGCCATGCGTGCACGCGGTGCAAACGCTACGGATATTGTGATTTTGGTGGTCGCTGCCGATGACGGTGTCATGCCGCAAACCAAAGAGGCGGTGCACCATGCCAAAGCCGCCGGTGTGCCTATCGTGGTGGCAATTAACAAGATCGATAAGCCCGAGGCCAACCCTGATCGGGTCAAGACCGAACTCGTGGCCGAGGAAGTGGTGCCCGAGGAATACGGTGGTGATTCACCCTTTATTGCGGTGTCGGCAAAAACCGGCCAAGGCATTGATGATCTTTTAGAAAATGTATTGCTCCAGGCCGAAGTGCTCGAGTTAAAGGCGCCAAAAGATGCTCCCGCGAAAGGCTTGATCGTCGAGGCGCGCATTGACAAAGGCCGTGGCCCGGTCGCGACCGTGTTGGTGCAGTCGGGCACGCTGAAAAAAGGCGACATTCTCTTGGCCGGCGCAGCCTTTGGCCGTGTGCGCGCCATGTTGGATGAAAACGGCAGGCAAGTGGATGAAGCAGGCCCTTCCATTCCGGTTGAGATTCTAGGCATGACCGAAGTGCCGCAAGCGGGCGATGACATGATGGTCTTAGGCGATGAGCGCAAAGCCCGTGAAATTGCGCTGTTCCGTCAGGGCAAATTCCGTGATGTGCGATTGGCCAAGCAGCAGGCTGCCAAGCTTGAAAACATTTTTGAAAACATGGGCGATGGCGTCAAGACTTTGTCGCTCATTATCAAATCCGATGTTCAAGGCTCTCAAGAAGCATTGGCTGCAGCCATGTTGAAGCTCTCAACTGAAGAGGTGAAGGTCAACATCGTTCACGCTGCGGTGGGGGCTATTACCGAATCTGACATTAACTTGGCCATTGCTTCCAAGGCCGTCGTGATTGGCTTTAATGTGCGTGCAGACCAGCAGGCCAAGCGGCTTGCTGAAGGCAATGGCATTGACCTGCGCTACTACACCATCATTTACGACGCTGTCGATGATGTGAAAAACGCCATGCAGGGCATGTTGGCGCCTGAGCGTCGCGAAAATGTGATTGGCTTGGTTGAGATTCGGCAGGTGTTCAAGGTGTCTCGTTTGGGCAATATCGCCGGCTGTATGGTGCTCGAAGGTGTTGTTCGCCGAGGCGCCCAGGTTCGATTGCTGCGCGATAACGTGGTGGTATGGACTGGCGAGCTTGATTCCCTCAAGCGCTTTAAAGACGATGCTAAAGAAGTCAAAGAAGGCTTTGAGTGCGGATTGACGCTTAAGAACTACGATGACATTCACGAGGGTGACCAGCTTGAAGTGTTTGAGATTCAGGAGATTGCCCGCACGCTGTAATGCATGCGAGGCGTGAGTGCAATGCGTGGCCAATCGTCGAAGCCGGGTGATCGGGGCGCTCGAGTTGCGGATCAAATCCAGCGGGATTTGTCTGAGCTCTTGCGCCTTGAGGTCAAAGATCCGCGCATTGGGCTGATCACGATTACGGGCGTAGAAGTCACGCCTGATTACGCACACGCCAAGGTCTTTTACAGCGTCCTGCCGGATGACGCAGAGCAGCTGAAGAAAACGGCCGAAGGCCTGGCGGCTTGTCGTGGGTTCTTGCGCTCCAAGCTTGGCCGTATGCTGAAAATTCATGCAACGCCAGAGCTTCACTTTGTGCTGGATGACACCACGGCCAGGGCCATGGAAATCAGCGCGCTAATCGATCGGGC
>CAYTWR010000005.1:15120-17819 GCA_964442225.1 uncultured Burkholderiaceae bacterium | reverse complement strand
GACGGCGTCTTACTCCTCGACAAACCCATCGGCCCATCCTCCACCCGCGTGCTTTCGCACGTTAAAAAACTCTTCAACGCCAAAAAAGCCGGTCACGGCGGAACCTTAGACCCCATGGCCAGCGGCCTGCTGCCCATCATGTTTGGCGAAGCCACGAAATACGCCGCCGATGGCCTGGATGCCGACAAGCTTTACGAAGCCACGATTCGCTTGGGTGTCAAAACCAGTAGCGGTGATGGGGAAGGCGAAGTGCTTGAGACCGCCGATGTGCCTGCGCAACTTGATCAATCGCGAATCGAAGCGGTGTTGGCGAAATTTATTGGCGAGCAACAACAAATACCACCACTTTTTTCTGCCCTTAAAAAAGATGGCAAACCGCTTTATGCCTATGCGCGTGCTGGAAAAGATGTTGAGCGAGCGCCCCGCACCATCACCATTTACGAGCTCACGCTGTTAAGCCTCGCGCTGCCCTTGCTCACCGTGCGCGTGTCGTGCAGCAAGGGCACCTATGTCCGCACCCTGGCAGAAGATATTGGCGCTGCGCTCGGCGTGCCTGCCCACTTGCAGGCCCTTCGTCGGGTTGGCGTGGGAAGGCTGGTGGGTGCCGACATGGTGGCACTGGATTTGCTTGAGTCAGCAAGCCTTGATCAACGCATGGCAAGTGTCAAGCCCGTAGATTGGCTCTTGCGTGAGCTGCCCGAGCTTGAGCTGTGTAGTGCTGATGTCGAAAAATTTCGCCACGGGCAAACCGTCAAGGTGTCAGGCACCATGTCAAGCAAGGTGCCTGACACCATTCGAGTTCGCGTTAAAAATCAATCGGGCGTGTTTCTCGGCACGGGCTTTCTCGATTCCACCCACCGGCTTAGCCCCGAACGCGTTCGGGTTTCGTCTTCTTAGGAGTTTCTATGCGCGCCTTGCGCAATATCGCCATCATCGCCCACGTCGACCACGGAAAAACCACCATGGTTGATAAACTGCTCCAGCAAGCTGGTACCTTTGCGAAACACCAGCAGGTGTCGGAACGCGTCATGGATTCCAACGATCTTGAAAAAGAGCGGGGAATTACGATTCTGGCCAAGAACTGTGCGGTCGATTACGAGGGCACGCACATTAATATCGTGGATACGCCAGGCCACGCCGATTTTGGCGGCGAGGTAGAGCGCGTGCTCTCGATGGTCGATGGCGTGTTGCTTTTGGTCGACGCAGTCGAAGGCCCTATGCCGCAAACCCGATTCGTCACGCGTAAAGCCCTTGCACAGGGCCTAAAGCCGATTGTGGTGGTGAACAAGATCGATCGGCCTGGGGCTCGTCCCGATTGGGTGGTGAGCGCCACGTTTGATTTGTTCGACAAGTTGGGGGCGACTGAAGAGCAGCTTGATTTTCCGGTGGTGTACGCCTCGGCGTTAAATGGCTTTGCCACGCTGGACCATAAAAATCTTGGTGGCGATATGCGCCCGCTGTTCGATGCGATTTTGAAATATGTGCCCCAGCGGGCAGATGACAGCGATGGTCCGCTGCAGTTTCAAATCTGCTCGCTCGATTACTCGAGCTATGTGGGCAAAATTGGCATTGGCCGAATTAACCGCGGCCGTTTAAAAGCCTTGCAAGATGTGGTGATTCAGGATGGGCCGCAAGGCACGCCCAGAAAAGCGCGCGTTAACCAGATTCTGAAATTCAAAGGCCTTGAACGCGAGGTGGTGCCCACTGCCGAGGCAGGCGACATTGTGTTGATTAACGGCATTGAAGAGCTGAACATTGGCACGACCCTGTGTGATCCTGATCATGTTGAGCCTTTGCCCATGTTGCAGGTCGATGAGCCCACGCTGACCATGAACTTTATTGTGAACGGTTCTCCATTGGCCGGTCGTGAGGGCAAGTTTGTCACGAGCCGACAGATTCGTGAGCGGCTCGAGCGTGAGCTCAAAGCCAATGTGGCGCTGCGTGTGGACTTTGGTGCCGACTCAGACACCTTTGTGGTGTCAGGCCGTGGCGAGCTCCACCTGACGATTCTGTTGGAAAACATGCGACGAGAAGGCTATGAGCTTGCCGTCTCGCGCCCCCGGGTGGTGTTTAAGCAAAATGAAAGCGGCGAGCGGCTTGAGCCCTATGAAATGCTCACCGTCGATGTAGAGCAGGAGCACCAAGGCCCGGTGATGGAAAACCTGGGCCTGCGCAAGGGTGAGCTCTTGGACATGGTTCCGGATGACAAAGGCCGCGTGCGCCTGGAATATCGCATTCCTGCGCGGGGGCTAATTGGCTTTCAGGGTGAGTTCTTGACACTCACGCGGGGTACGGGCTTGATGAGCCACATTTTTGACGATTACGGCCCCTA
This sequence comes from uncultured Burkholderiaceae bacterium, assembly GCA_964442225.1. Classification (GTDB taxonomy): domain Bacteria; phylum Pseudomonadota; class Gammaproteobacteria; order Burkholderiales; family Burkholderiaceae_A; genus Lacustribacter. The sequence continues at coordinate 15,487 of CAYTWR010000005.1, read as the reverse complement.
CAAAGGCGAGCTCGCCGAGCGTCGCAATGGGGTGCTGGTCTCGCAAGACGATGGCAATGCAGTGGCGTATGCCTTGTGGAAACTGCAGGAGCGTGGCCGCATGTTTGTCAAGCCTGGCGATGCGCTCTATGAAGGCATGATTATTGGCATTCACAGCCGCGACAATGACTTGGTGGTAAACCCCGTGAAAGAGAAGAAACTCACCAATGTGCGTGCCTCGGGCAAAGATGAGCATATTGATTTAACGCCGCCCATTGAGCTCACCTTGGAAAAGGCCGTGGAGTTCATTGCCGACGATGAGCTGGTTGAAATTACGCCATCGAGCATTCGGTTGCGTAAACGGTATTTGAAGGAACATGAACGCAAG
>CAYTWR010000005.1:7723-15020 GCA_964442225.1 uncultured Burkholderiaceae bacterium | reverse complement strand
TACGCCATCGAGCATTCGGTTGCGTAAACGGTATTTGAAGGAACATGAACGCAAGAAGGCTGAGCGCGAACAGGCCGCATAATGGACTGCCACGGGCCCGCAGGGCCCTCGCAGTGACATTGGTGCCATCAATGCGAGGCGAAAATTTTTACCCGTCATTGCGAGGCGCGAAGCGCCGTGGCAATCGACTAAGGAGTTTCAATGCAAGACGAAATTCGAATCTCACTGACCGCCACCCGCCAAATGGTGGACGACATGCTGGGCAACGCAGAGCTTCAACACACTCTGCGCCAAGCCGTTGACGCCTGTCTCAAGGCAATCAACTCAGGCGGCAAGCTTATGTTTGCCGGCAATGGCGGCAGCGCGGCCGAAGCGCAGCATTTTTCTGCAGAGCTCGTGGGCCGTTATTTAAAAGAGCGCAAAGCCCTGCCTTCCATCGCGCTGTCAACCGACACCTCGGCGTTGACCGCGATCGGCAACGATTACGGCTATGACCATGTGTTTTCCCGCCAGATCCACGCGTTGGGCCGCGAAGGCGATGTATTGATTGCCATGTCCACCTCGGGCCGTAGCAAAAACATTCTGGCGGCGATGCAGGCTGCCCGCGAGAAGAAGATCACCACCATTTCACTCACCGGCCTGCACCCGCGTGACATGCTGCCCTTGGCCGATATTGCGCTAAAGGTGCCTTCGACCCATACGCCCCAAATTCAAGAAGGGCATTTGATACTTGGCCATTTGCTATGCGGCTTGGTGGAGAGCGGGCTGTAGAAATTCTGCGAGGCTTGGGGCTCGATACAACGAGCCTCGAAGCCGCGCGCCTGTTTCCCGAGTTCGATGGCTCGGCAAAGCAGACCGAGAGCCTACGCAAACAATACGGCGATGAGCTCGCCGATTTGCTGATGTCGATGCGGCGTGTCTCGCGCATGGGCGAGCGGCTCATTGACACGCCGGGTGAAGAGGGCCCCGCCCAAGTCGAAAAACTTCGTCGTCTGTTATTAGCGCTTGCTGATGATATTCGTGTAGTGGTAGTGCTATTGGCCACCCACTTGGCTAACCTGGAAGCCTGTGCAAAAGCCATTGACCAAGGTGAGCCCGATGCTGAAGTAACAGGCCGCGCCCTTGGCGTGGAAACCTTGCGGGTGCAAGCGCCTCTGGCCAATCGCTTGGGCATTTGGCAAATCAAATGGGCGCTTGAGGATCTTGCGTTTCGCATGACCGAGCCACAAGCGTATCGGGAAATCGCTGCGCAAATGGATGAAAGCCGGCAAGAGCGCGAGGCGTTCGTTGCCACCACCATTGCCCGAATCAAAGACCTTTTAAGCAAGGCCGATATTGAAGCGCAAGTCGCAGGGCGCCCGAAGCATTTGTTTAGCATTCGCAACAAAATGCGGGCAAAGGGCTTAAGGCTTGAGCAGCTTATGGATCTTCGGGCGTTCCGAATACTGGTGGCGACTGAGTCGCAGTGCTACAACGTGCTGGGCGTGTTGCACGATCACTTTAAGCCCATGGATTCCGAGTTCGATGATTACATCACCCGGCCCAAAGCCAACGGCTATCAATCCTTGCATACCGTGCTGCTCGATTCACAAGGCCGGCCGTTTGAAGTGCAGATTCGCACGCTTGACATGCATCACCGTGCCGAGCTGGGCGTTGCGGCCCACTGGAAATATAAGGAATCGGGCGCAAGCCATGCGGCCAGTGGCGACTACGCCTCGCGTATTGCCTGGCTGCGGCAAATGCTCGATTGGGGGCAGGCGGCCGATGACGCGGGCCGGTCGTCTGCCAAGGTGCGCTTAACCGACGATCGCATTTATGCGCTTACGCCCATGGCACGAATTATTGAGTTGCCCAAAGGCGCAACCCCCTTAGATTTTGCATATCACCTGCACACCGATCTTGGCCATCGCTGCCGGGGCGCGAAGGTCAATGGCCATATCGTGCCGCTCACCACATCGCTGGAAACTGGCCAAACGGTGGAGCTCATGACCGTGAAACAAGGGAGCCCTAGCCGCGACTGGATGAACCCGGATTCAGGCTATTTAAAAAGTCCGCGCGCCCGCCAGAAAGTGCGTACCTGGTTTCATGCGCTGGATTTGGCAGAAGGCCGCAGTGAAGACAAGCCGCAGGAAAAGCAGGCTGAAAAATCGGATGCAGAAACCTCGGACGCAGAGAAACTGAAGCGCTCAGAGATTACTGCTGAAGAGCTGATTCTTTCCAAAATTGCCAAGCCCAAGGCGGCTTCCAAAGGCCAAGTGTTGGTCGTGGGCGTGGATCGCATGCTCACTGCGCTTGCGCGCTGCTGCAAGCCCGCACCGCCGGATGCAATCAAAGGGTTTGTGACACGGGGCCGAGGGGTGAGCGTTCACCGAGAGAGCTGCCCAACATTTAAGCGCCTATTGGAGCAGAGCCCTGAGCGCGTGATTGAAACCGACTGGGGAACTCCGAAGGATCCCTTGGATTCTCGTTACCTCGTTGATGCGGCGATCGTGGCAAGGGCTCGATCAGACCTGATCAAGGATATTGCCGAGATCTTGGCAAGGGAAAAGATTCCCATGGCCAAGATGGACTCTTTCCCGAAAGGGGATCGAGTCACACTTATCCTGACCGTGCAAGTCATCAATGGCGATCAGCTCAAGCGGGCCCTGGCCATGTTGGCCGAGGTGCCCGGCGTGATCTCTGCGTCGCGCGCTTAGCCGCAGGTTCCCAACTCGCCACACTGGCTGCAAAAGTCACAGCCGTCTTTGCGAATTACGGCATGGGCGCCGCAGGCGCTGCACTTCTTGCCAGCCATTGCCGCCATGGGGGTAGGCGTATCAGGCGGCAGAATATTGGCGTTGTAAGAGTGTGTGGCATGGTGATTCTGCTCTGCGCGAATCGCCAAAATGTTTTGAATCGCATAGGCAATCGCTGCAACTTCTGAGTCGTGCCACATGGGCACTACGCTGCCATCGGATTTTTTAGTGGTGCCCAAGCGCACGGGGCCACGATCCCAGGCGACCTTGCGCATGTCATTGAGTGCACGCTCTAAAAACCCGCCACGGGCCGCCAACGAGAGCATGCGCATGGTGGAAGTGGTCCATTGTTGCGACTCGCCGCTTTGGCCTACAGGCATGAAAAATTCAATGGCACGATCCACCGTGCCAGGGCCGTTCGGGTTGGGCATGGGCAAGAAGGAGACAATCAGATAAAGGGTTTTATGGCCTTCTTGCGTCCAGTACTCAAGCTTTTCGGCCACTGCAGACAACGCCCCCTTGGGCCGTTTTTCAATGACACTGCGCATGGGGTCTGCAAATGAAACTTCAGCCTCTTCGTCGGTTTCGGCCTTGGCGGCGGGCTTGGTTTCCAAAACAGCCCCCAAAATAGTGTTGGGTCGATAAGTGGCCAAGCCTTTCAGGCTCGATTTCCAAGCCTGCAGGTACAGGTCTTTGAAATCTTCATAAGGGTAATCAGCCGGCACATTGACCGTTTTCGAAATGGCCGTGTCCACATAAGGCTGCACCGCCTTCATCATGGCAATGTGATCGGCTGCGCTCATATCCAGCGCTGACACAAAGCTTTCGGGCAGTTGATCCGCATGGCCACCGAGTAGGTGGAACACGCGCCAGGAATGGTCTTCAACGGTGTATTCCTTGGTGGAGCCGTCCGCTTCGCGCTTCTTGCGTAGATAAGTCCATGAAAACGCTGGCTCAATGCCATTGGAGGCGTTATCAGCGAAGGCCAGGCTCACGGTGCCAGTGGGCGCAATTGAGAGCAAGTGGCTGTTACGAATGCCGTGCTTGCGGATTTGATCTTTTAGTGTTGCGGGCAGTCGGCTTGCAAAGGTGCCTTCGGCTAAAAAGCCTTCGGCATTAAATTTAGGAAATGCGCCTTTCTCTTTGGCCAGGTCAATCGAGGCTTCATAGGCGGCATTGCGCATGCGCTCAGCAATCTCGGCCGCTACGGCGCGGCCTTCTTGGCGGTCGTAACGCAGGCCCAGCATGGTCAGTGTATTGCCCAGGCCGGTAAAGCCCACGCCAATGCGTCGCTTGGCCATGGCTTCTTCGCGCTGTTGTGGCAATGGCCACCAAGTGACATCTAATACATTGTCAAGCGCACGTACCTGAATTTTTACGGCTCGCTCAAACGCTTCAAAATCAAAATAGGAGTCGCCCTGAAAACCGAAAGGGTGGCGCACAAAGCCAGTCAAAATGATGGGGCCAAGATCGCAGCAACCGTAAGAGGGCAGCGGCTGCTCACCACAAGGGTTGGTCGCATTGATCGCCTCGCAGTAACGCAGGTTGTTATCGGTATTGATATTGTCCAAAAACAAAATGCCGGGTTCCGCGAAATCGTAAGCCGATTGCATGATCGTGTCCCATAGCTCGCGGGCGGCGAGCGTTTGGTAAACCCACAGGCCGTCTTCGCGCTGCCGTGCGCCTTTTTCAATCAGCGGCGCACCAGGCTTTGATTTGTGCACCAGTTGCCAATCCCCATCGCTTTCGACGGCACGCATAAAACGATCGGTCACTGCCACCGACACATTGAAGTTGTTCCAACGGCCCGGGGTGCGCTTAGCGGTAATGAATTCCAACACATCGGGGTGATCAATGCGCAGCACGCCCATTTGCGCGCCACGCCGCGCACCAGCGCTTTCTACGGTGCTGCAGGACTGATCAAACACATTGATATAGCTGCACGGGCCCGAGGCCATCGAGGCTGTGCCTTTGACTTCTGCGCCCTTGGGCCGAATGCGGGAAAAATCGTAGCCAACACCTCCGCCACGGCGCATGGTCTCTGCCGCTTCACGCAAGGCTTCATAAATTCCAGGAAAGCCTTCGTCATCGACGCCTTGAATGCAATCGCCCACAGGCTGCACAAAGCAGTTGATCAGCGTGGCCTGAATGTTGGTTCCGGCCGCGCTCATGATTCGGCCTGCGCCAATCGCGCCGCATTGCATATTTTCTAAGAACAAGGCTCCCCACTGTTCGCGCAGTTCTTCTTTTTCAACCGATGCCAGCGCTTTCGCAACGCGGGCAAACAGCTGGTCTGCTGATTGCTCGCCAAACTTCAAGTATTTTTCCCGCAGCACATCCAGGCTGATCATTTGGGGTTCAAGGGCAATGCCAGCGGCGTGCAGTTCGTCTCGTTTCATTTTTGAAATCGTTTGTTGTGTTGAAAGAGGTAGAGTTTACTTTTAAGCGTTGGCGTTGTTGGCCTTCAGGCCCCCAAGCAGACAGCGCATGAGTTCCTCGACGCTGCGAATTTGTTTCCCAAACGGAAGCGTGCCCGCCCCCCTGAAGTACAGGCCGCGATCGGTATCGCCGGTCAGTGCATGGCCTAGCTGGCGGTCGATGCAAAACTGCCCCATAGTGGAGACGCCATCACGCAGACCGCAATGCGCCAGGCAATCAAGCGCCAGGTTGCAGCCGTTTTTCTTCAGGTGCGCAACCGATTTGAGTTTGTCCTCAATGCGAAGATATTTTTCCAACCACGGTGTGCGTACCGCCCGTGCGGGCAGGCCCGCCACGCTGACAAACTCCACGATATCTTTTGGCTCCGCATTGGCCAACACTTCTTTAAAGGCGGGCGCGGCATCGCTTTCTTGAGTCACGGCAAATGCGGTGCCGAGCTGAACGCCAGCGGCACCCAAGGCTTGCAGGCGTTGAATGTCATCGAATGAGGAAATGCCGCCGGCTGCAATTAACGGAATGGATTTGCTATAGCCATTTTCTTCAAAAAACTCCAACACGGCAGGAATGACTTGGTCAAAGTCAAAGCGCGGGTCATTCAGATCCGCCACCTTCGCGGCGCCTAAATGCCCCCCTGCAAGTCGCGGATGCTCGATCACAATTGCATCGGGCAAGCGGCCTTTCTTTTCCCATTTGCGCAGCAGCAGCTGTACGCCGCGCGCGTCAGACAGAATTGGGATTAGGGCCGTATCGGGATAGTCTCGCGCGATATCGGGAAGGTCGAGGGGCAAGCCCGCGCCAACGACCAAAGCATCGACACCCGCATCGAGTGCGCAGCGTGCATAGGCCTCGTAGGCCGACAAGGCCTTCATAATATTGACCGCCAATAAGCCATGGCCTTGGGCAATCTCGCGGGCTTTTTTAATCTCGCGCTCAAGCGCCGTTAGGTTGACCCGATCGAGCAGCTCTCGGCCGCCGGGCTCATGCGCGGCGTGCTCGGTCATTTCCATCAGATCAGGGTGAAGCCTGCGCAGGTCTACCGAGGACAAGGTGCCGATGGCACCGAGCTTGGCGACCGAGCCAGCCAGGCCCCCGGCCGAAACGCCAACACCCATGCCACCTTGAACGATCGGCACAAGGGGTTTTCCTTTGATGGATAGGGGCGCAAGGCCCGATGATTTTGCGAGTTCTATCAGGGGTGAATGCATAAAATTTCTTTTAAAAACAAGGTGTTAGTGCTGTGGCATACCGTAACAAAAGGGGGCAAACAGCATGTTGATATTTGTCAATTTGATGCGGCGCGAAACGCTTGCGCTATAGGGATTTATCGAGGGCAAATTCAACCCGTTGCCGCCTATGATTTTCGCTTCGATGGGGGGAGCCATGAGAAAAGTTGGGGCTGTGTTTTTGGCAGCGGTATTGGCCAGTTCAATGGCAATGGCGGAAAGCCCGCGCGAGCAGGCCGATAAGCGCGATGTCAAGCGCCAAGAGTTCCTGAAGCGGCTGCCGCTTGAGTCGCGTTGCAAGGCCGAGGTGGCGGGCGGGGTGGTCAAGCCCGAAGGCGCTGAAAAGTGGGTTGCGGGCACGTTTGAAGTCGAAGCGCAAGATGATTTTCGTGTGCGAATCTCCATGATTGAGCAGCTGCCCATGCAGGAGCAGGCGACTTGCGAGGCGCAGGCGCGCTTAATTGAATACGACGATGTGAAGCGCTCCAAGGAGCTTGATGAGGGGCATTTGCTGTGCATGGAGCGCGTTTACAACGACAAGGGCCGTTTGCCGCAGTTATTGGCCTGTCGTTTGAGCACGCTATTGACTCAGCCCTTGCACTTGCGTTGCCGAAACCTGGATCCCATTCTTGATCCGGATGGCATGTTCGTTGCACCGAATCTGTTGACGGTGGTGACGCTGCCGCAGGCGGTGATGACGAAGGGAAGTTGCCAGGCGGCGGATCGGTTTTAAACCGTCATCCCGAGCCCACCAACGGTGGGCGTGGGGATCGCCACGGGCCTACGGCCCTCGCGATGACGTTACATCGTCATTGCGAGCCGCGCAGCGGCGTGGCAATCTGCGCCTTAAACCCCTCCGGCACCGGTACGGTCTCGCGCTTTTCATAATCGAAAAACACC
>CAYTWR010000005.1:0-7623 GCA_964442225.1 uncultured Burkholderiaceae bacterium | reverse complement strand
CTTAAACCCCTCCGGCACCGGTACGGTCTCGCGCTTTTCATAATCGAAAAACACCACGCCCGTTTTGCCGCGCGCCACCTCGCGGCCCGTGGTTTTTTCCGTAATTCGGTACACCAAATCACACCCCACGCGCGAAAAATCGCGCACGTTGTATTCAATGACGAGCACCTCGCCGTGAAACGCCTCGGATTTGTATTGAATCGCCGCATCGGCCACGATAATTCCTGCCCCTTCAATGTCGCCTTCCGAAAACCCTAGCGACTTGAAAAACCGCATGCGGGCTTCTGACACCAAGTCAATTACCGCGCCGTTATCCAAGTGGTTGCCGTAATTAATATGGCCAATCAACACTTCAAGGTCGGTGGCAAAAATGAATTCTTCCGGCAAGTCAATTTTGATTCGAGCCATACGCTCTTAACCCCCAAGCAGCCAACGCAGCGGCGTGAGCACCACATCAATCACACCATAGGTGAGATTCATAAGCGGCCGCATCCATAAATTAGTAATCACGCCGGCAACGAGCAAGCCCAAGACAATAAAAAATCCATAAGGCTCAATTTGCGCCACCGCATTGGCTTGGCGCCAGGGCAGAAGGCCGACCAGAATTCTGCCGCCATCCATGGGCGGCAATGGAAACAAGTTAAAAACAAACATCACCACATTGACCATGATCCCGGCCTTGCACATCGAGACCCAAAACGTTTCGGTAACGCCAGCGCTGGTGATCAGATAAAACCCAATGGCCCAGCCCAGGGCTTGCGCTAGGTTTGAGGCCGGGCCGGCAAGCGCCACCCAGACCATGTCTTTTTTAGGGTTGTGAAGGTTTCCGAAATCGACAGGCACGGGTTTCGCGTAGCCAAATAAGAACGCGCCAGCAGTTGCAAAGTAAAGGCCTAAAGGCACCAGCACCGTGCCAATTGGGTCGATGTGCTTAAAGGGGTTCAGTGTAATGCGCCCCATCAGATAGGCGGTGTTATCGCCAAAGTGTCGCGCGGCGTACCCGTGAGCAGCCTCGTGAACGGTGATTGCAAACAGCACCGGAATGGCGTAGACCGTGATGGTCTGGATAATTTGTGCAAGTTCCATGGCGTGCGCTTATTTCTTTTTGGGCCGAAAGGCTTTGCAAACCGCTTCGTTGGTCAATAGGCTTGGGCCGCCAATTAATTCAAGGCCATAGGGAATTGCAGAAAAAATTCCATGCACCAAAATGCTTCCATCGCTGCTGCGCACACCACCCAGCGTTTCCGCAATTGATTTTGGCTGGCCAGGAAGATTCACAATCATGGCCTTGCCACGAATGACGCCCACTTGTCGCGACAAAATCGCGGTGGGCACATAGTGCAGGCTGATTTGTCGCATTTGCTCGCCAAAGCCTGGAAGCTCTTTATCGGCCACGGCCAAGGTCGCCTCGGGCGTGACATCTCGAGCTGCTGGGCCGGTGCCGCCCGTGGTAAACACCAAATCACAGGCTTGGTGATCGACAAGATCAATCAGTGTGGCTGAAATCGTCTCTCGCTCATCGGGAATAAGCCGTTCCACCGCCTGCCAAGGGCTTGAAAGCGCTTGAGACAGCCAATCTTTAAGCCCCGGAAGCCCAAGATCCTGATAGACCCCTTGGCTTGCCCGGTCACTAATTGAAACAAGCCCGATGCGGGCGGTCGTGTGTGTCATGCCGGTATTATTGCCGCTATGAAGTCCTCAAGCCAAACCCAAACATCACCGTTGGTGTATTCATCCGAGGCCCTGCGCTCGCTGTCCTTAAAGATTCTGCAAATGGCCAAGGATCTTGGCGCAACCGATGCCTCGGCCGAAGTCTCTGAGAGCAGTGGGCTCTCGGTGACCGTGCGCAAGCAAGACATAGAAACCCTGGAAAGCACGCGGGATCGGGCCGCTTCGGTCACGGTCTATAGTGGGCTAAAGCGCGGCCATGCCACAACCTCTGATTTTTCAGATCAGGCTTTAAAAGATGCGGTGGCCAAGGCGCTGGATATTGCGAAATACACGGCCGAAGATCCCTGCGCGGGCTTGCCTGAAGATCACCTGATTGCCAAAAAATCGCCACGCCTGAATTTGTATTTTCCTTGGGAAATTTCAGCGCAAGAGGCGGTCAAGCTCGTGCTGGCTGCCGAGCAGGCGGCGCTCAAGACAAGCCCAGCGATTCGCAATTCTGAGGGGGCTTCGCTTTCGGCAAGCCATGGCCAGTTTTTTTCGGCCAACACACGCGGCTTTGAGGGCGGCTATCCGTATTCACGGCACTGGATCTCGGTGGCACCCATTGCCCAGTCGGGCGAATCCATGCAGCGCGATGATTGGTATACCTCGGATCGCGACCCTACAAAGCTTTCCGACCCACAACGCGTGGGTCGCTATGCCGCGCAGCGGGCATTGGCACGGTTGAATGCTCGAAAACTAAAAACCCAAAAGGTTCCGGTGCTGTTCGAAGCGCCCTTGGCCAGTGGCTTGTTGGGCGCTTTCGTGCAGGCGGTGAGCGGCTCGGCCCTGTACCGCAAAAGCAGTTTTTTGCTCGACAGCCTGGGTCAGCCGGTCTTTCCCAAACACATCCAGATCGAAGAAGACCCGCTGATTGATGGCGCCATGGGCAGTGCGCCCTTTGATGATGAAGGGGTGCGCGTGCGAGCGCGCGATGTCGTGCGCGATGGCGTTGTGAAGGGCTATTTCCTGTCGTGCTACACCGCTCGCAAACTGGGCATGGAATCGACTGGCAATGCGGGCGGCTCGCACAATCTGGTGATGCGCAGCACGCTCACGCAGCCTGGCGATGACCTAATGGCTATGGTGCGCAAAATGCACCGGGGCTTGTTGCTCACCGAGGTGATGGGCCAGGGCGTGAACTATGTCACGGGTGATTATTCGCGTGGCGCTTTTGGCTATTGGGTGGAAAACGGAGAGATTGCGTATCCCGTTGAAGAGATCACCATTGCCGCAAACATGAAAGACATGTTCGCGGGAATTGTGGGCATTGGCGCCGATACGCTGTGCCGCGGCACCAAGACCATTGGCTCGGTGCTCGTCAACGAAATGACGATTGCGGGCGACTAAACCTCAGGGCTTTCGTCGGTTCGCTGTGGGGCCAGGCGAACGGCCTTGATCACTCCGGGAATGCGGCGGATTCTGCGCAAAATGTTGGCCAAGTGCTGGCGCTCGCGCACTTCGATCTTGAGCTGCATGAGCGCTGTGTTTTGATCTTTCGGCGCGGAGTTCGCTTCGATAATGTTGGCGTCCGTTGCCGAGATCGCTGAGGCAACACGGGCCAAAATGCCGCGTGAATCGAGCGTTTCAATGGTGAGATTGCAAGTAAACGAGCGTTTTAACTCTTCGGCCCAAATGATCTCTGCCCAGCGCGAGGGGTCTTTTGAGCGCTGCCGTCGGCCATGGGCACAGTTGGCACGGTGCACCACCAAGCCTGCGCCGCCACGCATCATGCCAATACACACATCGCCGCCAATGGGGTTGCAGCACGCCGCGTATTGCACGGTGGAGCCCTCGGATCCGTCAATGGTGATGGATTCAATACGAGAGGCAAAGTGCGATTGCGAGACCGCTAATGCGTTTTGTGCCAAGGTTGAGAGCTTTTTAACACTGGCGGGCTGTGGCACGAGTCGGCGCGCGGCCACATTGGCCAGTGTCAATCCGAGCCCAATGTCTTCATAAAGCGCGCGTTTATCGGGCGCTGAGTTTTCTGCCAAAAACTGTGCCCATTCAAGGGCTGGGTCTTCAAGCCCGCTTGATCCCAGGTTTCTCAGTGCTTGCTCTAACAGGCGTTGGCCAAACTCAATCGCTTCTTCTTTCGTGGTGGTTTTTAGACGATGACGTATTTCCGCGCGCGCCTTGGCGGTGCGCACGAAACTTAGCCATGACGGGTGGGGGTTTGCATTGGGGTCGGTTGTGACTTCCACGACATCACCATTGCGAAGCGCGGTGTCAAAGCCAGCGGGCGCCTGGTTAATCATGACCGATGCGCAGTGATTGCCAATATCGGTGTGCACGTTGTAGGCAAAGTCGATAGGCGTTGAGCCGCGGGGCAATTCTTTAATTGTGCCTTTGGGCGTAAAGACATACACCACATCGGGAAACAGATCGATCTTGACACTGTCTAGAAATTCCGACGGGTCGCGGGTCTGCGATTGGGCTTGCACCAGCGACTGCATCCATTCATGGGCGCGTGCTTGCAGCGGCGATACCTCAACTTGCAAGTCTTCTTTGTAAAGCCAATGGGCGGCTACGCCCACTTCAGACACATGGTGCATTTCTTCGGTGCGAATCTGAAATTCAACTGGCGTGCCATACGGACCCAACACAGTGGTGTGCAGTGATTGATAGCCGTTGGACTTGGGCAGGGCGATGTAATCTTTGAACTTGCCGGGCAAGGGTTTATAGCGCGCGTGCAAAGCGCCGAGCGCCAAATAGCAATCGGGAATGTCTTTGACCAGAATTCGAAAGCCGTAGACATCGAGCACTTCGGCAAAGCTCAGCTTTTTTTCGATCATTTTGGTGTAGGTCGACCACAAGGTTTTCTCGCGGCCTTCAACGCGCGCCTGAATCCCAAATTTCGGCAGCTGAGTCTCAATGGCCTCTTGTAGCCTTCCCACCACTTCACGCCGATTACCGCGCGCCGAAAGCAGGGCCTTGGCCAGCACCATGTATCGCTTTGGGTAGAGGCCCGCAAAGCACAGGTCTTGCAGCTCGCGAAATACCGTGTTTAAGCCGAGCCGGTGGGCAATCGGGGCGTAAATTTCCAGGGTTTCTTTAGCAATGCGCCGTTGTTTTTCTGGGCCCACACCGCCTAAGGTGCGCATGTTGTGCAGCCGGTCGGCGATTTTGATCAGAATTACCCGTACATCGCGGGCCATGGCCAATAACATTTTGCGAAAGTTTTCGGCCTGTGCTTCGTCTCGGTTGCGAAACTCAACCGCATCGAGCTTGGTCAGGCCATCCACAAGTTCTGCAACCTGCGGGCTAAATTTTTCAGCAATCTCTTGTGTCGTGGCCTTGGTGTCTTCTACGGTGTCGTGCAACAGTGCGGCCATTAAGGCCTGTGCATCTAAACGCCACTGGGTGCATAGCTCGGCAACAGCGAGCGGGTGAGAAATATAAGGTTCGCCCGATTTTCGATATTGGCCCAGGTGGGCTTCATCGCTAAAGCGATAGGCGGCTTTGAGCCGCTCACAATCTTCTTCTGAAAGATAGGCCCTGGCAAGATCGATCAGCGGGCCAACTGAGACAGCCCGCAATGCGGGACTGTTCATTTAGATCGGGACTTTCCTTAACATTTCGCGGCCAACCTGCTTGGCAGCGATTTCACGAAGGGCCGTTACGGTTGGTTTGTCGCGGCTTTCGATTTTGGCGGAAGCGCCTTGTGCGAGTTGACGCGCACGGTAGGCTGCGGCCAAGGCAAGCTCGAACCGATTCGGGATTTCGTCTAAACAATCTTCAACAGTAATTCGGGCCATAAAAGTATCCGGTTAGGGTTGGCAAAGCAGGGTGCTTGCAATCGACTCTAGCGATTGCAAAGCAAGGCTAAACTCTTGATTTATAATAACATAATCAAATTCTTGGGCGTGAGAAATCTCGCTTTGGGCGGCAGCCACTCGGGCCTGAATCACCGCGTCGCTGTCTTGGCCTCGCGCGCGTAGCCTGCGTTCCAGCTCCTCAACGCTGGGCGGCATAATAAAAACGCTTTTGGGCGCGACTGGGCTTTCACTGAAAATCTTGCGGATTTGCTGGGCGCCTTGCCAATCGATCTCGAGCAAAATATTGCGGCGCTCGGCAAGCTGAGCTTGCACCCAGTGCTTGGAGGTGCCATAGAAATTGCCGTGCACTTCGGCCCACTCCAAAAAAGCCCCACGATCGCGTTCCTGAACGAAGCTTTGGCGGTCGGTAAAAAAGTATTCCCTGCCGTGAACTTCTCCCGGACGCGGTGGCCGAGTCGTGGTTGAAATCGACAAGTGCCAGTCGGGGTGCTTGCTTAAAAATGCGCTGATCAGGCTTGATTTGCCCGCGCCCGAAGGGGCGGCAATCATCAGGAGCTTTCCGGCGTTTTGCATGCGGCTACTATATCGCGTTGATTCAAACTCGGAAACGATTGGAATATGCGAGAGATACAAACCCAAGCCCTGACGGATACGGTTGCACAGCTATGTATTGATGCCTGCCACAAGCTGCCCGCTGACTTGATCGCGGGATTTCACAAGGCTGCTGAGCAAGAAATTTCCCCGCTGGGCAAATCGACCTTGATCAAGCTGATCGACAACGACAAGATTGCCCGTGAGCAACATGTGCCAGCCTGCCACGACACGGGTCTCACCATTGTGTATGTTGAGCTTGGCCAAGAGGTGCATGTGGTGGGCGGTGATTTTCAGCAAGCGATTCATGCCGGTGTCCGCAAAGGCTATGCCGAAGGCTTTATGCGCAAATCGGTGGTGGGCGATCCGCTGTTGCGCGTGAACACCAATGACAATACGCCGGCTGTAATTCATACCGAAATCGTCCCGGGTGATCAGGTCAAAATTTCGGTGGTGCCCAAAGGTGGGGGCAGCGAAAACTGGAGTCGCATGACCTTTTTGCTGCCCGGCGAAGGCGCAGAGGGCGTCAAGCGTTTTGTGTTGGACACGATCAAAGCGGCGGGTGGCGCGGCCTGTCCGCCGCTAACCGTGGGCGTGGGCATTGGCGGAAGTTTCGACAAAGTCACCGAGATTGCGAAAAAAGCGATCCTGCGTGATTTGGGGGAGCACCACCCTGAGCCGCATATTGCCCAGCTTGAGGCCGAGCTTTTGCAAGAGATCAATCGCACGGGAATTGGGCCCCTGGGGTATGGCGGGGTTTCGACGGCCTTGTGGGTGTCGGTGGAAACCTATGCCTGCCACATTACGGCCTTACCCGTTGCAGTCAATATTCAATGCCACTCGGCGCGTCGCGCCAGCGCCGTGATTTAATGCTGAAGGAAATTTATGGCCACGCATCATCTTTCAACCCCGCTGACCAATGACATGATCAAGCAGTTACATGTTGGCGATGAAGTGTATTTAAGCGGCGTGATTTACATGGCACGCGATGCTGCGCATAAACGGTTTGTGGATCTGTTGGCGCAGGGCAAGCCCTTGCCGGTTGACCTGAAAGGCCAGGTCTTGTTTTACGGTGGCCCGGCGCCCACAAAGCCTGGCAATGTGATTGGCGTGGTGGCGCCCACCTCGGCGTACCGTATGGACCCTTACGCCACGGTGTTATTTGAGTATGGCGCCAAGGGCGCAATTGGCAAGGGCAATCGTGGCAAGGTCATGCGCGAGTCCTGCAAGAAAAACACGGCGGTGTGTTTTTCGGCGGTAGGGGGAATTTCTGCAACCTTGTTTTCATGCATTAAGTCGGCCGAAGTGGTGGCGTATGAAGACTTAAAGACCGAGGCGGTACAGCGCCTGGTGATTGAAAACTTTCCGCTGCTGGTGACCAATGATTGTGAAGGGCGGGATTTATACGAAGAGCAGCTTGCGATTTATCGCGAGAAGCTGAAGGCGTAGATCGCCACGGGCCTGCGGCCCTCGCGATGACGAGCCCCCGTCATTGCCGTGGTTTAAACCGTCATTGCGAGCCCGCAGGGCGTGGCAATCC
>CAYTWR010000004.1:54964-74683 GCA_964442225.1 uncultured Burkholderiaceae bacterium | reverse complement strand
CCCGGGCTATCTCGGAAGCGAAGGCTGCAAACGATTCAAACGGTCACGCGCAAGGCATCGCCAACACCGGCCGACTTGTTATTGTTTACGCGACAGTTAGGCGCCATGATCAAGGCTGGGGTTCCCATGATTCAGGCCACCCTTAGCCTGAAAAACACCAATCAAAATCCCCGAATGCAAGGCTTGTTTGAATCCCTGGCCGATGACTTAAACCGAGGCAAAGAGCTAAGTGCTGCGCTGGCGGCACACCCCAAGGCCTTTGATGACTACTACATCAACATGGTGCGTGTGGGCGAAGGCACGGGCCGGCTTGAAGAGATTTTTGAGCGGCTTTTTAGCCAGCTTGATTTTGAACGACGCTTAAAAATGCGCGTGCAGGAAGTGGTGCGCTATCCAAGCTTTGTATTAGTGGCGATTGGCGTGGGCTTGGTCATTGCCATGGTCTATATCATTCCAGCGTTTTCACGACTTTACGCAAGCCTTCAAGCCACACTGCCCTTGCCCACTCGAATTCTGATTGGCGTTTCCGATTTTGTGGCCGCCAATGGATGGGGGTTGTTGGTGTTAGTGGCAGTAGTCGTGGCCGCTATTTTTCAGGCCAAAAAGAACAAAGCGTTTTTGCTGGCCTGGGATCGGCTCAAGCTAAAAATCCCGGTGGTGGGCAGCCTGTTGCGCAAGGCAGCCGTAGCCCGCTTTTGCCGCAGCCTGAGCATGGCGCTCAAAAGCGGTGTGCCCATTATCAGCGCGCTCACCCTGTGTTCACGCGTGACCTCAAACGCGTATGTCGAGTCTCGCGTGCTGGTCATGCGCGATTCAATCTCGCGTGGCGAACCCTTGATTCGGGGTTTTACCCTTGCGGGAATTCTGACCCCCCTTGAATTGCAAATGGTGGCGGTGGGCGATGAGACCGGTAATGTCGAGGGCATGATCGATCAGTTATCAGTGCTTTACCAAGAAGAGATCGAATGGGAATCGAGCCGATTGGCCCAGACACTAGAGCCCATTTTGTTGGTCTTTATGGCGAGCTTGGTATTGGTGCTGATCTTGGGAATTTTCCTGCCCATGTGGAATTTAAGCCAAGCGATTCGTTAACGCTCGCTGCGGTTGCGCTAAGCGATCTCGATCCAATCAAAACCTGCTTGCTGATTGGCAATCGCCAATCGGGCTTGGCGATTCAGTGCCGGCAAAAGCGCCTGAGTTGCAAGCTCTACAGTGTTGTTGTGTCGGCTCAAATGTGCCGCAATCAACACCTGAAGACGCGACTGGTCAATCGCTGCTACTAACCCTGCGGCCGCTGCATTGGATAAATGGCCGTACGGCCCTGCAATCCGAGATTTCAGTGCGGGCGGATAGTCGCTGTTGGCTAACAAAATTTCGTCGTGGTTGGCTTCAAGAAAAAACGCATCCAGGCCACCCAGCATCGATTCAATAAAAGGCGTAGATTTGCCAAGATCGGTGAGCACACCCAAACGCTGGGCTTGGCTTTGCACCACCAACTGCACCGGCTCGCGGGCGTCGTGCGGAACAGGAAAACAATGCAAGGTGAGTGCGCCTAATTCCAACACTGCGTGGCTATCGATTTCGTAGGTTTGAACGCCGCTCCAGAACTCTTGGCCACAGCCTGCGAATGTGCCGTGCGAGGCCAACACCGGAATACCTGCACGGCGCGCCACACGGGCCACGCCACCCACATGATCGTTGTGCTCGTGAGTGACAAAAATAGCATCGAGATCCGTGAGCGCCAAGCCGCGCTGCTCAAGCCGCTCTTGCAAAAGCTTTATGCCCAAGCCGCAATCGATTAACACTCGCGTGGGGTCCGCGCCATGCCTTGCGCAAGACTCCACAACAAGCGCATTACCCTCGCTGCCGCTTGAAAGACTCGTAAACCGCATCGTAAGAGGTGTCAGGCAACAAGGTGTCAGGCACCGAGGCCTGCCTCGGTGCCTGACACCTTACTTACTTATTTGAGTTGCTCAAACAATACTTTGAGCATGCGCTGGGCGTTGGTGTCATTGGCCGGATTGCCATTTTTATCGAGCACACTCACCGCAGAAGAATTCACACCCTTGGCCAACACCTGTACGCGATATTGCTCGGCGGATTCACTGCCGGGCCGCGAAGAGAACATGCGCGAGAAAAACCCTTGCTTTTCGCCTTCGTCTTGCACAGTGGGGTCGCGATAGCGTACAAAGAACAAGCCCTTGGCGCGGTCACGGTCTTCGACGGTAAAGCCAAGCCGGTCAATGGCCACGCCCACTCGGCGCCATGCGCGGTCAAACGACTCAGAAATTTCAATGGACGAGGCGCTGCCCGTGCGAACAATGGTGGCCGCTGGCGCGGCCTGCGGCGCCTGGGCCATGAGCGTTGCAGCGCGCGACTCTTCGGCACCTAAACGCAGCATGAGCCTGCGCAAAAACTCGGCTTCGAGTTCACGATCCGCGGGCCGGTTAGTCCAGGTGCTTTTGACATCGGAAGAAGTCACTGAAGCAATTTCCACCACGCCACGGTGGCTGATCACAATTTCAGTTTGGTTGGCCGAGGAACGATCCAAGCGGGTTCGAAATTTATCGCGCTCGCCAGTGTCGTAGAGTCGATCAAATACTTTGCCGATGGTGCGGCGAATAATGTCTTCGGGAATTTTGGCGCGGTTTTCTGCCCAGTCGGTTTCAATCAAGCCAATGGCCGGATCTTCAACCGCCAAGACGAACCCATTATCGAGCCAGAACTGGCGCACTACCGGCCAGAGTTTTTCTGCGGGCTGCTCCACCACCAAGACCCGCTGATCGGCCTGCCGCTCAATACGCATGCCCGATACCGCCGGCAATAAAGTGGTGTCCGATTTTTTCGGCTCTGCACGGGTACGATCAAATTCAGCACGGCTGGCACTGCCCGAGGCGGGCATGGCGAACCGATCATCGCGACGAGGCGAGACCAGATCGGGCGGAACCTCAAGGGTATTGGCCTTGGTTTGAGTTGCTGATTGATAGTCGATGTCGTTGGCCGACATGACACCGCAGCCCGATAAGGCCACCACTGACAAGGGGGCGATCCATTTGGCAAACCTGCCGACAACAAGCTTCATGCAATGACTCCAAGTTCCCTGAGCGCTGACTCTACCACCGACTGAGCGGGCTTTGAGAGCTCGACCAACGGCAGGCGAATCCCCGACTTGGTCTTGCCCATTCTGGCCAAGGCCCACTTGACGGGAATGGGGTTGGCCTCGATAAACATGGCCCGATGCAAGGGCAAGAGCTTGGACTGAAGATCGGCCGCCTGCTTTGCATTGCCTGCCATGGCCAGTGCACACAATTTCGACATGAGATCGGGCACGACATTCGCGGTAACTGAAATATTTCCGTGGCCCCCCATGAGCATGAGGGCTGCGGCCGTGCCATCGTCGCCACTATAGACCGCGAACCCCTCGGGGGCTTCGCGCAGCAGCCAGAGACCGCGCTCGATATTGCCCGTGGCATCTTTAATTCCGACAATGTTCGGAACCTGTGCCAAACGAATCGTGGTGTCATGCGAAAGATCGGCCACGGTGCGGCCCGGCACGTTATACAAAATCACCGGTAGATCCACGCGCTCGGCAATCGCCTTGAAATGTTGGTAAAGGCCTTCTTGCGTGGGCTTGTTGTAATACGGCACTACCTGAAGGCTTGCCTGCGCGCCAAGCTTTGCCGCTTCGGCAGTGAGCTCAATGGCTTCAAGCGTTGAATTGGCGCCCGTGCCCGCAATGACCGGGATTCTTCCGGCAACTTGCTCGACTGTGACCCGAATTAATTCCAGATGCTCATCGACATCGACCGTTGGCGATTCGCCCGTGGTGCCCACGGCCACAATCGCATTGGTGCCTTGCTGAACATGCCAATCGATCAGCGACCGATAGCTCTGAATATCCAGGCTTCCATCGTCATGCATTGGCGTGGCAATCGCCACAAGACTTCCGGTAATCATGTGCTCTCCATGGCGCATGTGCGCCTTGCTTAGCTGTAATCCAACCCCATGGCCTCGCGAACATCGCGCATGGTCTGGCGCGCAAGCTCACGGGCTTTTTCCGAACCATCAGCCACGATGCTTCGCAATAAATCGGTGTCTTCTTCGTAAGGCTTGGCCCGCTCAAGAAACACCTTTTGCTCGGCTAACACCGCATCGATCACCGGCTGCTTGCACTCCAGACAACCAATGCCTGCGCTCGTGCAGCCTTCTTGAACCCATTTGCGGCACTCATCGGTGGAATAAACCTGATGCAGCTGCCACACTGGGCAGCGATCAGGACTGCCGGGATCGGTGCGACGCACGCGCGCAGGGTCTGTGGGCATGCGCTTGATCTTTTGAACAATGCTGTCGGGCTGCTCGCGCAGGCCAATGGTGTTGTTATAACTCTTGGACATTTTTTGCCCATCTAAGCCGGGCATGCGTGAGGCTTCGGTGAGCAAGGCTTGCGGCTCCACCAAAATCAAGCGACGCCCGCCTTCGAGGTAGCCAAACAAGCGCTCGCGATCATCCATGGTCAGGTTTTGAGCGCCCTGTAATAGCGCCTTGGCCGATTCCAGCGCTTCTTCATCGCCTTTTTCCTGAAAGCGATCGCGCAACTCGTTATAGAGCTTGCTGCGACGGCCACCCAGTTTTTTCACAGCCTCTTGCGCCTTTTCTTCAAACTTGGGCTCGCGGCCATACAAGTGATTGAAACGACGGGCGACCTCTCGCGTGAGCTCGACATGCGGCACTTGGTCTTCGCCCACCGGCACATGGGCTGCGCGATAAATCAGGATGTCGGCCGATTGCAGCAAGGGGTAGCCCAAAAACCCGTAAGTGGCCAGATCGCGATCAGCAAGCTTTTCTTGCTGATCTTTATAGGTTGGCACACGCTCAAGCCAACCCAGCGGCGTGCACATGGAAAGCAACAGGTGAAGCTCGGCATGCTCGGGCACACGAGACTGAATAAACAAGGTGGCCTGGCTGGGGTCGACCCCAGCAGCCAGCCAATCAATGAGCATGCCCCAGACATTGTCAGAAATGATCTCGGGCTCGTCGTAATGGGTGGTGAGAGCGTGCCAGTCGGCAACAAAGAACAGGCACTCGTACTCGGACTGAAGCCGGACCCAGTTCTTTAAAACCCCGTGATAGTGGCCCAGATGCAGGGCCCCGGTGGGCCGCATGCCCGATAAAACGCGTTGTGGATACATTTGTTTGAGATTTTATCAGTGGACCCAGCCGTGCCAGACGGGGTGGGTGGCATCGGGCAGCGGGGGCACCGCGCCGGCATCGAAGCGGCTCTCGCCCGGGGCATGAAAATCACTACCCCGAGAGGCATGCAGGCCGTGTTCAATGGCCAGGCGCTGATAGCGCCGGGCCTCCGTATCGGAATGGCTGCCCGTGACCACCTCAATCGCGCTTCCGCCCAGGGCCTTAAATTCATCGACCAGGGCCCAGTGCCCAATGGCCCCCAGGCGATAGCGGGCGGGATGGGCCAGCACGGCCACGCCATTAGCCCCCAGAATCGCACCCACGGCCTTGGTCAGGCTGGTCCACTCATGAGGGGTGTAGCCTGGCTTGCCCGGAGTTAAATAGCTGTGAAACACCGATTGCATGTCGGGGCAGATGCCCTTGGCCACCAAGGCCCTTGCGAAATGGGTGCGGCTGATCAGATCGGGATTGCGCGCCAAGGCCTTGGCGTCTTCCAGCACATTCGGCAGGCCATGGGCCACCAGGCGATTCGCCATTTCCTGGGCACGCGATTGCCGGCCCTGCGCAATGCTAGAGAGCACCTGCTGCAGCGGCGCATGCCCGGGGTCGACATTTAAGCCCACCACATGAATGGTTTCACCGCCCCAAGTCACCGACACCTCAACACCATGGATGTAATGAATGCCCAGGCTTTGCGCGGTCTCGCGGGCCTCGGCCTGGCCAGCCAATGTGTCGTGATCGGTCAACGCCAGTAGTTGCACGCCATTGCCGTGGGCACGCGCCACCACTTCAGCGGGCGATAAAGCGCCATCGGAGGCAGTGGAATGCAGATGCAAATCCACATTCAAATCGTGCGGAAGAAGAGGTTCGTTCACCGTTTCATTTTCCTGCAAAATTGCCCTTTGCGTTGATAAAGGAAATAGCCCATGGCAATTTATGCCCTTGGCGAACACCAGCCCCAAATTCACGACTCGGCCTATGTGGCACCACAAGCCACGGTGATTGGCAAAGTGGTGCTCAAGGAAAACAGCAGCATTTGGCCGGGCGCGACCCTGCGTGGCGACAATGAGCCCATTGTGATTGGCGCAGGCTCGAATGTTCAAGAAGGCGCGGTGCTGCACACCGACCCGGGGTCGCCGCTCACGGTCAACGACAATGTGACTGTGGGCCACCAGGCCATGCTGCATGGCTGCACGGTGGGCGAAGGCAGCCTGATTGGCATTCAGGCCGTGGTGCTCAATAACGCAGTGATTGGAAAAAACTGTTTGATTGGCGCGTGCGCCTTGGTCACAACCGGCATGACGATTCCCGATCGCTCCATGGTCTTGGGTTCGCCTGCAAAAATCATTCGTGAATTAAGCGATGAGGAAATTGCCGGCATGCACCGTGGCATTCACAGCTATGTCGCGCGCGCGGCCTTGTTTAAAAAAACACTGAAACGGATCGATTGACGTGTCAGATCGCTTGTTGAAATTAATGTTTGAAGGCGGCGGCGTGCGTGCGCATTTTGTTCGCATTGACAAAAGCTGGCTTGATGTGGCGAGCCGTCACAGCGAGCCGCCCGAAGTGCTGTCGCTGCTTGGTGAAATGAGCTGTGCCAGCATATTGTTTTCTGCAAGCCTGAAATACCAAGGCTCGGTGATTCTGCAAATTCATGGCGATGGCCCGGTGCGACTTGCCGTGGCGGAATGCAATTCGAAATTGGGGTTTCGCAGCACCGTGAAAATGTCAGAGACACCAGAAGTCAAACCAGGCGCAAGCTGGCAAAACCTGGTGAACCAAAACAATCAGGGCCGCTTTAGTGTAGTGCTTGACCCTAAGGTCGCGGCGCAGCAGCCCTATCAAGGCATTGTGCCGCTTCACCAGGCGGGCTTGGCGCAGGCGCTGGAGTCATACATGAGCCAGTCGGAGCAGCTGCCGACACGGCTTTGGCTTGCCTGTGATGGGGAGCGGGCCGCGGGATTGTTGTTGCAGAAGCTTCCAACCGTCATCGCGAGCCGCGATAGCGGCGCGGCGATTGCCACGGGCCCTTCGGGCCCTCGCAATGACGACCTAAACGTCATTGAGGCCCCGGCAAACGAGCCCATCATTGCGAGGAGGGCAAAGCCCGACGTGGCAATCCACGACGACGATGAGTGGGAACGCCTGATTGCCCTCGCCTGCACCGTCACCCCCGAAGAACTATTAAAAACCGACCCACAAACGCTGCTGCATCAACTGTTCTGGGAAGAAAAACCGCGACTGCTTGAAGACCAAGCCGTTGAATTTTTCTGTCCTTGCTCACGCGAAAAAGTGGGCCGCATGCTGCGCACGCTCGGCACCGAAGAAGTGGCCGACATTCTTTCTGAACAAGGCCAAGTCGAAGTGAACTGTGACTTTTGCAACACCGCCTATGCCTTTGATGCGGTGGACTGCGCCCAGCTTTTTAAGGCGGGCCACCCTTCTGGGGCGACGACGGGCTCGAAGACCCTGCATTAGCAGCCGTCTTGTCGTTTTTAGGCTGGCCCCACTGCAGGAAACGCTCGCCCGGCGCAATCAACCCCAGCTCATAGCGGGCCCGCTCCTCGGCAGCCTTGGGATTTTTTTTCAAGTCGTGCACCTCGGCCTCTAGCTCACGAATGCGTTGCTGGCGGGCCAGGTTTTCTTCTTCTTTCACGGCGACATCGCGCTCCAAGAGCCAGACCCGGATCCAGCCTCCGCTGCCAAACCACAGCGGAAACTGAATCAACACCAAGGCAATGACCAAGACCTTGGTCAGGCTGAGATCCAGCAGTCTTTTTAAAAACCCTGGCGAGCCGGCCATTGCGTGAAAAGCGACTCAGGTACGAATGTTGTAAAACGCATCCATTCCCGGATAGTGGGCGGCATCGCCTAGGTCTTCCTCGATGCGCAGCAGCTGGTTGTATTTCGCAGTGCGATCGGTGCGCGACATAGAGCCGGTTTTGATCTGCAACGCATTAGTGCCCACGGAGATATCGGCAATCGTGGTGTCTTCGGTTTCACCGGAACGATGCGAGACCACGGCCGTATAGCCGGCACGCTTGGCCATTTCAATGGCCGCGAATGTTTCTGACAAAGTGCCGATCTGATTGATCTTAATCAGAATCGAGTTGGCAATTTTCTTTTGAATGCCTTCACGCAAAATCTTGGTGTTGGTTACAAATAAATCGTCGCCCACCAACTGCACTTTTTTGCCCAGCACTTCCGTTAAGTAGGCCCAACCATCCCAATCATTTTCGGCACAGCCATCTTCAATGGTGATGATGGGATACTTGTCGCACCAGCTGGCCAACAAATGCGCAAAGTCTTTTGACGACAGGCTTAAGCCCTCACCTGCAAGCTCGTATTTGCCGTTTTTGTAAAACTCAGAGCTCGCACAATCCAGGCCCAGCGCGACCTGACGGCCAGGCTCATACCCTGCCGCTTCAATGGCCTTGAGAATCATTTGGATCGCCGCTTCGTGGTTTTTGACATTGGGTGCAAAGCCGCCTTCATCGCCCACGGCAATCGACATGTTCTGGTCGTGAATGATCTTCTTTAGGCTATGAAACACCTCGGCGCCATAGCGCACCGCTTCGCGAAATGTTGGCGCGCCCACAGGAATGATCATGAGCTCTTGAAGATCAAGATTGTTGTTCGCATGCGCGCCGCCGTTGATCACATTCATCATGGGCACGGGCAGGCTCATGGGGGCAGAGCCGCCCAGGTAGCGATACAGGGGCAGGCCCGCTTGTTCAGCAGCCGCCTTGGCCACGGCCATGGACACCGCCAACGTTGCGTTTGCGCCCAAGCGAGATTTGTTCTCGGTGCCATCAAGATCAATCAAGGTGCGGTCGATGAAAGCCTGCTCGCTGGCATCGAGCCCCATGAGCGCTTCCGAGATTTCGGTATTGATGTGTTCAATGGCCTGGGTCACGCCCTTGCCAAGGTAACGCGACTTGTCGCCATCGCGCAGTTCAATGGCTTCGCGCGAGCCGGTGGAAGCGCCGCTGGGCACGGCGGCTCGGCCCATAACACCGGATTCGAGCAACACATCGCACTCGACGGTGGGGTTGCCACGGCTGTCGATGATTTCGCGGCCGATGAGATCTACGATTGCGGTCATTTTTTTTCCTTTGGGTTATGTAGATTGCCACGGCCCTTTGGGCCTCGCAATGACGAACTAATAAACGTCATTGCGAGCCGCCAAAGGCGGCGTGGCAATCCATGTTTACACCGTCATTGCGAGGGCAACGCCCGAAGCAATCCATCAGTCAAAATTCTCTTCTAAAAACGGCTTCGCTTTCACAGTCTGATCAATTGTCACCAACTGTTCCAACAAATCTCGCATGCGATGCAAGGGCACCGCGTTGGGGCCATCGGACAATGCTTTGGCGGGGTTGGGGTGGGTCTCCATGAACAAGCCCGAAACTCCCACGGCCACTGCAGCCCGCGCCAGCACTGGCACAAACTCGCGCTGGCCGCCGCTGGAAGTGCCCTGCCCCCCAGGCAGCTGCACCGAGTGGGTTGCATCGAACACGACCGGACAGCCCGTTTCACGCATGATTGCCAACGAGCGCATATCGCTCACCAAATTGTTATAGCCAAAACTCACGCCGCGCTCACAGGCTAAAAAACGATCGGGATCAAGGCCGGCCTCCACGGCAGCATCTCGGGCTTTTTGCATGACATTTTTCATATCGCCCGGCGCCAAGAACTGGCCTTTCTTAATGTTCACCGGCTTTCCGCTTTGCGCGACTGCGCGAATAAAGTCGGTCTGGCGGCACAAAAACGCAGGTGTTTGCAAGACATTCACTACAGCTGCCACTTCTGCAATTTCGTTTTCGCTGTGCACATCGGTGAGCACCGGCACATTAAGTTCTTTGCGCACCTTGGCCAAGATATCCAAGCCGGTGTTCATGCCCAAGCCACGAAACGAGGCCCCAGACGACCGGTTCGCTTTGTCGTAGCTCGACTTGAAAATAAACGGAATGTCCAACTCGCCGCAAATTTCTTTGAGCTTTCCTGCGGTATCCATTTGCAGCTGCTCTGACTCGACCACGCAGGGGCCCGAAATTAAAAAGAATCGGTGCTTTAGGCCAACATCAAAGCCGCAGAGTTTCATGCTACCGCCCTTTCTTTTGGCAGGGCCTGTCGGGCGATCGCCGCTTCAATAAAGCTTGTAAACAGCGGATGGCCATTGCGCGGCGTGGAAGTAAATTCTGGATGAAACTGCACGCCCACAAACCACGGGTGCTCGGATTGCGGCAGCTCAACAATTTCGGCAAGCTGCTCATGCGGCGTTTGGGCGGCCACCACCATGCCCGCTGATTCAATCTTGGGCCGCAGCACATTGTTCACTTCGTAACGATGGCGGTGGCGCTCATTGACTGTGTCGCCATAGATCTTATGCGCCAGTGTTCCCGCTTTTACAGGACACTGTTGTGCACCCAAACGCATGGTGCCGCCAAGATCAGAAGACTCGCTGCGCTGTTCGACCCTGCCGTCGGCATTTTTCCATTCGGTGATCAAGGCGATCATGGGTTGCGGCGTGGCGGGATCGAATTCAGTGGAGTTGGCACGGGCCAGGCCGGCCTTGTGGCGGGCATATTCCACCACCGCAAGCTGCATGCCCAGACAAATGCCCAGGTAAGGAATTTTGTTTTCGCGCGCAAACTGAATTGCCGCAATCTTTCCTTCCACACCCCTGCGGCCAAAGCCACCCGGCACCAAAATGGCATCAAAGCCTTGCAGAGATTTCGCGCCCGCAGACTCTAGGGTCTCAGAGTCAATGTATTCAATGGCTACTTTTGATCGGGTATGCATGCCTGCATGAATCAGCGCTTCGGTCAAAGACTTGTACGACTCGGTAAGGTCGACATATTTGCCGACCATGGCAATACGCACGGTTTTTTGTGGGTGCTCTAAGCGCTCGACCAAGTCATCCCAAACACTGAGATCAGAAGGACGGGTCTGCAAGCCCAAGGCCTCGCAAATTAAGTTGTCGAGCCCTTGCTCATGCAAGCGGCGTGGGATGCGATAAATAGAGCTCACATCCTCCACCGAAATGACCGCCTCGCGCGAGACATTGGAAAACAGCGAGATCTTGTCTTTTTCTTCTTCAGGAATGGGGCGATCGGCCCGGCACAGCAGCGCATCGGGCTGAATACCGATCTCGCGGAGCTTTTGCACGGAATGCTGTGTGGGCTTGGTCTTGAGTTCGCCCGCCGAGGGAATAAAGGGCACGAGTGTCAAGTGCACAAAACAAGTATTGCGCCGGCCTACTTTTAAACTTAACTGGCGAATCGCTTCTAAAAATGGCAACGATTCAATGTCACCCACCGTGCCGCCCACTTCCACAATGGCCACTTCGGCCTGATCGGGCTGGCCCACACGGGCGCCCTTGGCAATAAAGTCTTGAATCTCGTTGGTAATGTGCGGAATGACTTGCACCGTTTTTCCCAAGTACTCACCGCGACGCTCTTTGCGCAACACCGAATCGTAGATCTGGCCGGTGGTGAAATTGTTGTGCTTGTACATACGCGCAGAGATAAACCGCTCGTAGTGGCCCAAATCCAAATCGGTCTCGGCGCCATCTTCGGTGACAAACACTTCGCCATGCTGAAAGGGGCTCATGGTGCCCGGATCCACATTCAAGTACGGATCCATTTTGATCATGGTCACGCGCAAGCCGCGCGACTCGAGCAAAGCCCCCAGTGAAGCAGCAGCGATTCCCTTGCCAAGGGAAGAGACGACGCCGCCGGTGACAAATACATACTTGGTCATTCGATAATCGGACAGGCGGTTTTCGCCCGCACCTCCTCCACGGTAACGCCCGGGGCCAGCTCACGCAGCTCCAAGCCTTTGATCGTGACCGACAACACGCACAGATCGGTAATGATTTCGTTGACCACCCCAACGCCAGTTAAGGGCAGGTTGCACTCGGGCAGGATCTTCATGTCTTCGGTGCCATCTTTTTTCTTGGCCGTGTGCTCCATAAGCACCACCACACGATCAACGCCTGCCACCAGATCCATGGCGCCGCCCATGCCCTTGACCATCTTGCCCGGAATCATCCAGTTCGCAAGATCGCCTTTTTCAGACACCTGCATCGCGCCCAAAATCGCCAGGTTAATGTGGCCGCCGCGAATCATGGCAAACGAATCGGCGCTTGAAAAAATCGAAGAACCCTTGAGCGTGGTGACCGTTTGCTTGCCCGCATTGATCAAATCGGGGTTCACTTCTTCTTCAGTCGGGAACGGGCCAATGCCCAGCAAGCCGTTTTCGGATTGCAGCCAGACTTCCATATCAGAAGGCACATAGTTGGCCACCAGGGTAGGCAGCCCAATGCCCAAATTCACATAAAAACCATCGCGCAGTTCTTGGGCTGCACGGGCTGCCATTTGTTCGCGTGTCCAGGCCATTAGCGTGTTGTCCTGTTCTCAATATATTTCGCAGGGTTTTTGTTCACCACAATGCGCTTGACATAAATTCCGGGCGTGTGGATTTCATCGGGATCGAGCTCGCCGTTTTCCACCAGCTCTTCCACTTCCACGATCGTGACCCGGCTCGCCATGGCCACATTGGGGTTGAAGTTGCGCGCCGTCAGGTTGTAGACCAGGTTGCCCGCACGGTCGGCCTTTTGGGCTTTGACCAAAGACAAATCCGGAACAATCGAATGTTCCATGACATATTTTTTGCCATGGAATTCGCGAATCTCTTTGCCTTGCGCCACCATGGTGCCCACGCCCGTTCGGGTGTAAAACGCGGGAATGCCTGCGCCACCAGCCCGCAGTTTTTCGGCCAGGGTGCCCTGGGGCGTAAATTCCACCTCGAGCTCGCCGGCTAAAAACTGTCGTTCGAATTCCTTGTTTTCGCCCACATACGAGGCGATCATTTTTTTAACCTGGCGCGATTCCAGCAACAGGCCCAAGCCCTTGCCGTCAACACCGGCGTTATTGCTGACACAGGTAAGATTTTTTGCGCCGATGTCGCGGATTGCGATAATTAAGCTTTCAGGGATCCCGCACAAGCCGAACCCCCCGACTGCGATGGTCTGGCCGTCGCGCAGCACATCGTGCATGGCAGAGACGGCGTCGGGAAAGACCTTGTTCATGAACTGCTCCAAAAAGGGCTGGATAAAACCCTGATAGTGTAACGGCATCAGCTTTTGTTTTTTATGGAGGATCCCTCGTGGAACAAGCCCGTGAGTCAATGGAATACGATGTTGTGATCGTGGGCGCCGGCCCTGCAGGACTGGCCGCGGCGATTCGGCTCAAGCAGCTTGCCCAAGCCAGCGGCCGTGAAATCAATGTCTGCGTTCTTGAAAAAGGCTCCGAACCGGGGGCGCATATCCTGTCTGGGGCCATCATGGACCCGATCGCCATTAATGAGCTGTTGCCCAACTGGAAAGCCGATGGCGCACCGCTGAACACCCCGGTTTCTGAAGACCAATTCCTGCTGCTTTCGCAAACCGGCGCCACGGGCTTTGCGCAATGGATGCTGCCCGCCTGCTTTAAAAACCATGGCAACTATGTGATCAGCCTGTCGAACTTTGTGCGCTGGCTGGCCCAGCAGGCTGAAAGCCTGGGCGTCGAGATTTTCCCGGGCTTTGCCGCTGCCGAGGTGCTGTATCACGAAGACGGCCGGGTCAAAGGCGTGGCCACGGGCAACATGGGGGTGGGCAAAGACGGCCAGCCCACCGAAAACTTTCAAATGGGCATGGAACTGCACGCCCGCTATACCCTGTTTGCAGAAGGCTCACGCGGCCACCTGGGCCGACAGCTCATTGAAAAATTCAAGCTTGATGCGGGCCGCGACCCACAATCCTATGGCATTGGCCTAAAAGAACTTTGGGAAATCAACCCCGCGCAGCACAAGCCAGGCCTGGTGCTGCACACTGCCGGCTGGCCCTTGGACAGCAAGACCTATGGCGGCTCGTTCATGTATCACATGGAAAACAACCAGGTCACGATTGGCTATGTGGTGGGCTTGAATTATTCCAACCCCTGGCTGTCGCCCTTTGAAGAGTTTCAGCGCTTTAAAACCCACCCCGCCATTCGCAAATATTTAGAAGGCGGCAAGCGCATTGGCTATGGCGCTCGCGCCATTACCGCAGGTGGCATTAACTGCTTGCCCAAGTTCACCTTCCCCGGCGGGGCACTACTGGGCTGCGATGCAGGCTTTTTAAACGCATCGCGCATTAAAGGCAGCCACACCGCCATGAAAAGCGGCATGCTGTGCGCAGAGGCCGTGGCCGAAGAACTTGCCAAGGACACACCGGCCGCCGAACCCGTGGGCTATACCCAGCGCTTTGAAAACTCGTGGCTCAAAGAAGAGCTCTACAAATCGCGCAACTTCAAGCCCGCCATGGCCAAAGGCCTGTGGATGGGCACCTTGCTGGTGGGCATTGACCAAAAGCTTTTTGGCGGCAAAGCACCCTGGACCTTGCATGGCAAAAAAGCCGATCACGAGTATTTAAAACCCGCCGCGCAGTGCGAGCGTATTGCCTACCCCAAGCCCGATGGCCAGCTGACTTTTGACCGGCTTTCTTCGGTGTTTTTATCGGGCACTGCCCATGAAGAAAACCAGCCTGCGCATTTGACGTTGAAAAATGCAGATGTGCCGGTGTCGATCAACCTTGCCCAATTCGCCGGGCCTGAAAGCCGATATTGCCCGGCAGGCGTTTATGAATACCTGGACTCCCAAGGCAACAACATTGACGCAATGACCGAAGGCGCAAGGCTTCAAATCAATGCGCAAAACTGCGTGCATTGTAAGACTTGCGACATTAAAGATCCCAAACAAAACATTGTTTGGGTCACCCCGGAAGGCGGTGGCGGGCCCAACTACACCGGCATGTAGGCATGAGCGAACACGAGCAGCGCGTTCACTTGGCCGCCGCCTACCGGCTGGCGGCCCAACGCGGCTGGGACGATTTGGTGTGGACGCATATCTCGGCGTCGGTGCCCCAAAGGCCCAATGAGTATTTGATCAATCGCTTTGGCCTGCGGTTTTCAGAAATTACGGCCTCTAACCTTGTCACGGTGGATGTCACAGGAAAGGTGACTGACGGGTCGAATGCACCGGTCAACCCCAGCGGCTTTGCCATTCACGGCTGCGTGCATGCGGCACGTCCCGACGCGGTGTGTGTCTTGCACTTGCATACCTTTTGGGCCCAGGCCTTTGCCGCCACGAAACAAGACTTGCTGCCCTGCTCACAGCCCGCCATGCGCTTGTACAAACGACTGGGGCGACATGCCTACGAAGGCCTGGCCTTTCAAGAAGACGAACAGCAGCGCATGGTGCGTGCGCTGGGCGATCGTGATGGCCTGATTTTAGAAAACCACGGCGTGCTGCTCGTGGGCCGCAGTGTTGCAGAAGCATTTATTTTGATGCACTTGTTTGAGCGGGCCGTGCAGATACAACTCACGGCCCAATCGAGTGGCCGCGAACTCGTGCTCATTGATGAAGCGACCGCCGCGCTGACCTTTGCACAATGGGTTGGACCGAACAACGCGCAAGAAGGCATCGATGAGTGGCCGGCGCTTTTGCGCGGCCTGCAAAAAACCGACCCCGATTTTTCTGAATAATTTTCGATTGAAGGAGACTTGTCATGCCCACGATTCGCATTGAGCTGTTTGAAGGACGCACCGAAGAACAAAAGCGCGCCTGTGCCAAAGCCGTGACCGAAGCTGTTACCAAAACATTAGGCGGAAGCGCCGATTCAGTGGACATTTTATTTTTTGACATGCAGAAAATGAACTGGGCCACTGGCGGTGTGCTGTGGAGCGATAAAAGCAGTTGATCTACGGCATTACCGATATCACCACCTTTGTGCTGGGCACGATTTTTATCGTGCTCTTGCCGGGGCCCAACTCTCTGTATGTCATTACGCTCGCCTCGAAACGCGGCATTGCGGCAGGCTACCGCGGCGCCTTGGGGATTTTTGCTGGCGACACGGTGCTCATGCTTGCGGCCGCAACGGGTGCGGCTTCGGTGCTGTATGCCTCACCCGCTGTATTTACCGGTTTAAAACTGATTGGCGCCGCGTATCTGGCCTGGCTTGGCATTGGCTTGTTGCGCTCGGGGTTTGCGACTTGGAAAAATCGGCAGGGGTTACAGGCGCCTGCCGCCCGAAACACCGCTGACTTGCGCAGGCCATTTCGCACTGCCATGGCGATTAGCTTGCTCAACCCCAAGGCGATCATGTTTTTTATTTCGTTTTTTGTGCAGTTTGTGGATCCCGCTTACGACTACCCTGCCTTGTCGTTTTTAATTCTTGGCGCGATCGTGCAGCTTGCAAGCCTTGCGTATCTTTCAGGCTTGATTTTTGGCGGCACTCGGCTGTCGGCGCATTTCAGCCAGCGACCTTGGCTTTCGGCGTTAGGCACCGCATTGGTGGGGGTGTTGTTTGTAGTGTTCGCGGCAAGGCTGGCGCTATAACATCGTCATTGCGAGCGAGCGCAGCGAGCGTGGCAATCCACTTTAATCCGTAAATTCAGGCTCGGCCCGTGCAACCGCAATCACGGTCCTCACCAACAATCCCATAATCAATACCGTGGCAAATCCCAGCATAAACATCGCCCAAGCCTGCATGGGCCAAGTGGGCATGAACTGCGCGTAGACCAAGGTCGCCGTTGCAAACGCCGCAGTGGGAAATGAAAACGCCCACCACGACAAATAAAACGGAAGCCTGGCAAATCGTCTGAACTGGCTAAACAAAAAGATCGCAAAAAATAGCGCAACGCCATACAGCACATGGCCCACTGGGCTCAACTCACCCACTCCGGGGTGCTGACCCGTTAACTGCAGCCATGACAAAAACGACACCGCCGGCGGAGCCAACAAAATGCACAGTGTGGGCATGAGGCGCTGGGGCAGCGCAGGCTGCACAAACAACAAACGATGCAGCACCAAAGTGAGCAGCACAATCCAAAACACAATCCCCACGCCAAAAAACCACCACGACACTTCAATAAAACCAAGACGCACACCGGCCAAGGGCATGATCACATTGCCCACTGCGGGAATAAACCAGGGGGGTGATGCATGGCCCGGCTGCAAGGTTTCGCGATGCACCCAGGCATTGACCATCATGGCCATGGCAATCACCTGCAAGCCCGCGCCGATGATCCACAGCGGAGCGGCCAGCGGCGCAAACGCGCCCAACGCCACCGCTGCCATCAAGCCAAACGAGACTGAAATCGCTGCGAAAAACGCAGACTTCACGGGGTGCTGCCACTCCTCGTGAATCTGGGCATTGCTGCCAATCCATTTACGAATGTACAGCCCCAAAAACAGCACAAACACCAGTGTCACAAGGCCTGCAAACGAGGCCGCGACAGGGTAAGTGACCGAAGGCGCCCAGCCCAGGTTGGCTGCCCTTCCCCACAACAAGGTCAGGCCCGATAGGCCCATGACCACGGCAAAAGCAGAAACCGGTAATTGCTTGAAAAACGAGGGTTTGGGGGCAGACATGTGGGGGGTGGCATTCAGGAAACGAGAAGGGCTTGAAGTTTATCCCCGAATGGTTTACTGTACATAAAAACAGTGAATACTTTTTCAGTACTTAATTTGGAGCACCCTTGCATGAAAGCACTCACCGCCCGGCAACAAGAAATTCTTGCCCTGATCCGCAGCCACATTCAGGAAACCGGCTTTCCGCCCACCCGGCTCGATATCTGCCATGCCCTGGGCTTTAAATCACCCAACGCGGCTGAAGAGCATTTGCGGGCGTTGGCGCGCAAGGGCGTGATCGCATTAACTTCTGGCGCTTCGCGTGGCATTCGTTTGCTCACCGAACCCATGGGCGAAGAAGGTGCCCAAGAACATGGCATTCCGCTGGTGGGCCGTGTGGCGGCCGGCCAGCCGATCTTGGCCCAAGAAAACATTGAAGCCCGCTACAGCGTAGATCCTGCGTTGTTCACGCAGCCGCCCGATTATTTTTTGAAAGTGCGCGGCATGAGCATGCGCGATGCAGGCATTCTGGAAGGTGATCTGCTGGCCGTGAAAAAACTTCCTGGCGGGGCCTCTGAGGCCCGCAATGGGCAAATCGTGGTGGCGCGTTTGCACGATGAAGTCACGGTGAAGCGTTTTTCAAAGCAAGGCAAACAAATCAGTTTGTTGCCTGAAAACCCCGACTTTGAGCCGATTGTGGTGAACCCGACCGATGAACACTTTGCAGTAGAAGGTTTGAGTGTTGGCTTGATTCGGGTGGGGAAATGACAATGGATCGCTTCGCTGCGCTCGCGATGACGGGGGATGATCGTCATCGCGAAGGGCTGACAGCTAATCAACGTCACCGCGAGCCCGAAGGGCGTGGCGGTCCACCGGCCGCAGATTGCCACGGCCCTACGGGCCTCGTAATGACGGGTTGCTGGAAAGGCGATCAGCTCGCCCCTTCTACACCCGGCATTAGCAGCGGCTTTCGCGCACTCGATCGCGAGCTGCCCGGCAATGGCTGGCCACGCAGCACACTTATTGAACTTTTAGTGCGCGATCTCGGCATTGGCGAGCTGCGGTTTTTAGCGCCCACGCTGCGCACACTCACCCAATCGGGCAAACATGTCGTGCTGTTGGCACCGCCACACATTCCCTATGCGCCAGCATTTCACGCCATGGGCATTGACCATCGAAAAATTTTATTGGTGCAAGCAAAACGGCCGGTCGATCGATTGTGGGCGGTTGAACAATCCTTAAAAAGCGATCAATTTGGTGCCCTGCTCACCTGGCTTGATACCGAAGAACACGATCGCTTGGTGCGGCCCGAACTGATTCGCCGATTGCAATTAGCTGCAGCTCGCACACAAGGCTTGGTGTTTGCATTTCGGCCGTTTGCCGCACAAGAACATGCATCACCCGCGCCATTGCGCATGCTGCTCTTGCCACGCCGCTACCCCGAAGTTGCAGCGCAAATTATCAAACGGCGCGGGCCAGTCATGTCTTCACCCATTGATATCGCCATTCCTATTCCTGGAGCTGGCCTGCGGCCACTTCCAGATCACGAAGCCATTGTGGCAGGCACTTCCCATGCTGTGGATCGCATGTCTCATTCCCGAACGCTACCGGCCACCTTATTGCCAGCCGCTGCCGCCCACGGTTCGCCAGCACGCCGCTGAGTCGTTTGCGCAGGCTGTGCAACGCATGGGCCAGTGGGCGCTTAAGTTCACGCCCTGCGTTGCGATTGTGGGCCGCAACCGCGATGTCTTGCTGTTGGAAGTGCGGGCGAGCCTTCGGCTTTGGGGCGGGCCTAGGCGGCTGATTGCCTTGTTAGAAGAACAATGGAAGCTGTTTGGATGGCATGCGCCGGATGAAGTGCGCATGGCGAGCGCACCGAGTGCGAATGCAGCCTGGTGGTTGGCGGTGGATTGCCACGGGCCTGCGGCCCTCGCAATGACGGACAGTAATAACCGTCACCGCGAGCCTCTTGACCGTCATTGCGAGCGTAGCGAAGCAATCCACCGGCGGCAGATTGCCACGGCCTCCTGCGGAGGCCTCGCAATGACGAATCCCTTACTCGCAATGACGAATCTCGCCGTCATCGAACAA
>CAYTWR010000004.1:50671-54864 GCA_964442225.1 uncultured Burkholderiaceae bacterium | reverse complement strand
CTCGCAATGACGAATCTCGCCGTCATCGAACAAGCGCAGCCCTACCTTGCAGTGCTCGAACGTATGGGCATTCGTACACTCGGCCAGCTTGAAGCCCTTCCGCGCGCAGGAATTGCCAAACGCTTTGGCAAGGAATTATTAATCGCTATCGATGCCGCCCACAACCGAATCGCCCAGCCCCAGCAATGGATCACCGCACCGCAGACATTTGCAATACGGCGCGAGCTGCTCATGCGTGCAGAAAACACAGCGCCCATTGAAGCAGTGTTAGCACAATGTTTTCATGAACTTTGCGCATGGCTACATGCACGGCAAATGGGAGTTCACGCACTCGACATACAACTGCACCACGACGACCCGCCCCACACCGTGCTGACCTTGCGCTTTGCAAGCGCCACGCGCGACGCCGAACGGTTTAGCCGATTACTTGGCGAACAGCTTGCCCATGTGTCGCTAAAAAACCCGGTGTATGAAGTAAGCCTGTTTGCGAATCAAACCGTGAGCCTTCCCCATGCCACTGAAGATTTCTGGGGCAATGCCAGCGGCTCACAACAGGCCTTGCACGCCTTGATCGAACGGCTGCAGGCACGGCTTGGCCCCGAAGAGGTGCAACAACTGCAGATGATTGATGAACACCGCCCAGAACATGCGATTCGATTAGCGCCTTTAAATGAAAGGCCCATAACGCAAACGGATACAGGCACTGCCACGGCCCACCGGCCTTCGTGGCTGCTGAAAAAACCCATTGCATTGCGTGTATCGCAACATCGGCCCAACTATCACGGCCCGCTGCAATTGTTGGCCGGGCCCGAGCGCATTGAAGCCGGCTGGTGGGATGACTCGCCCCAAGGGCCTGCACAGCGCGATTACTTTATTGCCCGTGCCTCCAACGAGAGTCTGCTGTGGGTGTTTCGCACGCCCGCACACGACTGGTATTTGCATGGGTTTTTCAGCTAATCGATTTGGCAGGCCATGGAATTTGCAGAGCTTGTTTGCCGCAGCAACTACTCTTTCTTACACGGGGCTTCTCACCCGGCAGAACTGGTTGAGCGCGCGCATGCGCTGGGCTATAAGGCCTTGGCGCTTACCGATGAATCATCGGTCGCTGGCGTGGTGCAAGCCCATGTCATGGCCAAGTCGCTGGGCTTACACTTGATCATTGGCGCTCAGTTTGCATCGCCTGAAATTTCTGGAAACCTTGTGATAGTGGCGAAATCGCGCACCGGCTATGCACAGCTTGGGCAACTGATCACCACCACTCGGCGCCGTGAGGCCAAAGGCCAGTACCGCCTGCAACGGCAAGATCTTGAATCGGGCCTGCCTGATTGCATCGCTGTATGGCTGCCGGGTGTTCACGATAACCCCACCGTGCATCACCAACAGGCTGGGTGGCTCAAATCTCGATTTGGCAGCCGGCTGTATTGTGGCTGTGCGTTGCTGCTGCGAGGCACCGATCATTTATGGCGTGAGCATTTGCAGACACTGGGCGCACTGCACCGCATTCGTATTGTCGCAACCAGCGATGCGGTGATGCACCGCCGATCTCGCAAGCCTTTGGCCGACACGCTCACAGCGATTCGGCATGGCCTGCCTTTGTCGAACTGCGGAAAAAAGTTTGCGCCCAATGCCGAGCAGCACCTGCGCACACGCTTGCGGCTTGCCCGGATTTATCCGCCTGAAATGTTGGCTGCCAGCATTGAGATTGCCCAGCAGTGCCAGTTTTCTTTAGAAGAGCTGCGCTATGAATACCCCGATGAAGTGGTTCCGCCCGGGCTAACGCCCACGCAATGGCTTCGCCACCTAACCGAAGACGGCATTCGGCGCCGCTTCCCGCCCGATCGTTACCCCAAGGGCCTGCCCGAAAAAGTGCGCAGGCAAATTGAACATGAGCTTTCCTTAATTCATGAGCTGCACTATGAGCCCTATTTTTTAACGGTCTACGACATTGTGTCCTTTGCCCGCAGCCGTGGCATTTTGTGCCAGGGCCGAGGATCGGCCGCCAACTCTGCCGTGTGTTATTGCTTGGGCATTACCGAAGTGGACCCCGATCGCATGAACATGCTCTTTGAGCGGTTCATTTCCAAGGAGCGCAATGAGCCGCCCGATATTGATGTGGATTTTGAGCATCAGCGGCGCGAAGAGGTTATTCAGTACATCTATCAAAAATACGGCCGTGATCGTGCTGCATTAGCAGCCTCGGTCACCACTTATCGTCCACGCTCGGCCATTCGTGATGTGGGCAAAGCCTTGGGCATTGAGATCGCGCTTGTAAACGATGTGGCCAAACACCACCAGTGGTGGGATGGCCGCAAGGTGAACCACACCGCATTGCCAGAAACGTTGCCGCCGCCTTTGCGTGAACGCTGGGCCGACCTATGTAACCAATTAATTGGCTTTCCACGGCATTTATCCCAGCATGTGGGTGGCTTTGTAATTGCACGACACCGGCTTTCTGACCTGGTGCCCGTTGAAAATGCCGCCATGCCCGATCGCAGCGTGATTCAATGGGACAAGGATGACATTGATGCACTGGGGTTGTTAAAAGTCGATGTGCTGGCCCTGGGCATGCTCTCGGCCATTCGCCGCGCCCTGCAATTCATTGGCCAAAAACTTGGGTGTGAATTCCAAATGCAGGACATTCCCCCCGAAGATTCAAAAACCTACGACATGATCTGCGCGGCACAAACCATTGGTGTGTTTCAAATTGAATCGCGCGCGCAAATGTCCATGCTGCCAAGGCTCAAACCCCGCTGCTTTTATGATTTGGTCGTTGAAGTCGCCATTGTTCGGCCCGGCCCCATTCAGGGGGGCATGGTGCACCCTTACCTTCGCAGGCGCCAGGGCTTGGAGCCCGTTGACTACCCCAGCCCCGCAGTGCGCGAGGCCTTATCGCGCACACTGGGTGTGCCGATTTTTCAAGAGCAAGTCATGCAACTGGCGATCTTGGCGGCCGGCTTTAGCGCGGGCGAAGCCGATCAGCTGCGCCGATCCATGGCGGCATGGCGGCGCAAAGGTGGCCTGGAAAAATTTCACGACCGGGTAATTGATGGCATGCTGGCCCGCGGCTATCCCCGTGAGTTTGCCGACCGGGTGTTTCGACAAATTGAAGGCTTTGGAGAATATGGGTTTCCGGAATCGCACGCGGCAAGTTTTGCGCTATTGGTGTATGTGAGCTGTTGGATCAAGTGCCATCACCCCGATGCATTTTTAGCGGCGCTTCTGAATGCGCAACCTTTGGGGTTTTATTCGCCTTCGCAGCTGGTGCAAGATGCACGCCGAAACGGCGTCGTGGTATTGCCGGTAGATGTTCAGCGCAGCCATGTGGAAAGCGGCCTAGAAACCAGCCAAGTGCGCTTAGGTTTAAATCGCATTGCTGGTCTTTCTGAAAACGGCATGCAAGCAATTGTTCGAGCACGTACCGCCCACGGTCCGTTTACTGGCGTGGAAGATCTTGCCGCACGCGCAGGCCTAAAACGCGACGACTTAAATGCCTTGGCGGCTGCAGGCGCGTTGAAATCGCTTGCAGGCAACCGACACCAGGCAGTGTGGCAAACCAGCGGCTATCAGCCCATGCCCCGGTTGCTAAGCGACACGCGTGTCAATGAGCCGCATGTTGAGTTTTCTGCACCCACCGAAGGCCAGGATCTGATCTCTGATTACGCAAGCCTGGGGCTGACATTGGGCCGCCACCCTTTAGAAATGCTTAGGCCGCAGCTGCAGGCACTTGGCGCAAAAAGCGCACGCGAGCTGGCCAATTATCGGCATGGCCAGCTGGCGAGGGCGGCGGGTTTAGTGACGCACCGGCAGCGGCCCAGCACGGCCAATGGCACTTTGTTTGTTTCTTTGGAAGATGAAACGGGCATGATCAATGTGATCATTTGGCCCGATGTGCTGGAGCGTTTTTACAACGCGGTGCTGTATTCCCAGCTGCTGCTGGTGTATGGGGTGTGGCAGCGCGACCAACATATTGACCCCGCCGCGCCGGGCCAAGTGCGACATCTCTTGGCGCAGCGGGTCGAAGATCGCGAAGATTTGTTGCAGGCCTTAATTGGCGAGCTCACAACCCATTCGCGGGATTTTCACTAACGCCGTCACCGCGAGGCCCGAAGGGCCGTGGCGGTCCATCACTGCAGATTGCCACGGCCCTTCGGGCCTCGCAATGACGGGGGAATATCGCAGCCTCGCAATGACGG
>CAYTWR010000004.1:48867-50571 GCA_964442225.1 uncultured Burkholderiaceae bacterium | reverse complement strand
GCCTCGCAATGACGGGGGAATATCGCAGCCTCGCAATGACGGCTACTTGAAAACCAAGACAGGGATTGCTGCCTGCGCCAGCACCTTTTGCGTCTGGCTGCCCAACATGACGCGGGCCAAGCCCGTGCGGCCATGCGATGCAATCGCAATCAAATCACACTTGTGTTTTTCGGCCGCCTCAACAATGGCATCGGCCACAAACTCGCTTAACACATAGTGGGCCGTATACGGCACGCCGGCTGCAGCGCACTGATGCTCAATTTCCTTGAGCTGTTCTTTGGCCGCATCGCCTGCCTTTTCGTTGTATTCATCGGGAATATAGGCAGCCTCGGGCAGGTAAGCCCGCATGCTCGCATCAAGATCGGGGGCGACATGAAAGCCCGTGATCTGAGCCCCCACGGCTTTGGCGAGCGTAATTGCTTTCTCCAAGCCCCGCTTCGAAAGATCAGATCCATCGTAAGGAACAAGAATATTTTTAAACACGGTTACTCCCCTTTTGTTTGCTTCTCAATGGTTTCATTATCCGTCAAACCATACGGCTTGACCAACTCCCACACATGCGTGGGCACCATATTTTTCATGCGCTTGGGCTCTTGCCTGCGCAAATGAATCACTGTTTCAACCGCCTTCATTTCCACACGGGCACGCGCAAATTCCAAGCCTCGGGGGCCCACCTTGGGCATGAGCCAGCCCACTAACGGACGCAAAAAATTGGGCATGGCCCGAAGCGGCAAGCCGCCGGCGGCACGCTCGGTGTTTTGCATAAAGCCTTTGACCGGGCCCTTGCGATTGCCCTTGCTGCCCGGCGCTGAGAGCGACACCTCGTCGCCCAACAAACCCAGCAGTTCAGCACCCCGATCGTTGCGTACGATCAACCACTGCTGGCCTTCTCCGCCCATGTAGCCGACGGTAATGTCTGACAAGACATTGGTGTAATCCACACAGGTGCGACAGGTGAGCGGGAAAAAATCTTGCGGAAGCTTTGATAAGGGCAATAACAAAAACGGAATGCGTTTTTTGCGGCCGTTTGTGAAGCGCAATTCCACATGGTAATCGGCACAAAACTCTAAATAGGTAATCGACGCTGGGTCATCTGAAAGCAGTTTTAAAAACTCATGAAAACGCTCGGTGGTGGTGTTGTCCGAACACGGCGTGCCAATGACATAGAGTTTTTCCAAACCCAATTCAGCCTCTAGGGCTCGTAAGGCATAAATTTGGCAAGGAATACCAATCACCGCGAGCCGTTTGTAGCCCTTGGCAATCGCAGGCTCAACTAAAGAAATGAGTGGCGCATAGCCCATGCGCATGCCACGGCATTGCGCCAAGTCTTCTTTGAGCGTCACGATCACAGGCACCGGCTTCCACTTGTCCGCAGGATCGGGCGCCATGGTGATCACGGCATCGACCATGTTTTGCTCCAGCAGGCGTTCAGCAATTCGGGTGGTAATGCCGGTCCACTGCGCGCCCTGCAGCGGCGCCTTTAAGGCGGCGCGAACCAGGCGTTGATACGGGCCAAAAAATAATTCATCGTTGTGCTGTGGGTTGCGCACACGGCCATGCACTTTTGTTTCCATGGCCGGGTAGTTCGGCGTGATGAACTGGCAGGCATAGGCACAGCGCTTGGGGTTGGCGGTGCGTGAGACGCCGCAGTCGGTGCACAGGTCGCGGTGGGGGGCGGGCTCTAGGTGCATTGGATTGCCACGG
>CAYTWR010000004.1:36758-48767 GCA_964442225.1 uncultured Burkholderiaceae bacterium | reverse complement strand
GTCGGTGCACAGGTCGCGGTGGGGGGCGGGCTCTAGGTGCATTGGATTGCCACGGATAACTAACTGTCAAGGCCTCGCGCAAGGTCAACCTTAAGGTCTTCAACATCTTCCAAACCCACCGCAATGCGCACGAGCGATTGCGCAATACCTGCCCGCTGGCGAGCCTCTTCTGAAATTCGGCCATGGGTCGTGGTGGCCGGGTGCGTGATGGTGGTGCGGGTATCGCCAAGGTTGCCAGTCACCGACATGATCTCAACGCTGTTGATCACACGATAAGCGTTCGCCCGCTGTTGATCGGCCGTTGCGCCTTTGACCTCAAACGACACAATTGCGCCGCCCGCGCACTGCTGTTTCATGGCCAGCGCATGCTGGGGATGCGAGGCCAAGCCTGGATAGAACACACGCGCAACACTCGGATGTTTTTCGAGCCACTGGGCAAGCGCAAGGGCGGAAGCGCTATGGGCTTTCATGCGAACTGAAAGGGTTTCCAGCCCTTTGTGTAAAACCCACGCATTAAATGGCGAGAGCGATGGGCCGCAGGTTCGCACCACCTGATAGATCGGCTCAAGCAACTCACTGGGCCCCGCGATTGCACCGCCTAAAACACGGCCCTGGCCATCGATATATTTAGTGGCGGAATGCAAGACCAGATCAGCGCCAAGCGCCAAAGGTTGTTGCAGGGCCGGTGTACAAAAACAATTATCAACAATCAGAAGCACGCCTTTGGCTTTTGCAATTTTTGCAATCGCGGCAAGATCGGCGATTTCCGTCAACGGATTCGATGGCGTTTCAAGATAGAAAAACCGTGTGCTGGGCGTTACTGCAGCTTCCCAAGCCTTCGGGTCGGTAAGCGAGACATAACTGACACCAACGCCAAACTTGGTTAGATAGGTGTCAAAGAGCTGTACCGTGGCCCCAAACAAACTAGGCGTCGTGACAATGTGATCGCCTGTCTTCAAAAATCCCAGGCACATGGCCAAGACCGCGGCCATGCCCGAGCTGGTGGCCACACAGCGCTGCGCGCCCTCAAGCGAAGCCAGTCGCTCTTCAAACATTTGCACCGAGGGGTTGGTAAAGCGTGAATACACCACGCCCTGCTCTTTGTTCTGAAAACGACGGGCTGCCTGCTCAGCATCGTCAAACACAAAGCTTGAGGTTAAAAACATGGCCTCGGAATGCTCGCCGAACTCGGAGCGCACTGTGCCGGCGCGCACCGCCCGGGTTGCAAACCCGAGGTCGCGGCGAGCTGAAGATTTCGGTGTTTTACTCTTTGTCATCGGACAAGTTTAAGGCCAACTGCTTACGGGCCGCCTCGGCACCACTGCTCACGCGAGAAGACTCCAACAAATCCAACAGCTCAGCGCTGACATCGCCGGTAATGTAGTGGCCATCGAAACAGGAGGCCTCGAGGCCTTTGAGATCAGTATTCAGGCTTCGGACATCTTGCTTCATCGACTCAATGTCTTGGTAAATCAGGGCGTCGGCTCCAATTGCCCGGCAGATCTCTTCATCGCTTCTG
Source organism: uncultured Burkholderiaceae bacterium (assembly GCA_964442225.1). Classification (GTDB taxonomy): domain Bacteria; phylum Pseudomonadota; class Gammaproteobacteria; order Burkholderiales; family Burkholderiaceae_A; genus Lacustribacter. Next base: position 47,248 of record CAYTWR010000004.1, on the reverse strand, counting down.
CCAAACGCAATGAGTTCGCCCCGGGTTGGCATGTCAATGCCATACACATTGGGGTAGCGCACCGGTGGCGCTGCCGAAGCAAAGATCACCCGTCTGGCGCCTGAATCTCTTGCCATTTGAACAATCTCTTGGCTTGTAGTGCCTCGAACAATCGAGTCATCGACAATCAAAACACTTTTTCCTTCGAATTCCGAAGCAATTGCATTGAGTTTCTGACGCACTGATTTTTTGCGCGCGGCCTGGCCCGGCATGATGAACGTTCGGCCGATATATCGGTTCTTGATAAAACCTTCCCGATATTCAATGCCCAGACGCATGGCCAGTTGCATGGCTGCAGGCCGGCTCGAATCGGGAATGGGCATCACCACATCAATGGCGCCACTGGGAAACTGCTTGCGAATTTTTTCTGCCAGTGACTCGCCCATGCGAAGGCGTGCATCGTACACACTGACCCCATCAATCACTGAATCAGGCCGGGCAAAATACACATATTCGAATACGCAGGGGTTGAGCGTGGTTTTTTCTGCGCAAACTCTGGAATCAATCTCGCCTTCGGCTGTAATGATCACGCACTCACCGGGCGCAACATCTCGCACCGGTGTAAAGCCCAGGCCTTGAATGGCGACAGACTCCGAGGCCACGATCCATTCATCGGCTGGGCCCGAGCTGTTTTTCCCCAAGGCAAGGGGGCGGATACCGTATGGGTCGCGAAACGCAACCACCCCAAAGCCTGCAATCATGGCCACACAGGCATAGGCGCCACGCACCCGTTGATGCAAGGCCTCAACCGCTGCAAACACCGAGTTCGCATCCAGGGCAATGCCGGTTACCGCACGCTCGAGTTCGTAAGCAAAGACATTGAGCAGCACTTCTGAATCGGATTCGGTATTGATATGCCGACGATCACGGCGATACATATCTTCTTGCAGCTCTTCGGCGTTGGTTAAGTTGCCGTTGTGGCCCAAGACAATGCCAAAGGGCGCGTTCACATAAAACGGCTGGGCTTCTTCAGAGTTATAGGCATTGCCGGCAGTGGGGTAGCGCACATGGCCCACCCCCATTTCGCCCGCCAGATTGCGCATGTTGCGGGTACGAAATACATCGCGCACCAAGCCATTGCCGCGGTGCATGTGAATGCGCTTGCCCTCTGCAGTGGCAATACCGGCTGCGTCCTGCCCACGATGCTGCAGCAACAACAAGCCATCGTAGAGCAATTGATTAACAGGCGAGTGTCCTACGATGCCAATTACGCCACACATGCCAGGGCTTCCTTCCCGTTGAAAACAGATTTTGGAATCTGCAGCCGACGCTCAATTTCATCGGGCAGCCACGGGGCCGCGGTGCGAATTCCCAACTCAATAAATTGCTTGGTTTTGGCGTTTTGCCATGCTGGGTCTTTGGGCAATGAGGTCATGGCCGCCAGAATTCCCAAGACCACTACGATCAAGCCACCTCGGGCAATGCCAAACAACATGCCCAGTGTACGGTCAATCACGCCAATGCCTGCAGCGGTCATCAGTTCTTTCAAGGCCAGGGTCACCAGTTTGCCGATCAACAAAATAATGACCAGGACCATCAAAAAGCCCACCGTCTGCATAAGCGGCGGCGTGAGCCACTCGGGCAAGAGCTCCGCAGCGTAGTGCGACAGACGGCTTGCGCCAACAAACGCCAGCACCCAGATTGCCAGCGAGGCGATTTCTTTCACAAGACCCCGAAGCAGCGATAACAAGGCCGAGGCAGCCACCACCACCAGCACGACCATGTCGATCCAAGTGAAATCGGTGAAAAATGTCATGACGCGGCCACCACTGCAGCATCATAGCCCTGAGATTTCGCGCGGTCGCGGATTTCGATGGCTTGATCTCGGGTTTCAAAAGGGCCAATGCGCACACGATGCCGCTCGGCGCCGTCTGCGGTTTTGATTGCTTGAATCGTGACACGATGGCCACTTGCCTCTAAGCGAGTCTTGACTCGCGTTGCCGCCTCTTTGCTGGCATAGGCGCCCACTTGCACCATAAAACCTTTTGTCATGACCGTTTTAGACGGCTCGGGCTTGGCGGGCTCCGCCTTTGACGGCTCAGCCTTTGTCGGTTCAGCTTTTGGCGGCTCCGATTCGACGGCAGGCTTTTCGGGGGTCGTTATGGATGCAGCCGCGGCGGGTTGCGCCGCAGGTTCGGCAGGCGGCGCCACAGGCCGTGTTGGCATTTGCACCAATAAATCTTGGGACAGCGGGCGGGCTTGATCTTCTAACAATATTGGCGCGACTGCAGCAACTGCGCCCACCAAAATCAGCGCACCAAGCAAGCGCCAACGCGCGCGACGCTTATGCTCGGCCATAGGGTCTGATCCCTTCGCATCTTGGTCAGCTGGCATAACTTGTGGGCATGAGTTGCGCAACAGTCAGAAAGGATCCGAAGACCACGATTCTATCATTGGCTTGCGCGCGCCCCTTGGCTGCAGCAAAGGCCTGGGCGGGACTATCAAAACACTGTGATTGCGCAGTGGGCAAGGCCTGTAACAGCAATTGCTGAAGTGCGTGAGCCGTCATGGCCCTTGCGCCAGCATCGGGGACATCAAGCGTGGCAAGACACCATTGATCAATGCGATCACCAAGCTTTGAAAAAATTTCCTGGGCATCTTTGTCAGCCAAAATCCCACACACTGCAATCGTGTTGGGAAAAAATCCCATCTGGTCAAGATTGGCGGCAAGCACGGCTGCTGCGTGCGGGTTATGCGCCACATCGAGTACAACGGCAGGCTGGCCAGGCAGCACCTGAAAACGGCCCGGCACTTCCACTAAGGCGAGCCCTTCGCGAACTGCAGCAGCTGAAATCGGCAGCTTGTCGCGCAAGGCTGCCAACGCGGCAAGCGCTGCCGAAGCATTGATCAACTGATTCACGCCGCGCAATGCAGGGTAGGCCAAGGCGCTGCGCCGCAAGCCTCGACCGGCCCAGCTCCATTGCTGACGATCACCTTGGTAATTGAAATCAAGGCCGAGCTGCCACACATCGGCACCGATTGCGTTAACCACTTCGGTCACAGTTGCCGGTGGCTCAGGATCGGCGCAAACAAAAGGCCGGCCACGCCGCGCAATGTGGGCCTTTTCCCACCCGATTTTTTCACGGGTGTCGCCAAGATAATCCTGATGGTCCATGGCAATCGACACCAGCACAGCACAATCGGTATCGACAATATTCACGGCATCTAAACGGCCGCCCAGGCCGATTTCCAGAATTGCAACATCAACTTGTGCCCGGCGAATGATGTCGAAGATGGCGAGCGTGGTGAATTCGAAGTAGGTCAGGGATTGGATTGCCGCGCCCGCTGTTGCGGGCTCGCAATGACGGTTGCCTTGTTTAACCGTCACCGCGAGGCCGTCTTTCGGCCGTGGCGGTCCACTGCAATCTGCGGCCTGAACTCGTTCAAAGGCCGCGATCAACTCCTCGTCACTGACCACCTCACCATTGATGCGCAGCCGCTCGTTGAAGTTGAGCAAATGCGGCGAGGTGTACATGGCGACGCGATAGCCCGCCCGCAGCAAAATGGATTGCAACATGCCGCACGTCGATCCTTTGCCATTGGTGCCGCCCACCACAATGGCAACACCGCCAAGCGAAATGCCCTGCTCGCCCTCTTCAAAGCCCATTTGCGTCGCGACGCGACGAACCCGCTCAAGCCCCAAGTCGATCGCCTTGGGGTGGCGCGCAGAAATACTGTCAAGCCAGTGACTTAGGCTCAATTCGAAATGGCAGGCTGTCTCAAGAGCAAGGTGAGCAAATCGGCAAGCTCATCTCGCATTTTTCGGCGATCAACAATTCGATCAATGGCGCCTTTTTCAAGCAAGAACTCTGCACGCTGAAAGCCCGCTGGAAGTTTTTCGCGAACGGTCTGCTCAATGACACGTGGGCCTGCAAAGCCCACAAGCGCTTTGGGCTCTGCAATCACCACATCGCCCAAAAATGCAAAGCTTGCCGAGACCCCGCCCATGGTGGGATCGGTAAGTATGGAAATGTAAGGCAGCTTCACGCTGGCTAACTGCTGCAACACCGCCGTGGTGCGGGCCATTTGCATTAGCGACAACAGCCCCTCTTGCATACGCGCGCCGCCACTTGCGGTGATACTAATAAACGGCACACGATTTTCATACGCCGCCTCTGCAGCGCGCACAAAGCGCTCCCCCACCACCGAGCCCATGGAGCCACCCATGAACTCAAACTCAAAGCAGGCCACCACCACCGGCACCGACTTGATGGCGCCGCTCATGGCAATCAAGGCATCGGTCTCGCCGGTTTGCTCCATGGCTTCTGACAGACGATCAGGATATTTGCGGCTGTCTTTGAATTTCAGGGTATCGACCGGCAACACTTCCTGGCCAATTTCATAACGGCCCTCAGGGTCAAGCAATTTATCCAAACGCTCGCGGGCACGAATGCGCAGGTGGTGATCACACTTGGGGCAAACCTGTTGATTGCCATCCAAATCAGCCCGATACAAGACCGATTCACAGGCGGGGCACTTTAGCCACAGGCCCTCGGGCACGCTGCGCCGTTTTGCCTCGGAGCGCTGAATTTTCGGGGGAAGAATTTTTTCAAGCCAGCTCATGCGGCCTCCGTAGAAACTTTTGCGGGCATGGAATCTAACGCTTGCCGAATGCCCGCCATAAAACGCCCCGCTGCTTCAATGGGGTCTTGCGCTGTTCTCTGTGCGTCTTCCATCAGCCGAATCAAGGCACTGCCAATCACCACTGCATCGGCACACTGCGCTACCGCCGTGGCCGATTGCGCATCGCTAATGCCAAAGCCCACGCCAATCGGCATGTCGGTGTGTTGACGAATCAATTGCACGCGCTCGGCAACCGACTGCGTATCGAGATTGGCAGCACCGGTAACGCCCCGAAGCGACACGTAATACAAATAGCCCGAACCCAGCCGGGCCACGTCTTGCATGCGCTTTTCGGTAGAAGTGGGGGCCAGCAAAAACACCGGGTCAAGATCGGCCGCATGCAAGGCGGCACTAAAGGACTCACATTCTTCTGGCGGATAGTCCACCACAATCGTGCCATCGACACCGGCTTGTTGAGCCGCTTGAACAAAGGCATTCACCCCAAAGCGCTCAATAGGGTTGGCATAACCCATGAGCACAACCGGCGTGCGAGAATCGGTCTTACGAAACTCGGCCACCCAATCCAGACAATCTTGCAAGGTGACATGGCGCGATAAGGCGCGCTCGCTTGATCGCTGAATCACCGGGCCATCGGCCATGGGATCGGAAAACGGAACCCCCAACTCGAGCACATCGGCGCCATTGGCCACCAGGGCATGCATAAGCGCCAATACCGATTCGCGGGAAGGATCGCCTGCGGTAATGTAGGGCACCAGCCCGGTTTTGCCTTGGCGTTTCAGTGATTCAAAAGTGGCTTGTATTCGAGACATATCAGAGAGAGAGCCCGCTTTTTTCGGCAACCGTGTGCATGTCCTTGTCGCCACGGCCCGAGAGGTTGACCAAAATGGCTTTGTCTTTGGCCAGGGTCGGCGCAATTTTTGCTGCATAGGCCAGCGCGTGGCTGGTTTCTAACGCAGGAATAATGCCCTCAATGCGGCAGCAGGTGTGGAAAGCCTCAAGGGCTTCATCGTCGGTAATGGCGACATAACTGGCCCGCCCCGTATCTTTCAGCCAGGCGTGCTCGGGACCCACACCGGGGTAATCGAGCCCCGCAGACACCGAGTGGGTTTCAATAATTTGGCCGGATTCATCTTGCATGAGATAGGTGCGATTGCCATGCAAGACACCGGGAGTTCCCGCACTGAGCGTCGCCGCATGCTGGCCGCTTGCAATGCCGTGGCCACCCGCCTCAACACCGACAAGCTCAACGCCGGGGATATTCAGGTAATCGTAAAACACGCCCATGGCGTTGCTGCCGCCACCCACGCAGGCCACGATCATATCGGGCTGTCGGCCAATCATTTCGGGCATTTGCCATAAGCACTCTTTGCCCACTACCGAATTGAAATCCCGAACCATCATGGGGTAAGGGTGTGGGCCAGCCACCGTGCCGATAATGTAATAAGTGTTTTCAACATTGGTGACCCAGTCACGCATGGCTTCATTAAGCGCATCTTTTAATGTGCGCGAGCCACTTTCCACCGGCACGACCGTTGCGCCCAAAAGTTTCATGCGATAGACATTGGCCGCTTGGCGCGCCACATCGGTCGCGCCCATATACACCACACATTCCATGCCAAAGCGCGCGGCCACAGTGGCAGAGGCCACGCCATGCTGGCCTGCACCGGTTTCTGCAATGACTCGCGGCTTGCCCATGCGGCGGGCCAAAAGCGCCTGGCCAATGGTGTTGTTGACCTTGTGCGCGCCGGTGTGATTGAGATCTTCGCGCTTGAAGTAAATTTGAGCGCCACCCAACATTTCCGACCAACGCTTGGCGTGATACACGGGGCTGGGCCGGCCCACGAAATGCTTGAGCTCGCGGTGAAACTCTTCTAGAAAATCGGGATCGTTTTTGTAGTGATCGTAAGCCTGACGCAGTTCATCCAGCGCCTGGGTCAGCGTCTCGGAAACGAAACTGCCGCCGTAAGGGCCAAAGTGGCCGCGATTGTCGGGGTAGTGATAAGGGCCGGATTCGGGAGGCGTGATCGGAAGTTCATTCGGTTTCATGACTGCTCGCTTTGGCTAGGCTCAGGCTGCACGCACAGCATCAACAAATTGCGCGATTCTTTGCGCATCTTTAATTCCTCTTAACGGCTTGCCATCTTTTAGCGACTCCACACCGCTGCTCACATCGACACAAGGCGGCGATAAGCGTCTAATGGCACTGCCTACAGAGCCCGATTCTAGCCCCCCGGACAGCACCCAGGTAGCGCTGCGCAAGGGGAATTGGGCCAGCGATGCCTCCAGCACGCTCCAGTCGAAGGCCTGGCCGCTGCCCCCAAAGCCAACACTTTCCGAGTCAAAGAGCAGGGCCTGGCAGTCTGAATAGGCTCGCATCAGGCCAGAGAGCCTGGAAATCTCTTCAGCAACCGCGGGCCCTGCAAGGCCAGTCTTGACCCGAAGCGCCTTGATGACGGGCCGGCCCAGGCCCATGCAATCCTGCGGTGATTCATCGCCGTGCAGCTGAAGATGTGAAATTCCGGCCTGATCCGCCACTGCCAGCATTTCCGATCGCGAGGCATTTACGAAAAGCCCCACGGTACAGACCCAGGCGGGTACCTGCCGAATCAATTCCCGGGCACGTAGCGCCGAGACGCTGCGCGGGCTTTGGTTGTAAAACACAAAGCCCAGGGCATCGACACCGGCCTCAACGGCCGCCTCGACATCTTGCTCTCGGGTTAATCCACAAATTTTGATTCGGGTACGCATAGCAAGCTTGAATCGTACTCGACCTTTTCGAGACACAGCCCCCGGGCCGGAAAAGTACGGGCGGCGCGGGCACGGTCTTTGCCCTGCAATACGTCAACGATCCAAGTCACAGGACGAGCGCCTCGTGCCACCTCGACCACCGCGCCAACCAGATTTCGCACCATATGATGCAAGAATGCATTCGCCCGCAAGGAGCAAACAATCATGGCGCCGTGCCGCTCGATTCGAAAATGTTCAAGCGTACGAATTGGCGACTTGGCCTGACACTCTGCGGAACGAAAAGCGCTGAAATCGTGGGTGCCGACCAGCAGCGACGCCGCAGACTGCATGGCCTGAAGATCAAGCGGCTGATAAAACCAAGTGGCAGTTCGGGCGGCTAACGGTGATCGTGTGGGCGAGTGATCAATGCGATAAATATATTCACGGGCGATTGCCGAGTAGCGCGCATGAAATGCGTCGCTGACAGGGGCAGCCCATTGCACCGCGATTGATTCAGGGAGCAATGCATTTAGGCCGCGCACCCAGTTCCATGACGGCCGATCAATCTCCGTGTCAAAGTGCACTACCTGGCCGTGCGCGTGTACCCCTGCATCGGTTCGGCCTGCACAAATCGTTGCATGCGGCTTGGTGGTGAAGTGCGCGATTGCGGCCTCAAGACAGTCTTGCACCGTGTTGCCGCCGGGCTGGGTTTGCCAGCCCTTGTAATCGGTGCCATCGTATTCGAGGCCGAGGGCGAGGCGCATTCAGGTTCCGTCATCCCACCAAAATCCGCAGCATTCGGCGCAGCGGTTCGGCTGCGCCCCACAGCAGCTGATCGCCCACAGTGAATGCGGCTAGATAATCCGGGCCCATGGCCATCTTGTGCAAACGGCCCACCGGCACGGTGAGCGTGCCGCTGACTGCCGTTGGCGTGAGCTCACGCTCTGAGCGCTCACGCTCATTCGGAATGACCCGCACCCAGTCATTGGCGTTGGCCAACATATCGCTAATTTCATCAAGCGGAACATCTTTTTTCAATTTCACCGTCAGGGCTTGTGAGTGACAGCGCATCGCGCCAATGCGAACGCACAAGCCGTCAATTGGAATTGATCCTGGCGAGCGAAATGGGGCAAGGCCCAAAATCTTGTTGGCTTCAGAGCCGCCCTTCCACTCCTCCTTGCTTTGGCCGTGATCAACCGGCACATCGATCCACGGAATTAAGCTGCCGGCCAAAGGCACACCGCGGAAATTTTCTACCGGCAAACCCGCGTTACTGCCCGCACGCAACGTATCGGTGACCTTGCGATCAATCTCCAAAATCGCAGAGGCCGGATCAGCCAGCTCTTTTTCAACAACTGCATGCAAACGGCCCATTTGCGAAATCAGGTCGCGCATGTTCTGCGCCCCGGCGCCCGAAGCTGCCTGATAGGTCATGGCACTAACCCACTCGACCAGATGGTTTTGAAACAAGCCGCCCATGGCCATGAGCATGAGGCTAACGGTGCAGTTGCCACCAATCCAATTCTTGCCGCCAGCGGCCAAGGCCTGATCGATCACATGACGATTCACCGGATCTAAAATAATCACGGCATCTTTTTCCATGCGCAATGCCGAAGCGGCATCGATCCAGTGGCCGTTCCAGCCCGCAGCCCGCAGCTTGGGAAACACTTCTTTGGTGTAATCGCCGCCTTGGCAGGTGATCACAATATCCATGGCCTTGAGCGCATTGATATCGGTGGCAGATTTCAAGGTCTCATTGGATCTTGCAAACGCTGGCGCGGCACCGCCTGCATTTGAGGTGCTGAAAAACACCGGATCGATCGTGGCGAAATCGTTTTCTTGCTGCATGCGCTGCATGAGCACCGAACCCACCATTCCACGCCAGCCCACCAAGCCTACTTTTTTCATGTTGATCTCTTTACAGGTTGTTTAAAACGGCATCGCCCATTTCGCGCGTGCCAACACGTTTGCAGCCTTCTCGATAAATATCACCTGTGGCCACGCCACTGGCAAGGGTTTTGCGCACGGCAGCCTCAATGGCATTGGCAGCCTGTGCGAGACCAAAGGTGTAGCGCAGCATCATGGCGGCTGACAAAATAGTGGCCAGCGGGTTCGCCAGATTTTGACCGGCAATATCCGGTGCTGAGCCATGAATGGGCTCGTACAGGCCTTTGTTATTCGCGTCGAGCGAGGCCGAAGGCAGCATGCCGATTGAGCCCGTCAACATAGAAGCTTCGTCAGACAAAATATCGCCAAACATATTGCCGGTGACCATGACATCGAACTGCTTCGGATTTTTCAACAGTTGCATGGCCGCGTTATCGACATACATGTGGGTGAGCGCCACATCGGGGTATTGCTTTCCCAGATCAGTCATGACATCGCGCCACAGCTGTGTGGTTTCCAAGACATTCGCCTTGTCGACCGAGCAGAGTTTTTTGCCACGCTTTTGCGCCGCCTGAAATGCCACATGGCCAATTCGACGAATCTCGCTTTCGCTATAACGCATGGTGTCAAAGCCTTCGCGCTCACCGTTTTCCAAAACACGAATGCCGCGTGGCTGGCCAAAATAAATGTCGCCCGTGAGCTCACGAATAATCATGAGATCCATGCCAGACACAACCTCAGGCTTTAATGTCGAGGCGCCGGCCAGCTCGGGGTAAATCAAGGCCGGACGAAGATTTGCAAACAGGCCCAGTTCTTTGCGCAAACCCAAAATCGCCTGCTCGGGGCGAAGCTCGCGCGGCAAAGTATCCAGGCTAAAGTCGCCCACTGAGCCAAACAGAATTGCCTGCGCCGACTTGGCAAGGGCCAGGGTTGCTGCAGGCAAGGGGTGGCCGCTTGCGCGATAGCCTGCGCCACCCACCGGCGCCTCTTCAAGTGTCAAGCCAAAGTGGCCTTGCTCGGAGAGGCGCTTGAGCACGCGCACGGCCTCGTGCGTGATTTCGGGGCCGATTCCGTCGCCGGGAAGGACTGCAATGTTTAAGGTTGTTGTCATAATTTATTCAGGTGGATTGCCACGGGCCCTTTGGGCCCTCGCAATGACGAAATGGATTGTGGCCCTCGCAATGACGAAATGGATTGTGGCCCTCGCAATGACGAAATGGATTGTGGCCCTCGCAATGACGAAATGAACTGTG
>CAYTWR010000004.1:26743-36658 GCA_964442225.1 uncultured Burkholderiaceae bacterium | reverse complement strand
GGCCCTCGCAATGACGAAATGGATTGTGGCCCTCGCAATGACGAAATGAACTGTGGCCCTCGCAATGACGCCCCCTCTGTCATCGCGAGGGTCCAGCGGACCCGACACGATCCAGCTGATGTGGGTCTGTGCCCAGCCACGGCTTTTCAGCCAGACGCTTGGCCTCATACGCCTTGATCTTGTCGGCATGCTGCAAGGTCAGGCCAATGTCATCCAAGCCGTTGATCAAGCAATGCTTGCGAAACGGCTCAACATCGAACTTGCGCACGAAACTGCCATCCAGGGTGGAAACCGTTTGCGCCTCAAGATCCACTTTTAATTCAAAGCCCTCTGTCGAGGCGACCATGCCAAACAACTGATCCACATCGGCTTCTGAGAGCACGATCGGCAGCAGTCCATTTTTAAAGCAGTTGTTAAAAAAGATGTCGGCATAAGACGGCGCAATGAGCACGCGAAAACCAAAATCTTCCAATGCCCAGGGCGCATGTTCGCGGCTTGAGCCACAGCCAAAGTTTCGACGGGCCAGCAAAATGCTGGCACCCATAAACCGCGGCAGGTTCAAGACAAAATCTTTTTTCAGCGGTCGAGTACTGCAATCCACGCCCGGCCGGCCCTCATCTTCATAACGCCAAGCATCAAATAAGTTGGGGCCAAAGCCGCTGCGTTTAATCGACTTTAAAAACTGTTTGGGAATAATCGCATCGGTATCGACATTGGCGCGATCCATTGGCGCCACAAGCCCTTGATGTTGTTTTAATGGTTTCATGTATTTCTTTCAGCGTTTGCTTAGAACTTACGAACATCGACAAAGTGGCCCGCCAACGCGGCAGCCGCCGCCATGGCAGGCGAGACCAAGTGCGTTCGACTGCCTGCGCCCTGACGGCCTTCAAAGTTACGGTTCGAGGTGGATGCACTGCGCTCTCCTGCATTCAGGCGATCGTCGTTCATCCCCAGGCACATGGAACAGCCCGGCTCGCGCCACTCAAAGCCTGCTTCTTTAAAAATCTTGTCGAGACCCTCGGCCTCGGCTTGGGCTTTAACCAAACCCGAGCCAGGAACCACGATCGCAAGCTTCACATTGTCGGCTTTCTTTCGGCCCTTGATCACTGCAGCTGCGGCACGCAAATCTTCAATGCGCGAATTCGTACACGAGCCAATAAAGACCTTGTCGATCTTGATCTCCTGCAGTGGGGTATTGGGCGCAAGCGCCATATAGGCCAGCGCGCGCTCCATATTTTCACGGCGCGATGCGTCGGTTTCTTGCGCGGGGTCAGGCACTTTCGCACCCACTGGCAGCACCATTTCGGGCGAAGTGCCCCACGTGACTTGCGGCTCGATCTGTGCAGCGTCGAGCTCTACGACCTTGTCAAACACTGCATCGGCATCGGAGTGCAGTGTTTTCCAATACGCCAGGGCTTTGTCCCAATCGGCACCCGTGGGGGCCAAGGGGCGGCCCTTCACATAGTCGATCGTTTTGTCATCAACTGCCACCATGCCAGCACGCGCACCCGCTTCAATCGCCATATTGCAAATGGTCATGCGGCCTTCCATCGAAAGGCTGCGAATGGTGCTGCCACCAAACTCAATGGCATAGCCCGTGCCACCTGCGGTGCCGATCTTGCCAATCACGGCCAGCACAATATCTTTCGCCGTCACACCAGTGGGCAACTGCCCTTCCACTTTGACCAACATGCGCTTGGCTTTTTTCTGAAGCAAACACTGAGTGGCCAACACATGCTCGACCTCTGAAGTGCCAATGCCATGGGCCAAACACCCAAACGCTCCGTGTGTGCTGGTGTGTGAATCGCCACACACCACGGTCATGCCGGGCAAGGTCGCTCCTTGCTCAGGCCCAATCACATGGACAATGCCTTGGCGCTTATCGCTAATGTTGAAATACGTCAGGTCATATTTTTTGGCGTTGAGATCCAGAGTCTCGACCTGCAAACGCGAGATTGGGTCGCTAATGCCTTTGCTGCGATCGGTGGTGGGCACATTGTGATCCACCACCGCCAAGTTCGCGGAATTTCTCCACAGCGGCCGACCGGCAATCTCGAGCCCCTCAAACGCCTGTGGGCTCGTGACCTCATGCACCAAATGTCGGTCAATGTAGATCAGGCAAGTGCCATCGGGCTCTTGATGCACGACATGCTCGTCAAAAACCTTGTCGTAAAGGGTGCGTCCGGCCATGAAAGGTTTCTCCTGTTTTCGGCGAAACCTGTAATTATGCCGTCTTGAGGGCCTGGGCTAAAGGGCTGGGCGATCGCTTCGAAGCGCAAGCATACTGACAACAAAGCCCAGCAAGGCAGCCAGGGCTGACGCAATAAAGCTGAACTCTGGCGACACCGCATCCCACAGCCAACCAGCGGCGATTCCGCCCAAGGAGCCGCCAAGCCCATAAGAGCTCATGGTGTAAAACGCCTGTCCGCGTGCCTGTGCCTTGGCCGGGAATAATTGCCGAATCAGGGACATGGACGCACTGTGGTGAATGCCAAACGTAACCGCGTGCAACAGCTGCGCCAAGAGAATCACGATCAATGATCCGCCCGAAAACGCGAACATTAAAAAACGAATCGCCGTCACCGCATAGGAAGCAACCCAGCAGGCCCGCACCGAGAAACGCTCAAATAGCTTGTGTTGGAACTGAAACATCACGATTTCAGCCACCACGCCAAGCGCCCACAGCAAACCGATCTCGGTTCGGCTAAAGCCTTGCTCGTAAAGCCACAAAGAGAAAATCGTATATAGCGGCGCATGGGCCAGCAGCATTAGAAAAGAAGCCCCCAGAAAATAACGTACCCGCGAATCCTGAAAAATTTCCTTTGCCTTGACTGGCTGTGGAGAAAGATCATGCACTTCCCGGTGCGGCAGCCACAATGTGACCAGCACCACCAGCGCCAACATGCCAATCAGGGTTGCGGGCAGCCAGGCAATGCCCACTCGGTCAAACCAAGGGCCCGCGCACATGACCGCCACGATAAAACCGATTGAGCCCCAGACCCGCATGCTTCCATAGGCTTTCAAGCTGCCTTGGCCAACATGCATGGCCATGGATTCGGTAATGGGCACTTGGCCACTCAAGAAAAAACTCATGAGACACAGCGCCAAAAAAAGCGGCCAAAAATTCAAATCCATCAAGAGCAGCAAGGCCGAACACAAGGCTAACCCTGCAGAGATCTGCACCAAGTGCGCAACCCCTTTTGTGCCCTTGACATGATCGGCCATCCAACCCCAGGCCGGTGGGCCTACCACGCGCGCCCATTGCATGGGCGAGATCAACACACCGATTTCGGTAGGCGTAAAGCCCCTGCCGCTAAGCCACAACGAAAGATATGGCGCAAACAGCCCCACATAAGCAAAGTAAGCCCCAAAGAATGAGGAAAGCCGTGTGGTGGGCTTCACACGCAAACAGGAGAACTAGCTGCAGCTGCCGGGAATTGGCGCAGTGGCGATACGAACATCGGCATTTTGCGCGCGATGCCGCAATGCATGATCCATGAGCACCAAGGCCAACATGGCTTCTGCAATCGGCGTTGCACGAATTCCAACACAAGGATCGTGACGGCCGTGAGTCTCGACCACCGTCGGCTTGCCGGCAAGATCAATGGAGCGGCGCGGCGTGCGAATGCTCGAAGTGGGCTTGATCGCAATCGCTACCGTAATCGGCTGGCCCGTGGAAATGCCACCCAGCACGCCACCGGCGTGATTGGTGACAAAACCTTGCGGCGTCAGCTCATCGCCGTGCACCGAGCCGCGCTGGGCAACACTTGCAAAACCTGCGCCAATCTCAACACCCTTGACTGCATTAATGCCCATCATGGCGTAGGCAATATCAGCATCGAGCCGGTCGTACACCGGCTCGCCCCATCCCACCGGAACATTCGAAGCCTGCACTTCAATGCGCGCGCCACAAGAGTCGCCCGCTTTACGCAGCGAGTCCATATAGCTTTCGAGCTCGGCAATCTGTGACTTGTTTGCCGCAAAAAACGCGTTGTTGGAAATTTCGTTGGGATCTTCAAAACGAATCACATGCTCGCCAAGCTGCGACATGTAGCCACGAATCTCAACACCGTATTTTTCTTTGAGCCATTTCTTGGCAATTGCCGCCGCCGCAACGCGCACGGCTGTCTCCCGCGCCGAGGAGCGGCCACCGCCGCGATAGTCGCGAATGCCGTATTTGTGCCAGTAGGTGTAATCGGCATGCCCGGGACGAAAAGTGTCTTTAATGTCGCCGTAATCTTTGCTGCGCTGGTCTTGGTTGCGAATCAGCAGCGCAATGGGCGCGCCCGTGGTTTTGCCTTCGAACACCCCGGAGAGAATTTCAACCGTGTCGGGCTCTTGGCGTTGCGTCACATGGCGCGAGGTTCCCGGCCGGCGGCGATCCAGTTCGGGCTGAATATCGGCCTCGGAGAGCACTAGCCCTGGGGGGCAGCCATCGACCACGCAGCCGATCGCGGGCCCGTGGGATTCACCAAAAGAAGTGACGGCAAAGAGGTGGCCGAAGGTATTTCCAGACATTGGGGGATTTTACAGCCGCTCGGTAATTCGTCGCACCACAACCTCACGGCCCAGCACCGCCATGACCTTGTCAATCGACGGCGTATCGGTGCGGCCCATGAGCATGAGCCGAAGCGGCATGGCCAATTGCGGCATTTTCAAGCCCGCCTTTGCAAGCACCGCTTTCATGGCTGCCGACAATGCCTCGGCCTGCCAGTTCTCGGGCAGCTCAGCTAAAAATGCTTTGACCGCGGCCGCAACCTCGGGGCTTAGTTTTTCTTTAAGCTCTAGGGACTCACGGGGCGGCTCACGATAAAACATGGTGACCGACTCAGAGAGTTCGTTGAGCGTATTCGCACGATCCTTAAGCAAATCGCACACCAAAGGCAAGTGCGGACCGCCAGCAATGGTGAAGCCCTCTTCTTTGACGCGAGTCACGATACGCGCAGCGAGCTCTGAGCCTGGCTTATTGCGCAAATAGTGGTTGTTTAGCCACTTCAATTTTTCAAAATCAAACTGTGCGGCCGACTTGCTGCAGTTTTCCAGGCCGAACCACTCACAAAACTGGTCCATGGAAAAAATCTCGTCATCACCATGGCTCCAGCCCAGACGCGCGAGATAGTTCAGCAGCGCTTCGGGCAAATAGCCGTCTTCGTCGTATTGCATGACCGAGACTGCGCCATGACGCTTTGAGAGCTTTTCGCCATCGGGCCCATGAATCATCGGCAGGTGGGCATAGTGCGGGATGGGCGCACCGAGCGCCTTCAAGATATTGATTTGCCGAGGCGTGTTGTTGACATGATCATCGCCACGAATCACATGCGTGATTTGCATATCCATGTCATCCACCACCACGCAAAAGTTGTACGTGGGCGTGCCATCGGTGCGGGCGATAATCAGGTCATCGAGCTCTTCGTTCGAAATTGCAATGCGGCCCTTCACCCCGTCTTCCCAAGTGACTAATCCAATATCGGGGTTGCGAAACCGCACCACAGGCTTTGCGCCAGCCGGTGGCTGAAGATTTTTCTTGGCTGCATTTTCTGGCCTCCAGCGGCCATCGTAACGGGGCTTGGCGCCTCGAGCGCGTTGTTCTTCGCGCATTTGCTCAAGCTCTTGAGGGCTTGCGTAACAGTAATAGGCCGAGCCCTGTTCCAACATTTGCGCAATCACCTCACGATAGCGATCCATACGCTGCATTTGATAAAACGGGCCCTCGTCGGGATTAAGCCCCAGCCACGACATGCCATCCAAAATGGCTTTCACGGCCTCCGGCGTTGATCGCTCAAGGTCGGTGTCCTCTACACGCAAAATAAACACGCCTTGGTGGCGACGGGCGTAAGCCCACGAATACAGCGCAGTGCGAGCCCCGCCCACATGCAGGTAACCCGTGGGGCTCGGAGCGAAACGTGTGCGTACGGTCTTGGGGGAAGTTTTTTCAGTCATAGCCCGAGAGTTTATCGCCGGACGCCGATTATTGCGCTAAGGCATTGGCCACATTGCCCAACGCCATATCGGCTTTCACCATTTGATCGACAAGCCTGCGCAAGGCGCTGAATTGATCGAGCAGTGCATCAGTCTCTGACACGGGCCGTTTGCCCTGCACTGCATCGTAGAGCAAGTCTCGTTTAGCCTGTTGATAGTTCGCCTCAAACATTTCATGTGCTTCCAGTAAAAGTTTGCCGCGCTTTCGGCCCTGCTGAGACTCTTGAAATAACGCCATGCAATCGAATGCCGAGGAAATTAAACGCTCGACCCCGGGATAGCCCAGTGCCGGCGCTGCAATGGGCAAGGCCGTACCGGCCACCCGAACTGCTTCATCAAGATAGCGCGCCGTACGAAGCTCGATGGCAAGATCCTGTGCCTCTTGGGCGCTCATGGTGCTCGTCGATACCCGTTCGATAAAACTTTCAATGGCCTGATGCAGCATGATGTGTGCTTCAAGCCTGGCGCTGGGGACATTGCCTTTCAACCCCGACACAACGCTCTCGGCCACTAGGCTGCGTTGACGGCTCAGCTCTTGGCGCAAGGCCGATACAGCAAGCGAGGGCAAATCCGTAAGTGTTCGATCCAAATGTTGTGGCTTGGCAAGATCCTCTTCAAAGGAGCGAAACTGCCCTTCAAGCCAGCGGGCCAAAACGCCTGAAAATGGCAAAACCAGCACAACACCAAGGCAATTAAACAGCGTATGAAACAAAGCCAACTCGCTGCCAATATCTCCGCCAAAATGAAGCCACCCAGCAAGCGCATCAACGCCTGCCAAAATAACGGGAAACAAAGCGAGAGCGACCAGCCCGGTAAACGCATTGAAGAACACATGGCCGGTGGCCAGGCGCTTGGCATTCGGGGTCGCCTTTAAAGAAGCAAACACCGCAGTGGAAGTGCTGCCAAGATTTGCGCCCACAACGGCTGCAGCACCAGCCTCGAGCGTCAACAAGCCGCCAGCTGCCGCAGTAATGACCAACGCCAATGTGGCACTGGAAGACTGCGTAAAGATCGTCACCACCAACCCAGCGGCCAGAAAAACTGGCCACGCGGTTTCGTGGCCAAGCTTTACGCTGGTTTGCTGAGCCAAGCCAGCAAAAGCCGCCTCTAAGATCTGCAGCCCCATAAAGAACAACCCAAACCCTGCGAGCGCCTGGCCTAGCCCTTGCCAGCGTTTGTTGGCAACCCCAAAACGTACTGCAATGCCCACGGCCAACAGGGGCATGGCGAACGCCTGAAGATTTGAATCAACGCCAGCGAAGCTCACCAGCCAGGCGGACATGGTGGTTCCAATATTGGTGCCAAAGACCACACTCAAGGCCTGACGAAACGACATGAGCCCGGCATTGACAAAGCCAATTGCCGCCACCGTCACTGCACCCGAATGTTGGACCAAGGCAGTCACCACGAACCCGGCAATGACACCTCTGACCGGCGTTGATGTGAACTTTTCAAGCAAGCGCTTGAGCTGATGACCAGCGTAAGTTTTCAAGCCCTCGGTCATCATGGCCATGGCTAACAAAAACAGTGCCAGCCCGCCCAAGCTGTTTAAGAAGTTGGTGACGGTCATGTTGGACCCTGGGCCTTGTGGCTAATCGATTGAAAGCGCCGCGGGCTGGCCCGTTTTGATGATGACCGCAATAGCAGCCATTACTTCTTTCTCTTTTCCACGAAAACCGTGTTCAGTGAAAGCCTCACAAGCGCCCCCTTGAAATCCGCTGCCGCCATTTACCGTTATCAGCGTTGCTCCAAATTTATCGGAGAGGCTCTTGGCACCCAACCAAGTTGTGAGGTGGCACGGATCGTTTTTGTGATGAACGAAAAACTGCGGCACTTTCGACTGCCTGTAGTCAAACCCCGAGAGCTCACGATAAGAGTTACGGGCAAGCGGCTCGGTAATGGCAGCCGTGTGAATCGCGCCAGTGTACGCCGTGGGCGCGTATACCGGCATAAATGAGGAGGAAATAGTTCCCATACTGGTGCCAACCAGCCATACCTCTTGAATAGAAGGAATACGCTTTTTTGCCTCATCAATCAATTTCTGCACATGCAGTTGCCGTTCTTGTGAGGCCTGATAAGTACTGGAACAATAATCACCGCTGTTAGAGTGGCAATCTACAATCAATGTCGCAATGGCCTCATCTGCGAGCTGACGGCGCGCGCGAATCAGGAAATTTCCATTGAGCTTTGAGTTGACCATAATGCCGTTTTCAACAACAGGCCGAACAACAGACGGGTAACCCGGCAAGAGAACAGCCAGCCGAGTGTGCCCTGCGGTGCCAATTTTCACCGAGAGTACGCCAGCCTGTTTGAGATTAGCCCCCAGATCCACAACAAGAAGCTCTTCCTTCAGGCCCTGGGCATGGACAGGCACTTGCGCCTGCGCAACCGTAGAGACAAACACCAGAATTAAGAGCACAAATAACCTGATCGAGAAATTAGTTGCATGCATAGTCGGCTTTACGAAATTGTTTGTCTCGAGATGATTAATCATGTGATCTCCTGCTTGGGATAGCCGCCACTGCAATTCCGAAAATACTTTGAAAACGATTGGCAAAAGCCTGACGGCTCTTCAACGAGCCGAGGGGGTTTGAGTAATCCAAACTTCAGCTCTGATAAAGCGTTTAGAGTCTCCCTAGCCCCAAGGTCATTTGCAGTGTAATACCGGGCCTTGGCAGGCAACAACTGTAGCAAGTCTCTCGCATCACCGATGAATAGCGCGTCGCAAATGTTTCCCATGCGCGTTAAAACAAAGTTCCAGCGTCGCTCGCTCCAGGGCCAGCGGGCCCAGTATGGCAGGTGCACCACACCCAACCGGTACACCCGTTCACCCCCAACGCCAGGCGCCAAAGAGTTCGTGCGTAGGCCCCACGGGTGCACGAGTTCGATCGAACTAAAAGCCTTCAGCGTTTCAACAAGATTGTGCAGCTGTGGGCAATGCAGATTGCTTAAGCTGGCGGCGGGCGGCGAAGCAAAAAGCGCTGGCTCCTCCAGGGCAGGCATGTCTTGTGTCGCCTGCTGCGCGAGCCGATCAAATGCTCGACGATCAGATTCTTGATGGCCCCGCGCCATTGCCTCAAGCGCTTCATAAGATGTATCCAGTGGCGTTGCACTGCAGTGCCAAGCCGCCGGCGCGTATTTCGAGACATTTTCAGCATTGAATAGATACGGCTTTACGCTGAATGTACCGGCAACCCATTGCCAAGAAAGGTGGTTTGATGCGAGATCGCCATCGAGCAGGTGGCTATATAACCAATCCGCCCCGGCCCTCCAGTGAATATGTCGCAAATGAATTACATAACTTGCAAGCCACATGCGGGCGTGGTTGTGAAGATATCCCGTTGAGTAGAGCGTTGAGACCGCTTGATCAATGACCGCCAGCCCAGTCCTGCCCTCACGAATATCGCTGGGCAGCACAGTCGAATAACGCACGTTGTCGATCCCGGCACGAAGGTCTTCAAAAATGGCATCGCCCTGATGGGCCCACACATGATGAAAAAACAATCGCCATGCGAATTCCGCAAAGAGCTTGTCCTGCGGTGTAAGGCTCGTTCGCTCGCGAATCTTATCGACCGCTTCCCCTGGGCTCAGAAAGCCATGTGTGAAATACGGTGAAAGCCCTGATACGGCACCCAGCAAGTGATTACGCGTGGCGGCATAGCGCTTGGGGTCAAGCGCTTCTAATCGACTTTGCCATGCCCGATCAGTCGGGGGGAAGCTTTCGCTAACCCCAAGAGATTCCGTCGCGCGATTGCCTGCGTACACTGTTACCTCGACATTTCAAAGTAATTGCTGCGGCTTGAGGGCCAGAGAGCTGTTAAAATCGCGTCGAGTTGAGTAAACTTTTCAGCCCCATATCGGACGCGTAGCTCAGCGGTAGAGCACCGCCTTCACACGGCGGGGGTCGTAGGTTCGAACCCTGCCGCGTCCACCAAA
>CAYTWR010000004.1:0-26643 GCA_964442225.1 uncultured Burkholderiaceae bacterium | reverse complement strand
CTTCACACGGCGGGGGTCGTAGGTTCGAACCCTGCCGCGTCCACCAAATTTAACAGCACGATCACCAGCTTCCGGTATTCGGCATGGATGCCCAGGGCTCAGCCGGTGGCAAGGGCTCGCCCTTTTGCAGCAACTCAATCGAGATTTGATCTGGGGATCGCACAAACGCCATGTATCCGTCGCGCGGAGGACGGTTAATAGTTACGCCCATTTTCATGAGGCGATCGCAGGCCTCATAAATATTGTCCACCGCGTAAGCAATATGGCCAAAGTTGCGCCCGCCCGTATAGGCCTCGGAATCCCAGTTGTAGGTAAGTTCTACCTGAGCCTGATGATCCCCAGGGGCTGCCAAATACGCCAGCGTATAGCGACCTGCTGGCACTTCTTTTGTTTTCACAACTTCCAGCCCAAGGCCCTTGGTGTAGAAATCGATCGATTGCTGCAGATCGGTCACGCGGACCATGGTGTGAAGATACTTGATCACCGTTGAACGCTCCTTGGGTGCGATGAAAGGCGCCTATCATCCACTTGCTAAAGCGCAAGATCAAGCCCCTGGGCATGCCAGGGGCTCAATTTGCCAAGACTTGCAAAAGGCTAGGCCCGAGCCAGACGGTTATCGATACTGAGTTTTCCTGCACCCGTGATCGCGAGCAAAATCAATCCGCCGGCAATCGCGATATTCTTAAAGAACAAAAGCTGCTGAACAAACATTTGGTCTTGAGGCACAGCCCAATATGCATGGCCTGCAAAGCTTGCCAACAGTGTAAAGATCGCGAGCACAATCGCTACCGCGCGAACTTTTACCCCAAAAAGAAGCGCCAGGCTGCCTAGAATTTCGATCACGATGGCCGCAACCACTGCCACGGAAGGGAGAGGCAATCCAAGAGAGCTGAAGTAGCCAACGGTACCCTCAAATCCCGTGAGCTTTGCCACACCGGCAGGCAAAAATAGGGCGACAAACAATAGTCAGCCAAAAAAGTTAAGGCTGTTTTCAACGACGTGCATAAATAACTCCTAGGTTAAGTGAAAAAATCAAGGTTAATGAAACAGGTAGCCGTCCATCGCCAGCACCACATCCGAGACGCCGCGATAAAACGCATGGGCTTTAAAGTGCTCCCCGGCTGCGCCGAGTGCTGTAAAAAAAGGCAAAAAATGCTCGTCACGAGGATGAGCCCTCGGGCCACTGCTGTGCAGCCGACGATAGTTCAACAAGGCCTGAATATCGCCAGCCCGGAGCCGCTCAGCGACCCAATCAGGGAATTCGTGAACATATGCGGGTGTCGATTCGCCATGAATCATGGCGTTTCGCCAATCGTTTAAGTTGTGCGTTAGATTGCCGGAGCCCACGATCAAAAACCCCTGTTCACGCAGCCCCGCCAACGCCTGCCCAATCTGGTAAGCGTGCTGCGGCCCCCCGTGATGCTGAACGGAGAGAGACACCACGGGAACATCGGCCTCGGGAAACATATGCATTAATGGGACCCAAGCGCCGTGATCAAGACCGCGCTCGAAATCGGTCTCAACCTTGAAACCCGCTTGCGCCAGGTTTTTGGCAACCTCACTCGCAGCAGCAGGCGATCCCGCCGCGGGATAGCGAATTTCGTAGAGCCGACGATCAAAGCCATAAAAATCATGAATGGTTTCAAGTGTCGACGCCGCCCCCACGGTCGGCTCCTTAGTTTCCCAATGCGGGCTGATCACGACAAGGGCTCGAACGGTCGATAAGGTTTTTGCCATTTCTGCCATTCGAGCGCCGGCGACCCCTGGCGCTAACGCGAACGCAGGAGAGCCGTGGGGCACAAACAATGATGGAAGCGGTTTGGTGTTCATGCCGGTGACTCTACCCACGACCACCCGGTTAAAAAAGCCGCTTTTATTCATTAGTTTGTTGCATAATCTGCAACAATGGACAGACTCGAAGCAATGCAGGTTTTTGTGCGCGTCGCGCAGACGGGCAGCTTTTCTGCCGTCGCGGAGCAATTGCATGTGGATCGCTCCTGGGTAACGCGGCAAATCGCATCGCTCGAAAAACACCTTGGCGCGAAGCTGCTCACCCGCAGCACGCGCAGACTTTCGCTCACCCCGGCGGGGTCGATTTACCTCGAAAAATGCCGGGTCATCCTTAACCTGGTCGATGCGGCAGAGTCCGATGCGGTCGGTGAAAAAGCCACGCCTCGCGGCCCGATTCGACTTGGAATTCCGCTGAGCTACGGCCTGCAGGTTTTAACGCCATGGTTGCTGGAGTTCAGCAAACACTATCCCGCGATCGATCTCTCGCTTGATCTCTCTGATGATCGCGTTAACCTGATCGAGGAAGGGCTCGATCTTGCAATCAGGATCACCAGCCACCACGCACCGGGAGATGTTGTGCGAAAACTTGGTGAGTGCCCTATGGTGACATTTGCCTCTCCCCGCTACCTGTCACTTCACGGAACGCCTCAACATCCACATGAGCTCGAACAACACGAATGCCTGGTCTACTCCAATACACCAGCGCGGACTCAGTGGGCGTTTCAGGTCGCCGGAAAAAAGACAACCGTGCCGGTTCGAGGCCGAATCCTTGCCAACAGCGGACTGCTGCTGACCGAGGCTGCCGCCCAGCATATGGGGGTCTCTAAGCAGCCCTATTTCATTGCGAAACCGTATCTCGACGCGAGAGCGGTGAGCCCTATTTTAGAAAAGCACGAGGTTTCTCCATTGGGAATCTACGCGGTGCTTCCCAGCAACCGCTACATTCCTCACCGCGTAATTACACTCATGAATTTTTTGTCAGAGCACATCGCTTCCTCAGCCCTTACTCAGGACGCCACCAAGGGTTCGCCCTCTCGCTACAGGACCTGAACGGCCTTTTCGAAGGCTAGCCTCATGTTGCGCGGATAGACTCCTTTCGGATCTGCCACCCCGATGTTCATCAGAAAGTTGACCTGATATCGTCCATCGGGGAAGAACTCTGCATTCACCTTCTGCGCGTCAAACCCCGACATGGGGCCGCAGTCGTAACCCAGTGCGCGAGCGGCAATCAGCAGATAGGCCCCCTGCAAGGTGCCATTTCGAAAGGCAGCATCGTGAGCGGCTGCTTCATTGTTTTCGAAAATTGACTTTGCGTCGTAGGCAGGAAAAAGCTTGGGCAAGTGTTCATAGAACTGCCGGTCGTAGGCCACAATCACCGTGACCGAAGCCGATTCCACCTGCGGAATATTGCCCGGAGACAAGGCAGGCATGAGCCGTTTTTTAGCCTCGGCGCTGCGCAAAAATACGAAGCGAGCCGGGGATGCGTTAAACGCCGTTGGACCCCACTTCATCGTGTCATACAGACGCTCAAGGTCTTGATCTGATATGACATGCGGAACAAATGCATGCGCGGTGTGGGCAGCGGAAAACAGTTGCTCAAGCGTCGTATTCGAGACAGAAGGTTTCATCTTTAATATTCCAATAGAACTATTTGACCAACGCCATGAGTCGCTCGCAGGCCTCACAGTTCGTTAGCACTTCGGGGATTATCTCTGATAACGCTCGACCCATGACCCTGGGCAACCTTGCAGAAAATCAACTTTCCGGCGCAGCGCCAGGAAAATCCGGACATAATTAGGCCTTACACTCTTTGAGCCTGAATTAGGTCCCATCCGAACAAGTTCATGAAGCGCGGTTTTTACACCATCATGGCGGCGCAGTTTTTTTCCTCGCTTGCCGATAATGCGTTGTTGATTGCTTCTATCTCCTTGCTCATTGAACTCGCAGCTCCCGAGTGGATGAAGCCGCTTCTAAAACTTTTCTTCACGGTTTCTTATGTTGTGCTCGCCCCTTTTGTCGGCGCGTTTGCCGACTCCATGCCAAAAGGGCGGGTCATGTTCATTACAAACACAATCAAAATTTTTGGCTGTGGCCTGCTGTTTTTCTCCGTCCACCCACTGCTCGCTTATGCAGTCGTAGGGTTTGGCGCTGCAGCGTATTCTCCGGCCAAATACGGGATTCTTACCGAGTTGCTCCCGCCCGAAAAGCTGGTGGCGGCAAACGGGTGGATTGAGGGCACCACGGTAGGCTCAATTATCTTGGGCACCATGGTGGGCGGAGCTCTTGTAAACCCAGCTTTTTTCAGCCAGCTCATACGTTTGGATATTCCCGGCGTTGACCTGGGGATTCAAAACCCCGCAGAAAGCGCCATTTTGGTCATCGGAGGCATTTACCTGATCGCCGCCCTGTTTAACCTGCGGGTGCCTGACACCGGTGCCCGCTACCCGAAACAACACCGCAACCCGATCAAGCTCGTTCTTGATTTTTGGTATTGCAACTTAACGTTATGGCGAGACAAGCTAGGCCAAATCTCACTTGCCGTCACAACTTTATTCTGGGGGGCAGGCGCATCGCTTCAGTTCATTGTGCTGCATTGGGCGAAAGATCAACTCGGCATGCGGCTTGATGAAGCGGCTATTTTGCAGGGAATTACTGCAATCGGCATTGCCCTGGGTGCTGTGCTGGCCGCTCGACTTATTCCCCTGAAAAAAACCCCATCGGTGCTCAAGCTTGGTGTTGCCATGGGGCTTTTGGTCCCCGCAATGACATTGGTAACAAGCCTTGAGTGGTCGGTGCCGCTTCTTGTGCTGATCGGTGGGCTGGCCGGGTTTTTCGTAGTGCCCATGAATGCACTGTTGCAGCACCGAGGCCATGTCATGCTTTCTGCAGGCCACTCCATTGCAGTCCAAAACTTTAACGAAAACCTGAATGTGCTGCTGATGCTTGGCCTCTATGCCTTGCTGGTTCGTGTCGAGCTTCCAGTCAACGCAATCATTGTGATCTTTGGCTTGTTTGTTGCCGGCACCATGGGTTTGGTGATCAAGCTTTACCGTCACAACCGTGCCCACTACAACCTAGACGCCTTGATTGGGGTAGAAAAGCACCCGCATTAACCATGCCGAGAGCCGTTTCGCGCAGGCCCAAGACGGTTTGGTGGCTTATCCGCTGGCTATTAGGGCTGGCGTTGTTAGGCCTGCTTGCCTACCAGGCCGTGATCTTTGCGCAGGTGCTTTGGTTTCAGTCTAATAACCCCGAGACCACCGCATTTATGCGGGCCGAGAATGATCGGCTTCAGGCCAACATTACGATCCGACAAAGGTGGGTGCCCTACGCGGCCATTTCGCTGTCGGTGAAACGAGCGGTGATCGCCGCAGAAGATTCTGGCTTTGCATTTCACGACGGAGTGGACTGGGAGTCGATTGAAAAAGCAGCCCGTGAAAACATGCGGGCTGGCAAGGTACGCCGAGGGGGATCCACCATCACCATGCAGTTGGCGAAAAACCTTTTTTTATCCTCTGATCGCTCGTATTTGCGAAAACTCCAAGAGCTGATCATTACTGGCATGCTGGAAGCCGCCCTGGATAAGCGAAGAATATTAGAGCTCTACTTAAATACCGCAGAATGGGGGGTCGGCGTTTTTGGAATCGAGGCAGCTGCCTATCACTACTTTGGCGTTCCGGCCTCACAGATTGACGCGATGCAGGCGGCTTGGCTTGCTTCGGTGCTGCCCTCGCCCAAACGCTTTGATCGCAACCGAGAGTCAGAGTATTTGACCCAACGCGCGTTTGTTATTTTAGAGCGCATGCCCAAAGTGGCCCTGCCCCGCTAAAAAACAAGAGGTTCAAGGCCGGTGATCCAACCTTGAACCTTGGGTTGCAACAATTAAAGAACTGCGTCTTTCAGTTTCTTGAGAGCGCGAATCTTTACTTTTACCGTGGCTGGCTTGGCAGCAAACCACTGCTCTTCGCCGGTGAAGGGGTTTTTGCCAAAGCGCTTGGGCTTGGCGGGAACCTTTTGAGCCACTACTTTCATGAGGCCCGGCAGAGTAAATTCGCCAGCGCCTTTTTTGCTCACGGCCGACAGGGTGGTTTCTTCCAGCGCAGCCAACACTGCTTTCACCGATTTTGATTCAAGGCCCGTCGTGTCTGCCAAGTGCGCAACCAAGGCGCTCTTGTTCAGCACGGATTTAACCGGCTTCATTGCTGATGCTTTTGCAGCAGCTGGCTTTTTAGCTGCGGATTTCTTGACTGCCGCCTTTTTTGCGGGTTTTTTTGCCTTGGCGGCTTTGGGTTTTTTCGTGGCCATGAGGTCTCCAGAGAGTTAATCAAAAACAACTATTTAAATTTTAGCAGGCGTATAGCCAAAAACGCGAATTTTAGGCAATATCCGGCCTTATCCTAACGCCATGAAAACAACGCGCCCCGACACCCCGTGCATCGCAATATGCTCAACCGCGCAAGGTGACAATATTTGCAAGGGCTGCGGAAGAACCTTTGAAGAGGTCACCAACTGGGTCCTGATGACCCAGGAAGAAAAGGACACGGTCTGGGACCGTATTGAAGCTGAAGGCACGGCACTACGGTTTACCACCTACCGCGAGCGCGCGCTTTAGGCCGCAAATTCACCTAGAATTCAGACGGCACCTCAGGGAGATACCTCATGCTCTACTCCGTTAAATCGATTCTTTACGCCTCAGATCTTTCGCCGAGATCCCCGACCGTATTTCGTCACGCCGTCGGTCTGGCCCAAAAATTTCAAGCACAGCTGCACGCCATTACTGTGCTGCGCCCGGGCATGAAAATTCCTGCGGATTTGCTGGATGACCACCCTGACGAATTACCCACTGAATTCGATAAGCAAGGCGAAGAGCTCTTGAACCGACGAATCAAAACCTTTGATTTGGCCCACCCCGAATACGAGGTGTACAAATATCTCGCCAGCGCCAAAGCCGTTGAAGGCGAGCCTGCCAAAGTAATTCTGGAAGCAGCCGCCTCGACAAAAGCCGACATGATTGTGCTGGGCTCTCGTGGCCACAGCGTTATTGATGAGCTGTTGCTGGGGTCGGTCGCGCACAAGGTCACGGTCAAAACCACCATTCCCGTGGTGCTGGTCCCCTTTGATCGCGACTAATGAAAACGGGCCGTTAGCGTGAACTGCAAGGCCCGTTTTGACTGCGAACCACTGGTTGTGATTACCGCGCCTGCTCCAGGGCTTGAATACGCTCTTCAAGCGGCGGATGGCTCATAAACAGTTTCTTAAAGCCATCGGCCATTCCACCGGAAATTCCAAAGGCTTCGAGCTGCTCGGGCAAATGGGGCTGGTTAATCGATTGCTGCAGGCGCTTGAGCGCCGCCACCATTTTTTGACGCCCTGCAAGATCTGCGCCGCCTGAGTCGGCCCGAAATTCCCGTTGCCGGCTAAACCACATGACGATGGCGCTGGCCAAGATACCCAACACGATTTGCGCAATGATGGCCGTGATCCAGTAGGCAGGGCCATGGCCTCGCTCGGTCTTAAACACCACGCGATCCACCACGTGGCCCACCACGCGGGATAAGAAAAACACAAAGGTGTTCACGACCCCTTGGATCAAGGCCAGGGTGATCATGTCACCGTTGGCGACATGGCTCACCTCGTGGGCCAACACGGCCTCGGCTTCATCACGGGTCATGCCACGCAGCAAGCCAGTGCTCACCGCGACCAACGCGCTGTCGCGGAACATGCCAGTGGCAAATGCATTCATGTCGGGCGCGTCATAAATGGCCACCTCGGGCATGCCAATGCCTGCGGCCTGAGCCTGCCGTTGAACCGTGGTGTAAAGCCACTTCTCCATGTCATTGCGCGGGGTGTCAATCACCTGACAGCCGGTCATTTGTTTTGCCATGAACTTGGACATGGCCAGGGAAATGATCGAGCCGGTCATGCCCACCACAGCAGATAAGACCAGCAGAGCCCCGAGATCCAGGCCAACGCCTGCCTGATCCAGCACCTGGCCCAGGCCAAACACCGACATGATCACGGCGAGCACCACCATGACAGCGATATTGGTCAGCAGAAATAAAAAGACCCGTTTCATAAGATCTAGAGTTCCTTTCGGTTAATGAATCGACTCCCAGCCGGCGGCTAGGACCCGCAAGCTGGGCAAGAGTTCAACAAGATCAGCTGGCGATCTGATCCAGCGCGCTCGCCAAGTGCCCCACGCTTCGGTCGGGATTATGCAGTTTCTCGAGCCCAAACAGGCCAATTCTGAAAGTCATGAAATCGGGGGGTTCATTACACTGCAGGGGCACCCCTGCAGCCACCTGAAGGCCCAAGGCCAGAAATTTCTTGCTGTTCTGAATGTCGGGGTCTTTCGTGTAGCTCACCACTACGCCAGGCGCCTTAAAACCCGGCGCTGCCACACTGGGGTAACCCCGAGACTCGAGCAGCTGTCGCACACGCTCGCCCAGCTCGATTTGCTCTTGCCGTACCCGGGAAAAACCATAGCTGCGGGTTTCTTTCATGGTCTCCCAAAGCCTGACCAAGGCATCGGTCGGCATGGTCGTGTGATACACATGGCCGCCCGCCTCATAGGTTTCCATGACCTGGAGCCACTTCTTTAAGTCACAGGCATAGCTGGTGCTGCTCGTGTGATCGATGGCCTGACGGGCCCTTTCGCTGAGCATGACCATGGCACAACACGGCGAGCTGCTCCAGCCCTTTTGGGGGGCGCTGATCAAGACATCAACACCCGTGGCGCGCATATCCACCCACATCGCGCCAGAGGCCACGCAATCCAACACAAACAACCCACCCACTGCATGCACCGCATGTGCAACACGCGACAAATAATCATCGGGAAGAATCATGCCCGCCGACGTCTCAACATGGGGTGCAAACACAACCGCCGGCTCTTCGTTTGCGATTGCGGCTTCAACTTCTTGAATTGGGCACGGCGCCCAAGGGGCTTGTGCCCCGGCGTGAGTTGGCCTGGCTTTTAAAACCACGGTTTCAGAGGGAATTGAGCCCATTTCAAAAATCTGTGACCAACGGTAACTAAACCACCCATTGCGAATGACCATGGCTTTTTTGCCCGTGACAAACTGCCGCGCGGCGGCCTCCATTCCAAAGGTGCCGCTGCCCGGAACCAAAATGCTGGAGTGCGCCCCATAGACTTCCTTGAGCATGCTGGAGATTTCACACATGACGCCCTGAAAGCGCTTGGACATGTGATTTAAAGCCCGATCGGTGTAGACCACCGAGAACTCGAGCAGGCCATCGGGATCGATATTTGGCAAAAGACCAGGCATGACAGCACTCCTTTTGAACACGATGGGCCGATTTTACTTCCCGCGCCGCGTTACCATCACCCCATGGACAACACGCTGATTGCTCCCTTTGAGGCCCATCAATCTCTGTTAAGCCTGGACACTGGAAAGGTCGCGATTTTTAATCGCGGAAGCGGCAGACCGCTGCTTTTGGTGCACAGCGTGAACGCGGCGGCTTGTGCCGCTGAAATTAAGCCGCTTTTCGAGCATTTCGCCAAATCTCGAAGCGCATGGGCCTTAGATCTTCCTGGCTATGGTTTATCAGAGCGCAAGGCGATGCCCTACACCGTACGCATGATGACCGATGCAGTCATTGCATGTGCTCGGCACGCCTACGAGCAAGGCGGAAAAGCCCCACTCGATGCGCTTGCTTTATCGTTATCGACCGAGTTTCTTGCGCGCGCCGCAGCTGAGCATCCGTACCTGTTTCGCAGGCTGATCATGGTGAGTCCTACCGGGTTTCGCGGCACCCGAAGCCTGCGAGAGCCTGCCGGAAGCACTCGTTACATGGCCTGGCTCGATCGGCTCTTGCAGGGCCCAGGCTGGGGCGGAGCGGTGTTTCGCGGGCTAACACGGCCCTCTGTGATTCGTTATTTTTTGAAACGCACCTGGGGGTCTGATGCGATTGATGAAAGCCTGTGGGCCTATGACACGCTCACAACCCGCCAGCCCAATGCCGAGCACGCGCCCTTGAGTTTTCTAAGTGGCAGGCTTTTTAGCAAAGACATTCATACCCTCTACGACCAGCTCGAAATGCCCATGCTGATCACCCACGGCACACGCGGCGACTTTACCGATTACCGGGGATTGTCGCTCTTTGGGCATAAACGCAAGTGGCAGGTTCATGTGTTTCAAAACACGGGCGCCCTGCACTTTTTTGAAAAGCCTGCAGAATTTGCCGATCTTGCCGACCGCTTTTTAAATCAGGACTGAAACAAAGCGCGATCCTAAGGGATCAGCACATAGTTTCCCGGCGCATCATCACAGGCAGCACCTGGAATGGACGGGTTGCCCATTGGCGGTGGGTCCACCAAACCGCCGCTGGTTTTTCTGAGCCACTCTTCCCAAGCAGGCCACCAGGAACCCTCAAAAATTTCGGCCTGCTCGTTCCAGGTTTGCGGATCAATATACGGCGCATTTGCCTCGCGCGTGGCCAGACGATAGCGACGCGAAATGCTCGACTCTCCGGGCGGATTGACCACGCCCACATTGTGACCGCCAGAAGTCAGACAAAATGTAATGTCGGCATTGGTGAGCAAATGAATCTTGTAGACCGATTGCCACGGAGAAATCGTGTCACGCTCGGTGCCCAAGCAGAAAATGGGCACACGAACATCTTTCACGACGACCGGCCGGCCTTCCACCTGGTAGCGGCCTTGGGCAAAATCGTTATTGAGATAAAGGCTATGCAAATAATGGCTATGTTGATGATAGGGCATGCGAGTGGCATCGGCATTCCACGCATTTAAGTCAGAAACCGCTCGTCGTTTGCCCATGAGGTAATCATGAATCATGCGAGAAAACACCAAATCGCGCTGGTTCAATAACGCGAATGCGCCAAGCATTTGCTTGCCATCGAGATAACCTTGGGCAGACATAATGTCATCAAGAAACGCGAGCTGGCTTTCATCAATAAACAAAGCAAGCTCGCCGGGCTCGTCGAAGTCGAGCTGCGAGGCCAACAAGGTTAGCGTATGCAGCCGCCGGTCGTTGTTGCGCGCCATATAGGAGCATGCAATTGCCAGCAAGGTGCCGCCAAGGCAATACCCCAGGGCCTGAACGCGCCGGCCAGGAATAATTGCTGAAATCGCATCAAACGAGGCCAACACGCCATCTTTCAAATAGTCATCCATGCCAATTTCACGATCATCGGCCGTGGGGTTTCGCCATGACACCATGAATACCGTGTGGCCGGATTCCACCAAAAACCGGACCAGTGAATTTTCGGGCGAGAGATCCAAAATGTAGTACTTCATGATCCATGCCGGAACAATCAAAATCGGTTCTGCATGCACCTTTTCTGTAACGGGGCTGTATTGGATCAGCTCAATTAAGTGATTTCGAAAGACAACCTTGCCGGGAGTGACTGCAACCTCTTGCCCTGGCTTGAATTGCTCAACACCCACTGGCGGCTGGTTCGATGCCAGACGCAAAGCGTCTTGAAGCCAGTTCTGCAGCCCGTTAAACAAATTCTGACCGGCCGATTTCCAAGTTTCAGAAAGCACCTCAGGGTTGGTTGCGACAAAATTTGAGGGTGAAAAAAAATCGAGCACCTGACGAGCTGCAAAATTCACCATGCGCTCATGTTCCTGATGGACGCCTCGCACGCGCTTGGTCGCATCGTGCCACCACTGCTGATTGAGCAAAAAGCCCTGATAAATCACATTGTAGGGCCACTGATGCCATTGGGGCGCAGCAAAACGCTTATCTTGCGGCAAAGGCTCAATGCAATCCTTACACTCTCGGCCTGTCGCCGCCCGCATGGCATAGCTTGTGAGCTGAACGCTTTTATCGAGCGCCTTCAAGGCAAGCTCTTGCTGCTTGCCCGGCGAAAACGCAAGGTGGGTGAACCAATCCATGTAGGCGGTGAGCGTCGATAATGGCGAGATGCCCCCGGTTACATGGGCAACCGCCGCATGGATTACCCGGTCAAGATCGTGCTGCAGCAGATCGGAACTTTTCATACGAGGCTTATTCTACTGAGTAAAAGAGTGATAAACATGACACAACAACAATCCCTCAACAAGGTGCGTGTATGGGATTTGCCCACCCGCGCGTTTCATTGGCTCTTGGCGGCGGCAGCGCTCGGCTCGTTTGTCTCGGTCAAGATCGGCGGCAACGCCATGATCTGGCACGGCCGATTCGGCTACGCCGTGCTGACATTACTGATTTTTCGCGTTATTTGGGGGCTTGTTGGGCCGGTACATGCCCGTTTTTCACAGTTCCTGAAAGGGCCCGCAGCGATCTTGGCCGAGCTCAAGGGGCAAAACAAGATCTCGGTAGGCCATAACCCCCTTGGCGCTTTGTCAGTGGTGGCGCTAATCCTGCTTTTTGCCTCACAGTCATTGTTGGGCCTCTTGACAAGCGACGATATTTTCTACGATGGCCCCATGGTGAAATATGTCAGCAGCACTACCGTAGAGCTGGCAGGCTGGGCACATCGCAACGCAGAATGGTTCTTGGTGGGCATGGTTGCGCTGCATGTTCTGGCGGTCATTGTTCACCGCGTTGTCAAAAAACACGACCTAATAGGGCCAATGTTCACCGGCGATCAGGCGATCCCGGCAGAAATGGCAGTGCAACCCTCACGAGACGACATGCAAACCCGGCTCACCGCCCTGCTTATTTTGGCCTTGTCTGCTGGAGCAGTTGCAGTGATTGCCTACGCTTAGTTGGCTTTAGGCTTGAGCTGTTCGCAAGGGTCAGGCCGTTGCACGACAGGCGTGATCCAAAAGAAATTCGCCCTGTTGTAATCAACAGGATCGCCCTCAGAAAAAATCACGCTGATTACCGCAAGCTCTGGCCGCTGCGCCTTGATCACCTGCGGAACACCCGCCCCAAGCCAGGCATGGCCGTTGCCCGTGACGAGCACAGCCGGAAGGTGATCGAGCGTGACACGGGCCATCGCAATGTCGCGACCCCTTTGAACCAAAGCCATTTTGGGTGTTGCGCTACGCGGCAATAAGCCACAGTGGCCGTCGAAAATTTCTTGCTCAAGCGCGCCTTGGAGCCCTGGCGTCAGCGTGGCTTTTTGAAGCAAATCGCGAAGCTCCGAAGGCAATGCTTGAACGCCTTGACGCGACAGCGCAACGGTCATTTCCCTTGAAAGATTGCCCCCAATCAGTCTTAAGCGCTGATTCAACACAGACTGAAACAAGGGCGCATGCATGGGCCACTGCCAGGCCTTGGGCTCAAAACCGGCCTGCTCAAGGCCAGGCAGCAAGCCTAAAGAGAAATCGACCTCTTTTGCATAAGTGAGATGCTCGGCCACTACTGTGAGCTGCGGCCTTGCAAGGTCGCGAATCAAACGAGCACGAATTTCATGGTGCAAAGGATTTTCATGAATCTCGCCCAGCACAACGACTTGCGCCGATTTCAGTTGTAGCAACAGCGTCGAGTAGTCAACCGCCGTTTTTGCTGACGACACAATACGCTCGGGTTGCGACGCATGCAAGGGCACCGCCAGGCAAACTATCCCGGCAAATAGCACCCTCACAACATTTCGGCTGACTTGCAAGCTCATCAATGATTTCCTTGAGTTATGTTGTGGTTGTAATCGCATGCGCGCAGGCGTGAGCGCTGGCCCAGGCCCACTGGAAATTATGGCCCCCCAAGTGGCCAGTGACATCGACGCACTCACCGATAAAATAAAGATTCTTGTGCCCACGGGCCATCATGGTTTTGCTATCGAGTGCTCGTGTATCCACACCGCCACGCATTACTTCGGCCTTTTTCCAGCCCAAAGTTCCAGCCGGCTTGAATTCCCAATGCGTCATCGATTCAATGGCTCGGCTCTGATCCGCCTTGGAAATTTCTGCACAACGCTTGCCCAGTAAGCCCGCTTCGCTTGCCAACACTCGCGCAAGCCGCTCAGGCAGCACTTGCGCCAAAGCCGACTCGGCTAGTTTGGATTGTGTACTGGGGTCACCCAACACCTCAGTCAAATCGGCGCCATCGGACCAGTCAATAGCCACTGACTGGCCCTCTTCCCAATAGCTGCTTGCTTGCAATACTGCGGGGCCCGAGAGCCCTTTGTGGGTAATTAACAGATCTTCGTGAAAGCTCGCTTGGCCATACGGTGCGTCACGCTGCCCTCCGATGATGCGAACATTGAGGCTCAAACCCGCCAAGCCAACGATTTCTGTGAATCGATCCGCGGTCAGCGCTAATGGCACCAAAGCAGGCCTAGGATCGACCACGGCAAGGCCAAGCGCTCGGGCAAGATCCAATGCAAAGCCACTCGCGCCAATTGCCGGAACCGGCAAGCCGCCAGAGGCGATCACGAGATGGCCTGCGCCCTGGGACCCACTGCTGGTGTCGACACACCAGCGCTGGCCCTCTTGCCGAATCCCGTGCACTGCAACCGGGTGGCGAAGCGCTACCTTGCCCATGGCGCATTCGGCAAGCAGCATGTCCACAATTTGCTGTGCACTGTCATCGCAAAACAACTGGCCTTTATGCTTTTCGTGAAATCGAATGCCATGACGACGCACCAGGCCAATAAAGTCTTGGGGCTGATACCGGGCCAATGCGCTTTTTGCGAAATGGGGGTTTCGCGATAAAAAGTTTTCTGGGTTGCTTTGCCGATTCGTAAAGTTGCATCGGCCCCCGCCACTGATCCGAATTTTTTCACCAATCTTTTTGGCGTGGTCGATCACTAGCACCCGCTGGCCAGCTTGGCCCACCTGGGCCGCGCAAAACATGCCCGCTGCCCCTGCTCCGATTACGATTACATCCCATTGCATGGCTTCTATAATGCCTGTCATGAAGGCTCATGTGTTGATCACTGGACACAGCCGCGGCTTAGGCGCCGCCCTAAGCGAGCTCTTGCAGGCGCAAGGCCATCATGTCATGGGCTTATCAAGCCAAGAGCTCAACCTCGCAAGCCCCCAGGCAGTCGCCCGCTTTGTGCAAACTGATCAGCTCACTATATTTTTTGCCATGGCCTCTCAGGCCGTGCTGATCAACAATGCAGGCCGGCTTTTGCCAGTAGGCATTAACGGCACGCTCAATAGCCAGGAAATTTTAGACACGATTAATGTCAATGTAAGCTCGGCGCTTGCGATTACCAACGCGTTTCTCGCCGCTACCCAGCACTGCAAAGACCGACGAATTGCACAGATTTCCAGCGGTGCGGCCCGCAGCCCCTATGCGGGCTGGAGCGTTTACTGTGCAAGCAAAGCTGCCCTAGACCAACACGCGCGTTGCATCGCTCTAGAAGCAATCCCCGGCTTGCGCATTGAAAGCATTGCACCCGGAATTATTGACACCGAGATGCAAGGGCAAGTGCGCGCCACCACGATTGAACAATTCCCCATGCGGCCCAAGTTTGACAAGCTCAAGGCACAAGGTGCACTGGCTAGCCCACAAAGCGTTGCCCAGAAACTGTGGGCGCATTTAATGAGTGAGCGCTTTGGCTGCGAGACCTGCACGGACCTTCGGCAAATTGGCTAAGTTGTAACGCTAAGTCGCCAGCACGCGCCACAGGCCGACCCCGCTCACCAGAATCAAAGCAAACCCCAGCACACGGAAAAAGGCGGGCGTCTCGGCCGCAACGATTCGCTCATGCATGCGATTGCCCAGCACATGGCCAATCCAAGCACAAGGCAACAGCCACAAATGGTGAATGAGCTGCAAGTCCACCCCGGCCACTACAAACGAGATGAGCTTGATTGCGGTGAGCACAAACCACAACACAAAAAGCGTGTCACGAAGCTGGTGCTTGGGGACATGGGCTGCAAAAACCGGAATGACCAATGGCGCGCCCGTGAGCGATGTGCCGCTGAAATAACCGCCACCCGCTAGCAACGCATTGTCGATGAGCTTGCTTTTATTCCGAATCGGTCTATTCAGGATATACCCCAGCGCATAGGCCAGAACAATCCCAAAAATAATTGTGCTCATCAGCTTGGGCGACAATGTCAGCAAGCCCACCACCCCCAACATTTTGGGAATGATCATGACCTTTAAGGCTCTGACTAAAAAAGGCCAATCGATATTGGCCTCGGAAGAGGTGGTGCCGCCGGTGCGGGTTTTTCGATGATGGCTTTGCCACATGATCCAGCTGGAAAACACAATCAGGTGCACCGCGATCAGGGGCAGAAAAATAATGGGGTCGTCGATGACCAACAGCAAAAAAGGCAAGGCGAGCACGGCGCCTCCAAACCCCAGCCCACTTCGAACAAAGCCGCTCCAAACGAAGACGAGGCCAATAAAACCGTACTGGTACCAAAGCAAATCAGACATGCCGGGATTTTAGGTGATAAATTTTCGGGTCTGTAACTTGTCCCGAACGCCCCAGACAGCTTTTGATTAAACGCTCTCGAGAAAGGTCCGACACCATGAAGCTCTACCGTCGTGCAGTGCTTACCATCGCTCTCAGTGCCCTGGCAGCCGTCTCGACTCATGCCAGCGCCATGCTGGGAGACGAAAAATATCAGCCGCAGGTCGGCCAAGAAGGCAAAGATGTGATCTGGGTGCCCACAAGCGATGCGTTGGTCAAGAAAATGCTTGAAACGGCCAAAGTGACCTCCAGCGATCTTGTTTACGACCTGGGCGCTGGTGACGGAAAAATTCCAATTGCTGCAGCAAAAGACTTTGGCGCCACAGCCGTTGGAATTGAATACAACGCCGAGATGGCCGCTTTGGCACGGCGCAATGCATCGCGTGCTGGAGTTGCCGACAAAGTGAAAATCATTACCGGCGATATCTTCAAAGAGGATTTCTCAAAAGCAACCGTGGTCACCATGTACTTGCTGCCCGACCTGAATCTGAAGTTGCGGCCAACTTTGCTGAAGATGAAACCCGGAACCCGAATTGTGTCGCACGCTTTCACGATGGGTGACTGGGAGCCAGACCAGAGAATCGACACTGAAATGGCTCAGGGCTATTTCTGGATCGTGCCGGCGAGCGTTGGAGGGCGGTGGACACTCTCGGGCATTGGCACTCACAAAGAGGTGACCCTTCAATTGAGCCAACGCTACCAGGCCATTGGCGGCACTATGACCATGAACAAAAAAACTCAGCCGATATTGAGCCCAACGCTTCAGGGTGATCGACTCACCTTCGGCTTTATCGACGAGCAGGACCAACTTCACACCGTCAAGGCGAAAATCACCGGGCATCACCTTCAAGCAGATGTCAGTGCAGGCAGCCAGTTTTACGCCATTAAAGGCCTTCACCATCACTAGGGCCGCTGCGCATGCAACATGACGATCCGCGGCGGCTGCTGCAACCTTGGGGTGCGATCGCGATTATTGTTGGCATTGTGATCGGTGCCGGCATTTTTAAAACACCTTCTATGGTGGCGGGCATCTCTGGCGATCCGGGCTGGGCAATCACCATTTGGGCTGCCGGTGCGTTGCTCTCCCTGGCCGGTGCTCTGTGTTACGCCGAGCTCTCCACCACCTACCCGCATGCTGGCGGAGACTATCATTTCCTGGCAAAGGCCTACGGAAAAGAAGCGTCATTTCTTTATGCTTGGGCAAAAGCCATGGTGATCAACACTGGTGCGATTGCATTGCTGGCCTTTGTATTTGGCGATTACATGAGCGAGGTGCTCCGCCTTGGAGAGCACTCTGCCGTGATCTGGGCCCTATTGATTGTCATCGCACTAACTCTATTTAACATCTTGGGCATTCAGGCCTCGGCCGGCCTTCAAACAACACTGCTTGTGTTGCAACTGGCGGGTCTTGCAGCAATGGTCTTTGCAGGAGTTTTTCTCACAACGCCCACCCAGCCAAACCCCGCAGCATTTTCCAGCGCTCCGCCACTTGGCCTTATGGGCCTGGCCATGGTGTTTGTGCTGTTGACATTCGGAGGCTGGAACGAGGCGGCGTATATTTCTTCTGAGGTAAAAGGCGGCCCCAAGGCAGTTGTGCCGGTGATTGTCATTAGCCTGGGAATTATCACGGTTGCGTACCTGCTCATTAACTGGGCGCTGATTCATGGTTTGGGAATTTCCGGCCTGGCGCAAAGCAAGGCCCCCGGCGCGGCGGTCATGCAAGCGGCCTACGGCCCAGTCGGCCAAAAAATAATTGGGCTTGTTGTGGCGCTTGCCGCGCTCACCAGCATTAATGCCACCATGGTGGTGGGGGCCCGATCGAACTATGCCTTGGGCAAGGACTGGCCGCAGCTCGGTTTTCTTGCCCAGTGGGAAGGCGAAAAAGGCGCCCCGACTTTGGCGTATCTGATTCAAGGGGCGATCTGCCTGGCGCTGGTTGGCTTTGGCGCACTTCAAACCGACGGATTTGAAGCGATGGTGGAATTTACTGCGCCCGTGTTTTGGGTGTTTCTAACCTTGGTGGGTATTTCGGTGTTTGTGATGAGGGTGCGCGAACCGCTGACGCAACGGCCGTTTAAAGTGCCGCTTTACCCCATGACACCAATCCTGTTTTGTGCCTCGAGTGCTTATCTCGCCTACTCAAGTGTAATGTATGCGGCAAGCCGCAGCGCGGTGCATGTTTCCTTGTGGGTCATGGCAGCCGGCGTGGCTGCCATGGTCGCTTTAAAACTAGCCCATCGCCTTGTTCGAAAGCCATGAAGCGATCCCGGGGAAATCCCCCTCTTCAACCGCGCGTGGCATAATTTCGCGCATGACGAGAACTGTTCAATGCATCAAATTGGGCAAAGAAGCCGAAGGCCTTGATTTCCCTCCCGTGCCCGGGGAGCTTGGAAAGAAAATCTGGCAAACCGTTTCCAAACAGGCTTGGCAGGACTGGATTCGCCAGCAGACCATGCTGGTCAATGAATACCGCCTGAACTTGTCAGACCCGAAAGCCCGCAAGTACCTGGCACAGCAAATGGAAAACCATTTTTTTGGGTCGGGGGCAGAGGTTGCCTCGGGCTATGTTCCCCCCAAAGACTAACTAGCCCTGGGCCTGCTTGGCCACTTCCTCGACATCTTGGTGGCGAACATCAAGCCCCTTGACCATGTACACCACATGCTCGGACATGTTCTTGGAGTGATCACCAATTCGCTCTAACGCCTTAGCGATAAACAGCAAGTCGATTGAGCGTGAAATAGTGCGCGAATCTTCGATCATGTAGCTGATCAGCAGGCGCAGGGTGTTGCGAAACTGGTCATCCACGCTGATGTCTTCGCGAATGACTTCAGCCAGGTTCGAGGAGTCGTTGCGGGCAAAGCCATCCAGCGATTGGCGCATCATGCGCAGGACCAGGTTGTACATGGGCGAAAGCTCAACCCTTGGCGTGAATGATGAATTGCTCTCGTGAATGTACAGGGCCATGCGGGCAATTTTCTCGGCCTCATCGCCAATACGCTCAAGATCGCGCACCATTTTCATGCAGGTCAGCACAAAGCGCAGGTCGTAAGCCGTGGGCTGCCGACGGGCAATCACATGGTTGCACTTGTCATCTACATCCACTTCCATGCGATTGACCTGCTTTTCGCGGTGCAAGACATCTTTCAAGAGCGGCACATCGGCCTCTTCCAGGCCCTGAAGCGCGCTGCGGATCATGCCCTCTACCAGGCCGCCAAGCTCAAGCACATTCGTGCGAATTGCTTCAAGCTCTTTGTCGAATTCTTTAGAAGTGTGTTGCGGCATGAAAGCCCCCAATGATTAAAATTTTTAATGGAGTGTAGGTAGTTTTTGTTTCAGTTTTGTTGCAATCGAATCACGCCGGCCGCTGATGCCACCAGGGCAAGGTCGGCACGGCGCAGGGCAAAAATGCCGTTTGCCACCACCCCGGGAATCTGATTAATCGCGGTTTCTAAACCCACTGGGTCGGTGATTCTGAGGCCATGGACATCCAAAATGGGGTGGCCGTTATCGGTGATCACGCCTTCGCGGCGCTTTGGCTTGCCCCCAAGCTTACCAAGTGCCCAGCTCACGGGCGTAATTGCCGACTCAATGACCTCTAGGGGCAAAGGAAAAGCCCCCAGCACCTCTACCCGTTTCGAATCATCGACAATGCAGACAAAGCGTTTGGCGGCGCTGGCTACAATTTTTTCCTGAGTCAAGGCGGCCCCGCCGCCCTTGATCATGCAAAGGTTTGGGTCGATCTCATCGGCGCCATCAACATAGAGGTCCATGGGCTCGGTTAAGGCGTTGAGCCCCACCACACGGTAGCCTAGCTTTTGCAAGCGCTGGGAACTGCGAACCGAGCTTGAGATCGCAGCCTCAAGCGTGATCTCAGCCTCGGCCAAAGCATCGATAAAGCAATCCACGGTCGACCCCGTGCCAATGCCGATAATGCCGCCTTGGGGCACTTCTTTGACCGCCTCGCGGGCAACCGCGACTTTTAAGGCGTGTTGGCCTGCATTCATCATAGAATTCTAAAATTATCGATAAAGGAATTGTGCCATGTCCAAGGTGAAATACGACTGTAGCAAGTGTCCCGGCTATTGCTGCAGCTATCCCCGAATCACAGTCACGAAGAAAGATGTCCGCAGGCTAGCTGAACACTTTGGCATGACTGAACAGGCGGCGTGGAAGAAATTTATTACCCAATACACCGTGGAAGACGGCGACGAAAAGGGTGAAGTGGAAAATATCCTGAAGCACAAAAAAGATCATATTTACGCCACCGTTTGCCAGTTTTTCGACAAAGACGAGCGGCGATGCACGATCTACAAGGCAAGGCCCAGCGTGTGCCGGGAATATCCCGACGGCAAAACCTGCGGCTATTACAACTTCCTGAAGTTTGAGCGCAAGCACCAGGGCGATAAAGAGTTCATTCCGAGTGCCTGATCGCTTTTTGGGCGGGTAATGACAGGGTGGTGACCCAACACACCGCGAGCATCAGGGCCGAGCCCACTAATGTGTAGGTGAGCCCTCCCCACTGATAGAGCAGGCCCGAAAGCAGTGTGCCAATGAAGCGGCCTGCGGCATTCGCCGCATAGTAAAAACCAACATCTTCGGCCGCTTTTTCCGATCCTGCATAGGCCAGGATCAGATAGGAGTGCACCGAGGAGTTCACGGCAAACAGAATTCCGAACACCGCCAGCCCGGCAACCACCACCCACTCAAGGTTTTGCACATTGAGCACGACAAGCGCGGCCAGCGCCACGGGCACCAAGACTAAAAAGCCTGACCACCAGCGGGCTGCGGGCACCTCGGTACTCAGGCCATCGGCACTGCGCTTGACCAGGCTTGGGGCAATGGCCTGGACCATTCCATAGGCGATCGTCCAGGCGGCTAGAAAACCACCCACCATGGTGAATGTCCAGCCCGCAGAATATAAAAATACCGGCACTCCCACCACGAACCAGACATCGCGCGCGCCGAACAAGCCCACTCGGGCAAGCGCCAAAAGATTGATACCCGGATTTTTTGCGAATAACTCCCGCGCTGATGATGAGGCTTTACTTTTCCCCATCAGCGGGGGCAACAGAAAAATAACGCCCACTAAAACAAGGGCCAAAAGACCCGCCATAGTCCAAAGTGCCACCCGAAACCCTAGCTGTTCGAGCAAGAGGCCACCCAAGAAAAAGCCAACACCTTTCATGGCGTTCTTGCTGCCGGTAAACCAGGCGACCCATTTGAACAGCTGGCCCGATGCGCCCGATGCAGTGATCTTGATGGCCGACTTGCTCGATGTCTTTGTGAGATCTTTGGCGACGCCACAAACGCCTTGGGCCAATACCACCCAGGCCACCGACACCACTGCAGACCAATCTGGCGAGAGCGAAGAA
The DNA here is from genome assembly GCA_964442225.1 of uncultured Burkholderiaceae bacterium. GTDB lineage: Bacteria > Pseudomonadota > Gammaproteobacteria > Burkholderiales > Burkholderiaceae_A > Lacustribacter. The sequence goes on along the minus strand of CAYTWR010000004.1, from coordinate 5,169 downwards.
AGCAGTAAAAACCCACAAATTTGCGTCGAAAGCCCCACCATCAGCATGCGTGAAATGCCATAACGCGTGGCAAGCCAGCCGCCAATCAAGTTGGCAAGAATGCCTGCAAACTCATAAAGCAAAAACAAAAACGCGAGCGTAAACGGTGAATACCCCAGCTGGTAAAAGTGCAGCAGCACCAACATACGCAAGGCGCCGTCGGTGAGCGTAAAGCCCCAATAAGCCGAGGTGACAAGGGCGTAATGCCTTGTTGCAGAAGTCATTGCTGCTTAAACGCCTTGGCTATCGAGATAGCAAGCAAGATCGACCATACGGCAGGAATAGCCCATTTCATTGTCGTACCAGGCATAGACCTTGAGCATGGTGCCATTGGTCACCATGGTCGATAAGCCATCCACAACACTGCTCCGCGTATCGCGCGCGTAATCAGCGCTCACTAAAGGCCGCGACTCATAACCCAGGATTCCGGCCAATGGGCCTGCCGCTGCCGTTTCGAACAAGGCATTGACTTCCTGAACTGTCGTTTCGCGCTTTAATTCAAACACACAGTCTGTGAGTGAGGCATTGAGCACCGGGGCTCTGACTGCGTGGCCGTTCAGTTTGCCTTTGAGCTCTGGATAGATCAGCGCGATTGCTGTTGCGCTGCCTGTTGTAGTGGGCGCGAGGCTTGTCATGGCACTGCGTGCACGGCGCAGATCCTTGTGCATGGCATCCACCACTTTATTGGTATTCGTGGGATCGTGAATCGTGGTGATCTGCCCGTGGCGAATTCCAATCGCCTCATGCACAACCGATACAACGGGTGCCAGGCAGTTGGTGGTGCAAGAGGCTGCCGTGATGATCGAATGCTTTGAAGGGTCGTAAAGCGTGTGGTTAATGCCAAACACAATGTTGAGTACATTGCCTGTCTTTACCGGCGCTGCAACAATGACACGCTTGGCACCCCGATCAAGGTGGCCCTGCAAAACCTCAGGGGTTAAAAATTTACCCGTGCACTCCAGCACAACATCTACGCCCCGATCGCCCCACGGGATTTGCGCAGGATCCTCATGTTCGGTGTAAAGAACTGACTTCCCATCAATACTGATTGCATTGGGAGTGGGTGCCGCAATATCGGCACGCCACCTGCCCTGCACCGAGTCGAATTCAAGCAAGTGCGCCGCAGCCGCTGCGCCTCCCTTGGTCTCGTTAATGTGCACCACATCAAGACGATTTGTGCGGTATGGGTCTTCACGCGGGCGTTCTGCAGCACCCATTGCAGCGCGCAAGGCCAGACGGCCAATTCGGCCAAAGCCATTAATTCCAACTTTCATAAGGCTCTCAATTTGAACTTTTTAATAATATCGAATACAAGTATCTAAGCCCACTGTGACAGTCGTGTTACAAGTACGACCAGCGCTTGCTCTCGAGCAACTACTCAAAATAGCCCCATGAAAAGACCAGCCGTTTTGCTCGCAGCCTTACTGTATATCGGCTTACTGCTGCTGCCGGTGGCCTTAAGCTTTCTGACGCCCGAGGCGCGCACGCTTGCGCACAGGCCTTTGGTCAACGACCTCGCCTCTGGCATGGCCATGGTGGGCTTTGCGGCCGTGCTCATGGAGTTTTTTCTGCTGGGAAGAATTCGCCCGATGTCCACGACTCTCGGCAGTGATTTCCTGATGCAGGCCCATCAGCTGTTTGCACGCACAGCCGGTCTATTTATTTTGTTGCATCCGTTTTTTTATTCCGTTTTGGGCGTTCCACCAAAGCCCGACGATTCAAGCTTTGCCCAATCGAGCAGCCTGACAAGCGCCTCGCTGCTCTCGGGCATTGTAGGAATGTTGTTGCTCTTGGCCATTATTTTTTCGGCCCTACAACGAAACGCACCAGAATCGAATTACGATCGCTGGCGCAAATGGCACGGCATTATGGCGATGGGCGTTGCCGTAAGTGGCCTGCATCATGTGTTAGATGGCGGCCGCTATGCGCAACTGCTTGGGGTGCAAGTGTATTGGTGGGCGCTGTTTGCCTTTGCATTGGCAAGCCTGGGCACGGTCTATTTCATTCGCCCTTACCTGCAGGCGCGGGCGCCGTTTAAGGTCAAGGAGATTTCAAAGGTTGCACTCAAGACCTGGAGACTTGTGCTTGAGCCTGTCAGTAAGCACCCATTTGAGTTCAAGCCCGGCCAATTCGCTTGGCTCAAGCTTGGCGCTGCGAGCCGGCATGCCGATAACCCCTTTTCCATTAGCAGCGCACCGAATCCGGGTAAAGAGATCCATTTCCTGATCAAGGAAATGGGTGATTTCACGCGCTCGCTGCCCCAAACACCTATTGGCACGCCCGCTTTTCTCGATGGGCCTCACGGACACTTCCAAATTCCGGCGCATGCAAAATCGATCGTAATGATTGCGGGCGGAATTGGGATTGCGCCTTTTGTGGGCCTGCTACAAGAGCTGACGAATCAATCTGACCCGCGGCCCGTGCGCCTGATCACGGGCAATCGTCTTTCTGAGCAAGTAATTGCAATTTCGAGCCTGATCGAGCTCACCAAGCTAAAAGACTTTAAAGAAATTCAGGTTCTTGGCGAGCCAGCACCAGAGTTGCCCGGGCTGAAAGGCCAGCTTGACTTAGAAACGCTCAAGAGGGCTTTGGATGATGAAGCGCTCGCCCCCCTGCGCAGCAATGCCGTGTTCATGGTCTGTGGCCCAGCCCCCATGATCGATGCCACTGAAGCAGCCCTGGTCAGGCTTGGAGTTCCGCTGGGAAGAATTGTTTCTGAAAAATTTCAGTATGAGTTCAATTTAGACAGCCCCCGTAGCCGCAGGACGCTCGGCGTCTGGATAGTGATTTCTGTCTCATTGGCAATTGCTGTCCTACTGATCAGGCTTATCAGCCAAGATTAGCGAATGCTGGGCCGCTTGTTTACCCAGTAAACCAGAGAAAGCATCAACGGCACCTCGACCAAGACACCCACCACAGTAGCCAGCGACGCCGCCGACTGCATTCCAAAGAGCGCTATGGCAACGGCAACCGCCAATTCAAAGAAGTTTGAGGTGCCGATTAAACAAGCGGGCCCCGCAATCGGGTGCGGAAGCCGTAGCCACTGGGCTGCAACCCAACTCACGAAAAAGATTCCGTAGGTTTGAACAATGAGCGGGATGGCGATCAACGCAATAAGAAGCGGCTGGCTCAGAATGGTTTGCGACTGCAGGCCGAACAAAATTAAGACTGTTGCAATGAGCCCTAGGATTGAAAGCGGCTTGACTCGCGCCATGAACAATTCCAAAGCCTTTGGCCCACTGCGTAACAATGCATGGCGGGTGGCAACACCTGCAAGCAGTGGCGCAACCACATACAGCACCGTTGAGAGCACGAGGGTCTCCCAAGGTACCTCAATGTTGGTGACACCCAGTAGTAATCCTGCAAGCGGGGCAAACGCGAAGATCATAATCACATCGTTGATCGACACCTGCACCAGGGTATACGCGGCATTGCCTCGCACCAGCTGGCTCCATACAAACACCATGGCCGTACAGGGCGCAACGCCCAACAGAATCATTCCAGCGATCACTTCCTCGGCGGTTTGCGCAGGCACAAGATCGGCCCATAAGAACTTGAAAAACACCACCCCAATCGCGGCCATGGTAAAGGGCTTAATCGCCCAGTTCACCACGATCGTTAAGAGAAGCCCTTTGGGCTCTCGGCTCGCCTGGCGAATCGAAGCCCAGTCAATCTGAATCATCATGGGGTAGATCATTGCCCAGATCAGCACCGCAACAATCAAGTTCACCTGCGCAACCGACTGCTCGGAAATCCAGACAAATACGCCCGGAGTCAGAACACCAAAGGCGACCCCAATGACAATCGCCAGGCCCACCCAAAGGGTGAGCCAACGTTCAAAAAGGCCCATGATTATTTGACTTTTTTACGGGTGGGCAATGCAACCGTGATAGCGCATGGTTCACCACTGCAACAGTTCTCGGAAAGAAAGCCGATCAGATCATTGACGAACTGAAACTGCGGACGATAGATCAGCTGACGGCCGTCTCGGGTTGCCTGAATCAGGCCTGCATTGGCAAGTTCTTTCAAGTGAAACGACAGCGTTGCCGCAGGAATTCCCAAAAGCTCGACGATTTCTGAGGGTGTGACACCCTTGGCTGCGCGCTGGACAATCAAACGGAAGATGTTGAGTCTGGCCTCGTGGCCCAGTGCATTGAATGCGGCAGTAGCTTGTGGATTTTTCATATCAACGGGCCTTACCAATGTCGGTGAGAGACTTTTGCAAAGCGACACGATCCAGCTTTTCTACAGGCAAGGCTAGCAGCAATTCGATACGCCTGCGAAGAACCGTGGCTACCTCCAGATATTTCTGCTCAATGGTCTTGCTCTCGCCGTCTTTCACCGAGGGCTCCTCAACGCCCCAGTGGGCGGTGAGCGGCTGGCCAGGCCAGACGGGGCAGACTTCCCCGGCGGCTTTGTCGCACACCGTGAACACGAAGTCGAGGTCGGGTGCATTCGGGCCGGAAAACTCGCTCCAATCTTTGCTGCGCAGGCCCTCTGTTGGCAGACGATTCATGCTTAGAAACTTCAGCGCGTTTGGGTTGACCTCTCCTTTCGGGTGGCTTCCGGCAGAGAACGCCCTGAAGTGAGGGTTTCGTATTCCGTTAAGAATAGACTCCGCCATGATGGAACGCGAAGAATTGCTCGTGCAGATAAAAAGCACATTAAAGACACGCTGGCTAGACATGGTCGAACACTCCGAGGTTTAAGTGCCATAATATTACATTTCTAATATTATAGAATTGTTACAGTTGCACAAAGTCACAGAGCTGATCGCATCGTCAGCACAAGGACAGCCACTCAAGAATTGAAAGGGTGCGAGCGCTTTGTGCGTGGGGTGGCCGATGGGACTCGAACCCACGACAGCCGGAATCACAATCCGGGACTCTACCAACTGAGCTACGGCCACCACTGCTAAAACATTTTTCCCGCCCCGCCAGCATTTGGCCTGCCGGGAGGGAATCGAACCCCCGACCTACAGCTTAGAAGGCTGTTGCTCTATCCGACTGAGCTACCGGCAGGTGTCCGAGGCCAGGGTACTGCAACCTGGTCGGGGTGGAGAGATTCGAACTCCCGACCCTCTGCTCCCAAAGCAGATGCGCTACCAGACTGCGCTACACCCCGAGAAGC
>CAYTWR010000003.1:93130-100112 GCA_964442225.1 uncultured Burkholderiaceae bacterium | reverse complement strand
TCGCGGTGACGGCTATAAGGATTGCGGTCATCGCGGTGACGGTTACTAGCCCCCGTCACTGCGAGGCCCGACAGGGCCGTGGCAGTCCCAATGACAGACGCCTCACTCACATCAAATCGCCGAGCGATCTCGCGTGCAATTTGTGCGCACAATGCATTGGCTTGCATGAGCCCAAGCAAACGTTGTGCTTCGCTCGCTGCTGCCGCCCGCCCCTCTGGCAACTCCAAGGGCTGGTCTTCAGCAGCCAAATCAATAAGCCAGGCCGATAGCGGTTTTGCTTTTGCAACCCAGTCTTTCAAGGCTTGCGCACCATGTTCGCGCACAAAACTATCGGGGTCATGCTCGTGCGGCAAAAATGCAAAATCAATGCGATTTTTTTCGGATGCAAAAGGCAGCGCAGTTTCCAATGCGCGTGCAGCAGCACGCCTTCCGGCGTTATCGCCATCAAACATGAACACCACATGATCACTTAAGCGCAATAAGGCTTGCAGGTGTTGCGGCGTAGTGGCAGTTCCCAGCGTTGCGACCGCATGGCCCAGACCATGCTGTGCAAGTGCCACGACATCCATATAGCCTTCGACCACCCAGACCTGGCCGGTTTCGCGAATTGCCGCACGGCCTTCAAACACGCCATAGAGCTCGTAGCCTTTGGAAAATACGGGTGTTTCAGGTGAATTCAAATACTTGGGTTCATCGGCGCCCAATGTTCGGGCGCCGAATCCCAACACCTCGCCGCGCGGGTTCAGTATCGGAAACATAATTCGATCGCGAAAGCGGTCGTAACGCTTGCCAGCCTCGCCTTCAATGACTAAGCCCGCATCAACGAGATCTTTGTTTGCGTAATCACCAAAGACCGATTGCAAGGGCTGCCAACCTTCCGGCGAATAGCCCAAGTGATATTGGGCTGCAACCTCACCCGACAATCCACGCTTTTTTAAATATTCAATCGCATGTGGTGAATCTTTAAGCCTGCGCTGATAAAACTTTGCGGCCTCTAAGAGCATTGACTTTAAGCGCGTGCGCCGATCAGTTTCTTGTCTCTTTTGCTCAGGATCAATGTCATTGGCCTGGCGCGGCACCTCCAACCCAACGCGGCGTGCGAGATCTTCAACCGCCTGCGGAAATGGCAGGCCCAGGTGTTCGATCAGAAAGCCAAGCGCTGTGCCATGCGCGCCGCAGCCAAAGCAGTGATAAAACTGCTTCGATGGGCTCACCGTGAATGAGGGCGATTTTTCAGCATGAAACGGGCACAGGCCCGAATAGTTTGCCCCCGCACGCTTTAACTGAACATGCTGGCCCACCACCTCGACCACATCGACGCGGCGCAGCAGGTCATCAATAAATTGTTGGGGAATCATGGGGCAAGGCTCTGAATACGATCCCAAATGACGGCCTTGGGAATGGTGATCGATAACGATTGCATGCACCGCTCAAGCCAGCCCTGACGTGTCAGCATGCGGCTGATGGCTTTATTGAGATCACGCGCAACAGATTCCCCATAAGCGACACTTGCCTTGCCGATCGCTTGCGTCATTAACGCTTCTGGAAGCTGCATCATTGCAAGATCGATTAAATCCCGATTGAACACCGCATCATCCGCCCAACGATCCGAATTTGCCAAAAGCTTGGTAGTCGCCATGTCGAGCAGGGTTAGTGTTGCAACCCCACAGATATGATCCTTGGGCGTGGGGGGCTCTAATGCAACTCTCCCTTCCAGAATAATTTCCAACTTTATTGGCTGTTCGGAAATTGCAAGCACTGTGCGAATTCCATATTGATCCGCCCGAACTTCACGCTTTTGTGAAACCAATTGCTGGCCCTGAATAAAAATCGGCACAATTCCCTGAGGGCCAGAAAATAATGCACGCAGCGTTCCGTAGTTTGCGGCATTTGAGACCATGAAATCCATATCGACGGATTCGCGATACTCGCCAAAGCGCAAGGCGATCGCTGTGCCGCCACCAAACAAACAATCGTGATCACGCAACAGCGGTGCATTCAGCAGGCTCAGTACCTGCGCGATACGTTGGTGATGGGGACGATTAAACACGAAGCTTTTCTCCGACTGCGCGCTCCAACGCTTCGATCAATCGACGCTCCTGCTCTGTCAATGCTGCCTGATCGATATGACGCCAATTTCGCTCATAAATGCCCCAAGCCTCGAGCGGCCTTAGCCGTGTGTCGCTGCTGATCTGCCAGGCAAGTTTTGCAAGCTGAGGATAAGCTGCCAAATCAATTTCAACCGGAATTGTGTTGTGTTGAAGTGCATCGACCTGTTCATTCGATCTCGATGCATAAATGTGCAGGCCAACCGCTGCGGCCGCATTAATGTAAGCACCGATCGTGACCGCCGGCTCGCCTTTTTCAATTCGGTGCAGGGTAACTCGCGAAATGCCGGCAGCCTGTGCCACTGTTTGTGCATTGACGCCAAGAATCTTGCGCTGGTGGCGAATTGTTTCGCCAAGCGCCTCCAGATTGGCTAGGACATTTTCAGGCGTGTAAGGGGCCGCGGCAGGCATAATGTTTCACATTTTATACAAAATTATTATTTTGTAAATAATGGGAAACAAAAATACCATCATTGCGAGGCCGAAGGCCGTGGCAATCCAAGGCCTAATTCGTAAGCCTTGCCTTAATCAGCTGCGAAACCGCGCCCATATCGGCCTTGCCGGCCAGCTGGGGCTTCAAAATGGCCATGACCTTGCCCATGTCCTGTGGGCCAGCTGCACCTGAAGCGGTAATTGCCGCATCGACAGCAGCAGCCACTTCGGCCTCTGACATTTGAGCCGGCATGTAGGCCGAAAGAATTGCCAACTCGGCCTCTTCTTTCGCGACCAGATCTTGACGGCCGCCTGCCTTGAACTGGGTAATGGAGTCTTTGCGCTGCTTGATCATTTTTTCAATGACGGCCAGCACTTGCGCATCGGCAAGCTCGATGCGCTCATCAACTTCTTTTTGCTTAATTGCCGCTGAAATTAGGCGCAGCGTGGAGAGCTTTTCGCCCTCCTTTGCGCGCATTGCGGCCTTGATATCTTCTGAAAGCTGCTCTTTGAGCGGCATGAAGACTTGGGAATTAATACTTGCGCTTGGGCAGCATCATGCTGCGCACGCGCTTGTAATGGCGCTTGACTGCAGCGGCTTTCTTGCGCTTGCGCTCGGCCGTGGGCTTTTCATAGAACTCGCGGGCGCGCAGTTCGGTGAGCAGGCCAATTTTTTCAATGGTGCGCTTAAAGCGACGCAGGGCGGCCTCAAAGGGCTCGTTTTCTTTAACGCGAACTAAAGGCATTCGTAAATTCTTTCAAACCGGTTAGAAAAAAGGATAACCTTGGATTATCGACAAACTACAGACCTCTGGCAAGCGATGAGCGCGGTTCTGAGCGAAAAAATAGCGTCCGAAGCCCCCCGAAGTGGGCGTGCGCTAACTATCTTGGGGATTGAGACCTCCTGCGATGAGACGGGCGTGGCCCTGGTTCGTGTCGATGGGCCGTGGATTGCCACGGCTGCTTCGCAGCCTCGCAATGACGGGGTGTTGGCCCAGGCCCTGCACAGTCAGATCGCCATGCATGCCGACTATGGCGGCGTGGTGCCCGAACTCGCTTCACGCGACCATGTTCTGCGGCTCACGCCGCTCACCGAAAAAGTCATGGCCGAAGCGGGCATGCGCTGGCAAGACATTGACGCAATCGCCTACACCGAGGGGCCTGGCCTAGCGGGCGCCCTGCTCGTGGGCGCAGCGACCGCCCAGGGCTTGGCGGCTGCGATCAACAAACCTGTTATGGGCATTCACCACCTCGAGGGCCACCTGCTCTCGCCCTTGCTCGACCGTTGTGCTGCAGGGCTCGAATTTCCCTTCCTTGCGCTGTTAGTCAGCGGCGGCCACACCCAAATCATGCGTGTCAACGGCATTGGCGACTATGAAATGCTGGGAGAAACGATTGATGATGCCGCAGGCGAAGCCTTCGACAAATCCGCCCAACTTTTGGGCTTTGGCTACCCCGGTGGGCCCGCGATTGGAAAGTGGGCGTTAAACGGTGATGCTAAAAAATTCGATCTTCCAAGGCCCTTGGCAAAGCGGCCCACACTGGATTTTAGTTTTGCGGGATTAAAAACCGCGGTGCTCACGCATGTGCAAAAACTCAAAGCGGCGAATGCCTTAGATGATCACGCCAAGGCCGATATGGCGGCAAGCGTGCAAAGCGCAATCGTCGATGTGCTCGTGGGCAAGTGTCAGCGGGCCATTGAAACGACCGGAGTGCGGCAATTGGTGGTGGCCGGCGGTGTCAGTGCCAATGCCGAGCTGCGCCGACAAATGGCGGAAGTTGAAAAGATGTTAGGCGCGAAAATTATTTTTCCGCCGCCAAGTTTGTGCACCGATAACGGCGTGATGATTGCCTGGGCTGCAGGGTTGCGATTGCTTGCCGGCGCACAGACGCATGAGGCTGGCGCGTTTACGGTGAGGCCGCGCTGGTCGCTCGCGGAATAACCCGTCACTTTTTAAACGCCTGCTCTTCACCCTTGAGCAGCTTCGCAATATTGCTCTTGTGCCGAATTACTAGCAGCACCGCAATACCCAATACCGACCAAAACATAACGCCCAGATCATGACGCCAAAGGGTAATGATTGGGGCTGCGGCTGCGGCACTTAACGCCGCCACTGAAGAAACTCTTCCCACCTTGGCCACTACCAACCAAATCAGGCCTACCAGTAAGCCCAGCATAGCGTCCAAGGCGAGCAGCACGCCAAAGGCAGTGGCCACACCTTTACCGCCTTGAAACCTGAAGTACAGGGGAAACAAATGGCCCAAAAAAACGGCAAACGCTGCAATCGCAACTGCGCCCATTTGCAAATGGGCGGGCAAAACCTGCAAAGCGATCGCTGCGGTAAGGGCCACCACGACCCAGCCTTTCAATGCATCGCCAAGCAAAGTCAAGGCCGCAGCCACTTTGTCGCCACTTCTTAAAACATTGGTAGCGCCTGGATTGCCAGAGCCAAAAGTGCGCGGATCGTTTAAGCCTCGCAAACGGCTCACCACAATGGCAAACGAAATCGACCCCACCAAATACGATGCGAGACCGATGACGCCAAGAATCATTTCATAGCTCATGACTTGCAATTCTATGCCCGCGGATGATGCTTCGCATGAATGGCGCGAAGCCGGTCATTGGCCACGTGGGTGTAGACCTGTGTGGTGGAAATATCGGCATGGCCCAAGAGCATTTGCACGGCCCGCAAATCTGCGCCGTGATTGAGCAAATGCGTGGCAAACGCATGGCGCAGGGTGTGCGGTGAAAGCGAGATTTGCAACCCTGCTTTTTGAACATAGCCCTTGATGAGTCTCCAGAATCGCTGTCGTGTCATGGCGTGGGCTCGCTCAGTCACAAACAGCGCATCGCTTTGACGGGCGGATAACAGCAGGGGGCGCGACTCACGCAGGTAGCGGCCAAGCCACGCCATGGCTTCTTCGCCAATCGGCACAATGCGCTCTTTATCGCCTTTTCCAATCACACGCACTACGGCATCTGACACCGAAACATTAATGCTTTTCATGCTAATGAGTTCGCTCACGCGCAGGCCTGCGGCATACATCATCTCCAGCATGGCACGGTCGCGCAGGCCCAAAGCAGTGTTGGTGTCGGGGGCGTTGAGCAGGGCCTCGACTTGCGACTCCAGTGGCGCCTTTGGAAAACGCGTAGGGCGCTTGGCGCTTTTTAGCAATAGGCAAGGATCATCTTCACGGCGGCCTTGCAGCATGAGCCAGCCGTAAAAACGGCGCATGGAAGACAGCCGCCGATTGGCTGTGCTGGAACGAATGCTTGAGAAACGATCAGAGAAATACCGACTCACCTGCTCGCGTGATGCCGAGGCGATCGCGGCACCGGCTTGGGTGGTAAGCCAATCGGCCAAGTCATAAAGGTCGCGACGATAGGCCGACAAAGTGTTTTGCGAAAGGCCATCTTCGAGCCACAAGGAATCGCAGAAACGATCCACCTCTGCACGGCTTTGGGCAGCAAGGGTAGACTGAGTATCTTTTTCAGCAGCCATGAACGGATTTTCACTTCTTTTTCCCGACTTCGCCATGATTGCGGCTGGGTTTGCCATGGTGCGCGCTCAGTGGCTTGCCCGAAGCTTTTGGGAAGGTGCTGAAAAGCTGGTGTATTTCGTGTTTTTCCCAGCCTTATTGTTTGCGGCAATTAGCCGAAGCAACCTGGCGTTGGGTGAGACTGCAGCCGTGGTGCAAGTGGCTGTGTTGACGATGTTGGCTGGGGCCGCGTTTGGGCTGCTCACACGCTTGATCCCCGGCCTGAGCCGAAATGACTGGGCATCGGGCGTGCAATGCGCGTTTCGGTTTAACACCTATATTGCCTTTGCAGTGGCCTCGCGTGCAGCGGGCAGTGATGGCCTGGCGCTCATGGCCGTGACCATTGGCTTTACTGTGCCGCTTGCAAACTTGTTGGCCGTTTCGTTTTTGGCCAACACATTTCACCCGGGCCGTTTGTTTAAAGAGCTTGCACGCAACCCGCTGATTTTGGGAACGGTTGCGGGGCTCGTTGCCAACATGCTCTCGATTGCGCCCCCCGACATTATTGATAACCTGCTGGATCGCGCGAGCTCGGCGGCCCTTGCCTTGGGGCTGCTTTGCGTGGGTGCAGGCCTGAGTTTTGCGGGAATTCAACACACGAGCGGCCGAATTCAGGCGGTTACGATTACAGGCATTAAGCTGGTTGCGTTACCAATTCTGGCGTGGGGTTTGTGCGCTGTGCTGGGGGTCACTGGCATGCAACGCGACTTGGCAATTTTGTTTGCCGCCATGCCCACGGCAACGAGCTCTTATATTTTGGCGGTGCGCATGGGCGGCAACGGGCCGTTGACGGCGGGCTTGGTGTCGTTATCGACCTTGGTGTCGATGGCAACGATCACGGCTTGGTATGCATTGCTTTGAGCTTGGATCGCCACGGGCCTGCGGCCCTCGCGATGACGGTT
>CAYTWR010000003.1:87311-93030 GCA_964442225.1 uncultured Burkholderiaceae bacterium | reverse complement strand
GATGACGGTTGTTCGTATTCGGCTGGCGGTGCCGGTTGACTCGTCATTGCGAGGCCGCGAAGCGGCCGTGGCAATCCAGCGCCCAAGCAACATGCTCCCGCACGAGTTCCGAGCCATCATTTTCTCGAGCCTGTAAAGCGCTGACCAAGGCCGAGCGCAAAGGCTCCCGACAATCCGCCTTGGCCAGGCTATTGCCCATCGCCACCGCAAGATTGCGCAGCCAGCGCTCATAACCGATTCGCAAAATCGCGCTGCCTTGATGCCGTTGATTGAACTCTTCGTTGGTCCAAGCAAAGAGATCAATCAGCGTTGCTTCGTTTAAGCCATTGCGCACATCGAAATCCGAAACCGTTGCCACCTGAGCGTATTGATTCCAGGGGCACACCTGTTGGCAATCGTCACAGCCATAAACCCGATTGCCAATCAATGGCCGAAGCGTTTGCGGAATACTTCCTTTGTGCTCAATCGTTAAATAAGAAATACACCGCCGGGCATCCAAGCGATAGGGGGCAACAAAGGCCTGGGTTGGGCAGGCGTCTAGACACTGAGTACAGCTTCCGCAGTGGCCTTGCTCTGACTCTGCAAGATCAGGGGCGTATCGCAACGGCGCAATCGGCATGTCAGTGAGCAGCACGCCCAGAAAAAACATGCTGCCCTGCTCGCGGTTCAAGAGCAAGGTGTGCTTGCCTCGCCAGCCCAGCCCGCAACGCTTGGCAAGCGCCACTTCCAACACCGGGGCTGAGTCTACGCAGGCGCGAAATTGATAATGCCCGTTTGCCTGGCCTTGAAGTCGCTCGGCCAGCCGCGCAAGCCGTGACCGCAGCACCTTGTGATAATCGCGCCCGTGGGCGTAAACCGATACCACCGCCTGATCGGGCTGCCCCAGCCGTCTTGAATGATCGTGTTGCCAAGAAGGCTGTGTCGCAGCTGGCAGATAATCCATGGTCACGACCAGCGCCCGAAGCACTGATGTTTCTGCGGAGTTCAATAACTGCCTGGGGTTTTGACGAATCTCGGCATGCCGCTGCAAATAATCCATTTCGCCCTGATAGCCAGCGGCAAGCCAATCGGCAACCTGAACCATTTCGTCGTGCAGGCTGTCCCTTGCATCAAGGTCCACCACACCTACACGGGAAAAGCCCAAGCCTTTGGCAATTAGAATGAGCTGTTCACGATCAAGCACCATGCACAAAAGTATGCGCCAAAACGCCTCGCTGATTGCCGAGCGAGAATTTGACCAAGTCGACGAAGGGTTCTCGGCGAGGCTTGCCCAAGCCACAGCCACCTTGGCCTTGGCGGCACTGGGTGCAGCCCCCCAACGTGCGGGGTTTCGAATCACGCTATCAGGCAACCTGGGGGCGGGGAAAACCACCTGGGTGCGTGAGTTTTTGCGTGCCTGCGGTATTCGTGGCCGAGTTAAAAGCCCAAGTTTTAGCGTTGTCGAGACCTACGAACACGAGGGCCTGGTGTTTCATCATCTCGATTTTTATCGGCAGGCTAACCCTGCCGCATGGCAAGGTGGAGGGCTTCGGGATTTGCTCACCGAACGGGCCATTGTGCTCATCGAGTGGCCAGAAAACGCGCAAGGTTTGCCACCCGCTCATATTGAACTCTCACTGACTTGGAACCATGAGGCCGATGCGGCATCACCCCGCAAAATTAATTTCCGTTTTTATGACCGAGGCGATGGGGTCGAGGTGCAGCCGCAGCTTGCGCAGTGGGATCAATGGGTTCAAAAAACGGGCCGCCTGCCATGAAACGACGCAGCGTCTTGCTTGCTGGTGGGGCCACGCTATTGATTGGGGTTCGGCCAGCTCTTGGCGCCTCGAGCGCCAATGTGATTGCAGTTCGAATCTGGCCGGCTGCCGACTACACACGGGTCGCCATTGAGCACGACACCGAGGGCTTGAAATACAGCACTCAGGCCCTTGCAGACCCTCCACGCTTCGTGGTGGATTTGCACGGCACGGTGCTCAACGAAAAGCTCAAAGAGCTGATCGCGCGGGTTGCCACCGACGACCCCTATGTTGGCGCGGTGCGTGTTGGACAGTTTCAGCCCGACACGGTGCGCATTGTGTTTGACCTAAAGCAGGCCGTAAAACCGCAAGTGTTTAGCCTGCCGGCAATTGCCCAGTATCAACAGCGTGTGGTGATTGACCTGTATCCCGAAGTCGATGCCGACCCGCTCATGAAGTTTTTGGCCAACTATGAAAAAGAACGGGCCACACCGCCCGCTGTTGCCCGCGCACCCGAAATGTCGGACCCAGCCAAAGCGTCGCCACCCTCATTGGCGCGAAAACCCGTGGTGAATCGCTTGGTCACAATTGCGCTCGATCCGGGACATGGCGGTGAGGATCCGGGCGCCATTGGCAAACGCGGCAGCTATGAAAAAGATATCGTGCTCTCGATTGCCAGAAGATTAAAAAAACGCATTGATGAAGAGCCCAATATGCGGGCGTACCTGACCCGTTCGGGCGACTACTTTGTGCCGCTGCATATCCGGGTGCAAAAGGCTCGGCGGGTTCAGGCTGATTTATTTATTTCGATTCACGCCGACGCATGGGTGTCGCCAACCGCCAGGGGCTCATCGGTTTATGCCCTTTCAGAGAAAGGCGCTTCCAGCGCTGCCGCACGGTGGATGGCCAACAAAGAAAATAGCGCCGACTTGGTGGGTGGCGTCAATATTCGCCACCAAGATCGATTGGTCGCCGAGGTGTTGCTCGATATGTCCACCACCGCCCAGATCAAAGATTCAATGAAGCTTGGACAGGCCATGCTGCAAGAAATTGGCGGCATTAACGCCTTGCATAAAAGCCGCGTGGAGCAAGCCGGCTTTGCCGTGCTGCGCGCGCCCGACATTCCTTCTGTGTTGGTCGAAACGGCCTTTATCAGCAACCCAGATGAAGAGCGCAAATTGCGCGACCAGCACTATCAAGAGCAAATGGCCGATGCCTTGATGGAGGGAATTCGCCGATATTTCCGGGCTAACCCTCCGCTTGCAAAATCACGGATGATGTAGGCCTATGCCCATTCAGGTTCTTCCCGATGCACTCATCAGCCAAATCGCTGCCGGCGAGGTGGTCGAGCGGCCCGCCTCGGTCATTAAAGAGCTGCTCGAAAATGCGATTGATGCAGGCGCCTCTCAGATCAGCGTGGAGCTTGAAGAAGGCGGCATTCGCGCCATTCGTGTTCGCGATAACGGCACGGGAATTTCGGCTCAGGAACTTCCTTTAGCGGTGCAACGCCATGCCACCAGCAAAATTGCTTCTTTACAGGATCTGTCTCGGGTCATGACCCATGGCTTTCGCGGCGAGGCGCTTGCAGCAATTGCCTCTGTCTCCCGGCTTGCAGTCACCAGCAAAACGGCAGCAGAAAAACACGCCAGCCGAATCGATAACCACCAAGGCGCTTGGGCCGTTGCGCCTGCGGCCGGCAGCCAAGGCACACATATCGAAGTCGCGGGGTTGTTTGATCAAGTGCCCGCCAGAAAACGGTTTTTAAAATCCCCGGCGACTGAACTGAATCACTGCAAAGACGCGTTTCTCAAAGTGGCACTGATTCAGCCCGAAATTCAATGGCTACTGTCTCATCAAGGAAAGGCGCTGCTGAGATTTCCTGCAGGGTCTGCGCAAACTCGTATTGCACAGTGTCTAAGAGTAGAACAAGACATGCTGCGCACTGCCGACGGGCACGCAGGGCCGCTTCGGATTCGGGCTTGGCTAGCCGCCCCAACCCACTCGCGCCCCAAGGCCGACGACCAGTATTTTTATGTCAATAACCGCTGCGTGAAAGATCGCGTGCTGGCCCATGCCATGCGCAGCGCCTATAGCGATGTGCTGCACGGTGACCGACAGCCAGCGTTTGTTTTGGCCATTGAAATTGACCCCGAACTCGTGGATGTCAATGTGCACCCGGCCAAAACCGAAGTGCGTTTTCGCGATAGCGCAGCCGTGCACCAAGCGGTCTATCGCGCGGTGCGCGATGCGCTGAGCGCCACCCTGTCTTCACGAGCGGTGTCAGGCACCGACTCGGTGCCTGACACCGTACCTGCGCTGCCTGCTTGGCAGACCACATCACTTGACCTTGGCACTGCGCCCGCGTTCCAAGCGCGAGAGCCGGTTGCAACTTACACTCCAGCCCAACCGCTTGCAGCAGCGGGTGGCAACGATGAACACCCCCTGGGCTTTGCAATTGCTCAATTGCACGGCGTGTATGTATTGGCCCAAAACAAGGCCGGGCTTGTGCTTGTGGATATGCATGCAGCCCATGAGCGCATTGTGTACGAGTCGATGAAGCGGCAGTTTGAACAAGAGACGGGCCTGCTGCCGAGCCAAGCGCTGCTCTCTCCCATCGTGCTCAATGCATCGGCCCTAGAGGCTGAGATTGTTCAAAAACATCAAGATGATTTGCAGCGCTTAGGCTTTGATCTGAACCTGCTGGCAAGCCAACAAGTTGCGATTCGTGCACTACCGATCTTGCTGGCCGACAGTGATCCCGCCACCTTGGTGCGCGACACATTGGCGGAGCTTGCCGAGCATGGCCAAGCCCTGCAGATTGAGGGCCAGCGCAATGAACTATTAGCCACCATGGCCTGCCACGCTGCAGTGCGAGCCAACCGCATGCTCACCGCTCCTGAAATGAATGCCCTGCTGCGACAAATGGAGCGCACCGAACGCGCCGATCAGTGCAATCATGGCCGGCCGACCTGGCTGCAGTTTTCAATGGCCGATCTGGATCGGCTGTTTATGCGCGGCAGATAAGGCTGCGCCCTTTTTATGCTGTGCATTCTTGGCCCCACGGCGAGCGGAAAATCCCACTTGGCCATGGCGTTGGCACAAGAAAACCCGCGCATTGAGATCATTAGCATGGACTCTGCCTTGGTTTATCAGGGCATGGATATTGGCACTGCCAAGCCCACGCACGCAGAGCGTGCACAAGTGCCTCACCACTTGATTGATCTGATTGACCCAAGCGAGTCTTATTCTGCCGCGCAGTTTGTACGCGATGCGGCCCGTGCCGCAAAAGAAATTCGTGCGCGCGACAATATTCCTGTGCTGGTGGGCGGCACCATGTTGTATTACAAAGCCTATGCTCAAGGCTTAGATGACCTGCCCAGTGTGCCGCTCTCAATTCGTCAATCACTTGCGCAACAAGCCCGGCAACTGGGCTGGCCCGCCTTGCATGCAAGGCTTGCGGCGCTTGATCCCGTGACCGCCGCACGGCTTGCCGCGAACGACGCACAAAGAATCTCGCGAGCCCTGGAGCTTTACGAGTACACGGGCAAGACCATGAGTGAGCTGATTGCGCAAAGTGCCCAGCAGCGCTTGCACGAAGAAGGGTTTTACCCTGACCGTGAGCCGCTTGTCGTGATTGCTCTCGAGCCACACGATCGCGCAGCGCTTCACGCCCGAATTGCCGAGCGCTTTCACGCCATGTTGCGCGACGGTTTTTTAGATGAAGTGCAGGCTTTGAAAGATCGCGGCGACTTAAGCCTGGAGATGCCCAGCATGCGCTGTGTAGGCTATCGACAGGCTTGGGAATTTCTGGAAGGAAGAACCAGCGAAGCAGAATTTGTGAATGCGGCAATTGCGGCGACACGACAGCTTGCAAAACGGCAGATCACTTGGATTCGAAGTTTTCATGATGTTGAGAAACACGATCCGTTTTGTGATGATGGATTGCTTCGGCGTTGCCTCGCAATGACGGCCTGAGTGTCATC
>CAYTWR010000003.1:33397-87211 GCA_964442225.1 uncultured Burkholderiaceae bacterium | reverse complement strand
TTTGTGATGATGGATTGCTTCGGCGTTGCCTCGCAATGACGGCCTGAGTGTCATCACGAGTCCGTTGATTGCCACGGGGCCGTTGGCCCCTCGCAATGACGGCCTGAGTGTCATCGCGAGGAGGCTCGTAGAGCCGACGCGGCGACCCAAGGCCGCAGATTGCCGCGCTTCGCTCGCAATGACGGGACTAGTAACCGCCAAAGGCGGCGTGGCGGTCCACTATTGCACAATCGTCTGTGGCTCATCGCCCTGGCGAGCCCGCACTTCCCCGATCCTATAGACGCGCTCGCCTTGGGTTGTGAGATGCGCGGCAACCGCTTCAGCCTGCGAAGCATTCACCACCACCACCATGCCAATGCCGCAGTTAAACACCCGATGCATTTCATCGGTTGGCACATTGCCCTGGGCCTGTAGCCACGCCATGACGGGTGGAAGAGTCCATGAATTCTGGTGCAGCACTGCCGTGAGATTTTCAGGCAATACACGGGGCACATTGCCCACCAAACCGCCGCCAGTGATATGGGCCATGGCCTTGATCGACTCACGGTGCGCGCCTAACGCTGAGAGCATGGGCTTTACATAAAGCCTGGTCGGCGCCATCACCAAATCGGTCAAGGGCGTATCGGTGCCAGGCACCTTCGCTCGATTTAAAGCGTCAACGCTTAATTCACCACAAGCCCGCTCCAAGACTTTGCGCACCAAAGAATAGCCGTTGCTGTGAAATCCGCTTGAGGCCAAGCCCAACAACACATCGCCCGCCGCCACTCGGCTTCCATCCAGAATTTGGCTGCGCTCGACTGCCCCAACTGCAAAGCCCGCCAAATCGTATTCACCTTCGGGGTACATGCCTGGCATTTCTGCCGTTTCACCACCGATCAAGGCGCAGCCTGAAAGCTCACAACCTTTGGCAATGCCGCCCACCACGGCCGCCGCAGTGTCAATCGACAGCTTGCCGCAAGCAAAGTAATCCAGAAAGAACAAGGGCTCGGCGCCTTGCACCAAAATGTCGTTCACACTCATGGCCACAAGATCAATGCCCACGGTGTCATGGCGATTCAGCGTAAACGCCAGCTTGAGCTTGGTGCCCACCCCATCGGTGCCTGACACCAAGACCGGATCTTTATAGTTCTTGGGCACCTCAAACAAGGCCCCAAAGCCCCCAATGCCCCCGAGTACCTCGGGCCTCATGGTGCGCTTGGCCAAGGGCTTGATGCGATCCACCAAGGCATCGCCAGCGTCGATATCCACCCCGGCATCCCGGTAAGTCATGGGCGTGTTGGCAGGGGCTTTCTTGGCGATTGGGTCCATAGTGGGGTTTCTTTCTAAAATCGACATTTTAGTGACTTAAATGCCCATGCAACTGCCCCTACGGTTAATCGACCCCCCCGCGCCAAAACTGTCTGAAGGCGTCGTGGGCCGCAATGCACAGGCATTGGATGCACTGAGAGCCTTTGCCCTACAGGCCCGGGTTCCAGGGTTTGCCACTTTTTGCCTATGGGGAGCGCCCGGAAGCGGGAAAAGCTTTTGGCTTGGCGCGTGGCAGGCGGAACTTGGGCAACACGCGACGCTGATCAACTGTGCCGACGCAGAACAGGCAGCGCAGGCCCTTGATGAGCTGCCAGTCGGTCCGCGATTGTGGCTGCTCGATCACCTAGACCAGTCAAATCCCGAAATGATTGAGGCCTTATTTCGCCTCTACAATGCAGCGCGTGAGAACGGCCAACGAATTGTTGCGGCAAGCGCTGCAGCGCCGGTGCACCTTAAAGTGCGCGAAGACCTGAGAACCCGCGTGGGCCAAGGCTTGGTGTTCGAACTTCATGAGCTCAGTGACGAGGAGAAACAACAAGCCTTGCGCGAGCGGGCCGCACGGCTCGCCCTGCCACTTTCTGAAGATGCCCTGAATTATTTGATGACCCGGCTGCCCCGAGATCTTGGCCTGCTCACCCGAGTGCTCGATGCGCTCAACGAGCGGTCACTGTCAAAAAAACGGCCTGCAACGCTGCCACTGTTAAAAGAACTTTTGGAAACTGCTGATGCAACGACTCGCATTGTTTGATCTCGATAACACATTACTGCCCATTGACAGCGATGTGAGCTGGGCCAAATTTCTGATTGACCAAAAAGTCGTCAATGCCGATTGGTATGCCAAACGCAACGATTATTTCTATGCGCAGTATTGCGCCGGTACGCTGGATATTTACGAGTTTTTAGATTTTCAATTGGCGCCTTTGGCCCAGCACCCCAGAGAACAACTGCTGCAGTGGCGATCAGAGTTCATTGAAACCGTGATCCAGCCGCATATGCTGCCGGCAGCCCACGACTTGGTAAAGCATCATCAAGACAGCGGCGCGCTCTGCGCTATTGTCACTGCAACCAACTCGTTTATTACGGGGCCGATCGCCCACGCATTTGGCGTGGAGCATTTGATCGCCACAGAAATCGAAATCTCTGCCAACGGCCAATTCACCGGCAAGCCCCTGGGCCTGCCAAGCTTTCGCGAAGGCAAGGTCACTCGGGTCGAGCAATGGCTCGCCCAACAGGGTTTAGGCTTGGAAGACTTTGACTTTTCAACTTTTTACAGTGACTCGTTTAACGATCTGCCCTTGCTGGCCCGAGTCAAACACCCTGTCGCTGTGAATCCTGACAAGCGTCTTTTATCCCATGCCAAAGCGCAACAATGGCAGGTGCTAGAACTCTTTCCCCGGGTAGAAAGCACCGATGACTAAGCCTGCGGCATGATTAAAAAACTTTTCAAAAACCTCGCCAAGCTCAAGAACACCAAACTCTCGGTCAAGGCGCTGCGTCGGTCCGCATCGAAAGTGCCGCATGAGCCCGAGATCTTCAAGGGCTCACGCATTGGCATTGACCCTAAGCTGGTGTCCAGCGCCGCGATGCGCACGGTTGAAGGGCTACAGAAAGCGGGCTTTGACGCTTTTGTCGTAGGCGGGGCAGTGCGTGACCTGCTGTTGGGCATTCGTCCCAAGGATTTTGATGTGGCCACCAATGCCGAGCCCGAAGAAGTGCAGCGGGCCTTTCGCCGCGCCCGCATTATCGGCCGCCGTTTTCGATTGGTGCATGTCATGTTTGGCCCCGAAACCATTGAAGTGTCTACCTATCGGGCGCTACAGGCGGACGATGTCGATGTGGATGAACACGGCCGCGTGCTTCGCGACAATGTCTTTGGCGAGCAGCATGAAGACGCGACACGGCGTGACTTTACGGTCAACGCCCTGTATTACGACCCGATTAGCGACAAGGTGCTGGATTATCACCACGGTGTTGCCGACCTAAAATCAAAAACCCTGCGCATGATCGGCGATCCTGTCCACCGCTATCGTGAGGACCCCGTGCGCATGCTGCGCGCCGTAAGGCTTTGCGCAAAGCTAGGCTTTTCAATCGATCCGGCCACCAGTGCGCCCATTTCACAAATGGCCGAGCTGATCCGCAATGTGCCCAATGCGCGCTTGTTCGATGAAATGATGAAGCTCTTCAACTCTGGCAATGCCTATGAGGGGTTGCGTATGCTGCGTGAACAGGGCTTGCATCATGGCTGCCTTCCCCTGCTCGACTTGGTGTTTGATGATCCCGACCCCAAGGCGCTGGATTTCGTGGCTCGGGCACTGAAATCGACTGATACGCGCATTCATGCTGGCAAGCCTGTTTCAGCGGGATTTCTATTTGCCGCCTTGTTGTGGTCGATGGTCGAAGGCCGATGGAAAAGCCTGCATGCGCAAGGCAGTCACCTCATTCCTGCCCTGAATCAGGCGATTGACGAAGTTGTGGATGAACAACTTGATAGCCTGGCCATTCAGCGGCGCTATGTTGCCGATATGCGAGAGATTTGGCTCATGCAGCCTCGGTTTGAAAAAAGACAGGCAGCCACCGTGAATCGGCTCGCGCAACACATTCGTTTTCGGGCAGGCCTTGATTTCATGCTGCTTCGTGCGGAGTCGGGCCAATTTGATTCAGGCCTTGCGAAATGGTGGGACGACTTTGCCAGCGCCGATGCACAGGAACGCACCGCGTTATTGGCGCAAGCGAGCCCATCACGCGAGGGCGGCGCGAAAAAGCCGCGGCGCAAGCGACGACGCAAATCGGAAGGATCTCTCCCGGAAGACCCAACAAACGGCCCGCAACAATGAGCGTGCCAGCGCACCGGGCAGCGATTGCGCTAGGCGCCAACCTAGGCGAGCGAGATCAGGCAATTCATGCCGCCATACGCGTGTTGCAAGCCCACCCCGAGATCCATTCACTTCAGGCCTCCAGCCTTTATCGAACCAGGCCAGTTGATGCGCAGGGCCCTGATTTTTGTAATGCAGCCGCAATTTTTCACACCACACTCGGGCCGCAAGCGGTGCTCGACCTATTGCTAGACATCGAACAGCGTTTTGGGCGCACACGAAGCACGCGCAATGCACCGCGGCTCCTTGACCTGGATTTGATCGCCTTCGATGCCCAGGTGCTTGCACATCACAACCTGACACTACCCCACCCCCGCGCGCATGAGCGCGCCTTTGTGTTGATTCCCTTGTGTGAGATTGCCGACACGGTATTGCTCGGGCCACCGAATACCCACCACTTGCGACCGGCTTCGGAATGGCTTTCACATCTCGGCAAGCGGCAGCGCCAAGAGGTCATGCCATGGTGAGACAATCAGGGCTATGACTGAGGCAACGAACATGAACAGCGCCAGGCCTATGTGGGCCCAGCGGTTTCGCTCCATTGTGTTTGAAGGGCCGATTGGCGTTGGCAAAAGCAGCCTGGCCATGAAATTTGCCCAGCGGTTTGGCTTCACACCGCTGCTTGAAGCGCCACAAGAAAACCCGTTTCTTGAAAAGTTTTATCGAGACAGCAGCCGCTATGCCTTGCCGACCCAGCTTTTTTTCCTGTTTCAGCGCATTGACCAGCTTCGAGAAATTACGCAGCGGGATTTTTTCGCCGAGCATGTCGTGAGCGACTTCATGATCGAGAAAGATCCTCTTTTTGCGAACCTGACACTGACCGATGAAGAGCTTTCGCTGTATCGAAAAATCTTCGATGCCCAAAAGCCACAAGCGCCACAGCCAGACCTGGTGATTGTGCTGCAGGCCTCGGCCGATGCATTAATTGAGCGCATTCGCATGCGGGGCGTGCCCATGGAGCAATACATTTCTGAAGAGTATTTGCGCAGGCTGTCAGAGGCTTACACCCATTACTTTCATCACTACGAGAGCGCACCACTGTTAATTATCAACACCGACCAGCTCAATCCGATTGACCGCGAAGAAGACTTCAATGCCCTGGTTCAGCAAATCGCTAACTTCAAGGGGCGCAGAAGCTATTTCAACGCTCTTCATAGTTAAAGAGGCTTTATGAAAGTTGTTCACACCATTGAAGCGCTTCGGGCTCAGCTGCGCGGCCAGTTGCGCACCGCATTTGTTCCCACCATGGGCAATCTGCACGACGGCCATTTGTCGCTCATGCGACTCGCCGCTAACCACGGCGACCCGGTGGTCGCCTCGATCTTTGTGAATCGGCTGCAATTTGGCCCGAACGAAGATTTCGATCAATACCCCCGCACCTTGCAGGAGGACATTGCCAAGCTAGAAGCCGAGGGCGTGTATGTGCTGTTTGCGCCCGATGAGCGCGAGATTTACCCCGTGCCGCAAGAATTTCGCATTAGCCCACCGAAAAACCTTGGTGATATTTTGGAAGGCGAATTTCGTCCTGGGTTTTTTGTGGGCGTAA
The DNA here is from genome assembly GCA_964442225.1 of uncultured Burkholderiaceae bacterium. GTDB lineage: Bacteria > Pseudomonadota > Gammaproteobacteria > Burkholderiales > Burkholderiaceae_A > Lacustribacter. Next base: position 81,484 of record CAYTWR010000003.1, on the reverse strand, counting down.
CCACGGTAGTGATGAAACTCTTTCAATGCGTGCAGCCGCAGTACTCGGTGTTTGGAAAGAAAGACTATCAACAGCTCATGATCGTACGGCGCATGTGCGAGCAGTTTTCCATTCCAACCCAGATCATTCCTGCTGAAACCGTGCGTGAATCCGATGGCCTGGCCATGTCGTCACGCAATCGCTATTTATCGCCAGAGGAACGGCAAGAGGCCGTATGGCTTTCAAAAACCCTGCAAGAGGTCGCCCAACGCGTGCGCGCCGGGGTGAGCCAGTGCAGCCTGAGGGTTAATGACATTGCAGATTTAGAAAGCGCCGCCTGCCAAATCTTGAATCAACGGGGCTGGAAGACCGATTACATTTCGATCAAGCGGCGAGTCGATTTGACTTCGCCGCAGGCCCAGGATTTGGCCGAGCCTGATCGCTTGGTGGTGTTGGGCGCCTCAAGGCTTGGGGCGACACGCTTGATCGATAACCTGGAGATTTAAGTCAGTGGATTGCCACGGCTCGCTTTGCGAGCCTCGCAATGACGAACTTTTAACGAATCAGAATCGCAACAACCAAGGCGACAATAAACACCACCGCCATCGTTTTCAGAATCGTTTTTGAATTTTTCGAAGGTGGGTTCATGCTGCTTTTGCCTGACGCATGGTTAAATACTTGCCCAAGGCGATGACCAAGATCACGCCCACCACCGCCAAAGCGTGTGGCGGCAGGCCCACCGTGACATTCCAGAAATCACGGAAACCCGGGTCGCCTTGCAACATGTCTCCCGCCAGGTAGCCCAGCAAACCGCCACCGGCTACGACCAACCAAGCAAAGCGGTTCATGAGCGCCAGCACGATCTTGGAGCCCCATACCACCAGAGGAATGGAAAGGGCCAGGCCGAACACCAGCAAGAACATGCTGCCCTTGGCAGCACTGGCTACCGCAATCACATTGTCGAGCGACATGGCAAAGTCGGCAATGACAATGGTTTTAATCGCTGCAAACAGCCGATCTTTGCCCTCGATATTCATGCCGTCTTCTTCGTGCTGGGGCATGACCAGCTTGACGCCAATCCACACCAACAGCAATCCGCCCAGGGTTTTGAGGTAGGGAATTTCTAAAAGCTGCACCGCAAATGCGGTGAGCACGACCCGCAAGGCAATTGCGGCGAACACACCCCAGAAAATTCCAAGCTTGCGCTGCTTTTCAGGAAGATTTCGGCAGGCCAGCGCGATGACAATGGCGTTATCGCCCGACAGCAGCAAGTCAATCCAGACAATCTGCAGCAGGGCGATCCAAAACGCTGGGCTTCCGAATTCCATAAGTTCTTCTCTCTATAGCACTGACTTTAACAGCTTGCCCATCTCGGACGGGTTCTTGGTGGTTTTAATGCCGCAGGCTTCCATGATCTCAAGCTTGGCCTGCGCCGTATCGGCACCGCCAGAAATCAGGGCGCCCGCATGGCCCATACGCTTTCCCGGGGGTGCGGTAACGCCGGCGATAAAGCCGACGATTGGCTTTTTCATATTTTCTTTCGCCCACATTGCAGCATTGGCTTCATCGGGCCCGCCGATCTCGCCAATCATGATCACGGCGTCAGTCTCGGGGTCATCGTTAAAAAGCTTAAGCACATCAATGTGCTTTAGGCCATTGATGGGATCACCCCCAATGCCCACGGCGGAAGACTGGCCCAGGCCCATCTCGGTGACTTGGCCGACCGCTTCATAAGTGAGGGTGCCGGAACGCGACACAATGCCAATGCGGCCCTTACGGTGAATATGGCCCGGCATGATGCCGATCTTGATTTCTTCCGGGGTGATCAAGCCCGGGCAGTTGGGCCCGAGCAAGAGAGTGCGTTTATTGGCGGCCTTCATTTTGTTGCGCACGACCATCATGTCGCGCACGGGAATGCCTTCGGTAATGCACACCACCAAATCCAAATCTGCTTCTACCGCTTCCCATATCGCATCGGCTGCGCCAGCGGGCGGCACATAAATGACCGAGACGGTTGCGCCAGTTGCGGCTTTCGCGTCTTTCACGCTGGCGTAAATGGGAATGCCTTCGAAATCTTCGCCCGCTTTTTTGGGGTTCACGCCTGCTACGAAACAATTTTTGCCGTTGGCGTAATCGCGGCACATGCGGGTATGAAACTGGCCTGTCTTGCCGGTAATGCCTTGCGTAATGACTTTGGTGTTTTTATTGATCAGAATCGACATGCTGTTCTCCCTGAGGCCTTAAGCTTTTTTGGTGGCGTCGACCACGCGCTGCGCAGCCTCGGCCATGGTGTCGGCCGTAATGATGGGCAATCCAGAGTCAGCAAGAATTTTCTTGCCCAGATCTTCATTGGTGCCTTTCATGCGAACCACCAAGGGAACCTTCAGACCCACGGCACGCGATGCAGCCACCACACCCTCTGCGATCACATCGCAACGCATGATGCCCCCAAAAATATTGACCAAAATCGCCTTGACCTTTGGGTTTGAGAGCATGATCTTGAACGCTTCGGTCACTTTCTCGGTCGTGGCGCCACCGCCAACATCGAGAAAGTTGGCGGGCTCTGCGCCATAGAGCTTGATCGTATCCATGGTGGCCATGGCCAAACCTGCGCCGTTAACCAGGCAACCAATGTTGCCATCGAGCTGAATGTAGGCAAGATCGTATTTCGACGCTTCGATTTCGGCAGGATCTTCTTCGTCGAGATCGCGCATCTCCACAATCTCAGGGTGGCGATACAGGGCGTTGGAATCGAAATTCCATTTCGCGTCGAGCGCAATGACTTTGCCATCGCCCGTAAGGATCAAGGGATTGATTTCTGCAAGTGATGCATCGGTTTCCCAGAAGGCTTGATACAGGCCTTTCAGCACAGTGCGCGCCTGAGCGAGCGATGCTGCAGGCACGCCAATTTTTATGGCGAGTTCGTCGGCCTGTGCATCGGTCAGACCGGTGGCCGGATCGGCAAATACTTTGTGAATTTTTTCGGGATGAGTGGCTGCGACTTCTTCAATATCCATGCCACCTTCGCTTGAGCCCATGACGCAGACTTTTTGGCTTACGCGATCAGTCACGACCGCGACATAGAGCTCCTTTTTAATGTCGGCGCCCTCTTCAATGAGCAGCCTGCGTACTTTTTGGCCACCCGGGCCAGTCTGATGCGTGACCAGCTGCATGCCCAAGATGCTAGAGGCATAAGTTTTGACTTCATCGAGCGATTTGGCGACTTTCACGCCCCCACCTTTGCCACGGCCGCCGGCATGAATCTGAGCCTTGACCACCCAGACCGGGCCGCCCAGATTTTGAGCGGCCTTGACCGCCTCGTCGACCGAAAAACACGGGGTGCCACGGGGAACCGCAACACCGTATTTGCGCAAGATTTCCTTGCCTTGGTACTCGTGAATTTTCATTGTTATGCCCCCCTGAGAACGGGGGCAGTTTATCACGCAGCCTGTGCGCGAAGCTCCCGAAACAGGCGGTAGATCAGCTCGGTAGAAAAGCCGCGCTGAAGCAAAAAGCGTTGCTGGCGAGCAGTTTCCTCGGGGGAGTCGGGAAGCGAGTCAAAACGCTTTTTCCAAACCTGTTGAATGCGCGACCATTCGGTGTCGTGCAATTGCTGAGCAATCAACTCAAGATTCTCAGGGTCAACGCCTTTTTGTCGCAGCTCAAACACGACACGGGCAGCGCCATAACGCTGGCCCCGAACCCGGCTGACCGATTCGGCGTAGCGCTTGTTCGAGAGAAGGCCTTCGCGCTCAAGGTGATCCAGAATTTCAGCAAGCTGCTCGGCCGTTTCAGAAAGGGGGCCAAGTTTTTTTTCGAGCTCTTTGCGGGAGTGCTCCCTTCGAGCCAGGGCAGCAATCGCCCGAGCCCGAAGGGAGGCTGAAGAAAGGGGGTCTTTATTCTTGTTCAGCAACTGCCTTGGCTTCCCCGGCAGGGCGAGCGGCCACGCCAAATTTTTCGCGCAGCTTGTTTTCAATTTCAATGGCAAGCGCCGGGTTTTGGCGCAAGAACTCGCGGGCATTGTCCTTGCCCTGACCGATACGCTCACCGTTATAGCTATACCAGGCGCCAGACTTTTCAACAATGTCGGCTTCGGATCCGAGATCAAGAATCTCACCTTCACGCGAGATGCCTTCACCATACAGAATGTCGAAAGTTGCTGCCTTGAACGGGGGCGCGACTTTGTTCTTGACCACTTTGACTTTTGTTTCTGAGCCGGTGACTTCCTCGCCTTTTTTGATTGACCCGGTGCGACGAATGTCTAAGCGAACCGAGGAATAAAACTTCAAGGCATTGCCGCCCGTGGTGGTTTCGGGGTTGCCAAACATGACACCGATCTTCATGCGGATTTGGTTAATGAAGATCACCAAGGTGTTGGTGCGGTTAATGGTGCCGGTGAGCTTTCGCAGCGCCTGTGACATGAGACGTGCTTGCAAACCAGGAAGCGAATCGCCCATCTCGCCTTCGATTTCAGCTTTTGGCGTCAGGGCCGCTACGGAGTCGATCACAATCAGGTCAACGGAGCCTGAACGCACCAAGGCATCAACGATTTCAAGGGCTTGCTCACCCGTGTCAGGCTGAGAGACCAACAGCTCGCTTAGGTTAACGCCAAGCTTTTGAGCGTATTGCGTATCAAGGGCGTGCTCGGCATCGACAAAAGCGCAGGTGCCGCCAATTTTTTGCATTTCTGCAATCACTTGCAGGGTCAGTGTTGTTTTGCCCGAGGACTCTGGGCCATAAATTTCAACCACCCGGCCACGCGGCAGGCCACCAACACCAAGGGCCAAATCAAGGCCCAAAGAGCCCGTGGAGACCACTTGAATATCGGGAGCGACTTCGTTTTCGCCCATGCGCATGATGGAGCCCTTGCCGAACTGTTTTTCAATTTGCGAAAGGGCTGCCTGTAGGGCCTTGGCCTTTTCGGCGCGGGTTTTGTCTTGTTTGTCTTGCATGTTTTTTTCCTTAGTTGGGATGGGCTCAATATACTGTATAGAAAAACAGTTATCAAGTCCTTCCCATTTTAGGAAGCGGCGCGGGGTTTGAACATTGGCAATTGGGCCTAGGGCCGATTGCCTAAGGCCTTTTCAGCAAGGCACTGACCAGGCCCGAACAGGCCCAAGCCGCTGCCTGCGCCTGAATTTCAAGCCGCCCCCCCGTGAACTGGCGCCGCTCAGCCCGAGCGCCGGCAGGCCCCGACCAGGCGAAAAACACCGTGCCCACGGGCTTTCCGGGGGTTGCACCACCCGGGCCTGCGATTCCCGTAATCGCCGCAGAAAACAAGGCCGAGGCCGGGTGCAGGGTCGCGCCCTTAAGGGATTCGGCGTGGTGGTGGCGCACACCCTGGGCAAGCGCCAAAGCGGTTTGAGCACTGACCGCCCCATGGGCCGATAGCGTATCCTGGGGCACCAACACCAAATGGGATTTCACCGGGTTGGAATAACAAACAATTGCCCCATCAAACCAGTGGCTCGAACCCGCAATGCGTGTGATCCAGTGGCTCGCAAGCCCGCCCGTGCAGGATTCGGCCAGCATGATGCGTGCATTGCAGCGCTGGGCAGCAAAGCCCACTGCAAGGCCGCAAAGCAAAGCGAGCCGATTCAGCGAGTCGAGACTTGCGGTCACTAGAACCAGGCCTCCCACAAATGAACAGCGCGCAGCAACACGGCGCATGCCAAAAGCGTGTAGGCTGCGGCGACTAAGTCATCGAGCATGACACCCCAGCCGTCTTTGCTCAAACGATCAATGGTGCGGATGGGTGCAGGCTTGACCACATCAAAAAAACGAAACAGCACGAAACCGGCCAGTTGAATCATCCACTCGGGCACACTGCCCATGGCATAAAACCCTGCCGGGTCGCTTGCTTTGGGCAAGACCCAAAGCACGAGCCAAAAGGCAATGATTTCATCCCACACCATGGAAGAAGCATCAGGCTGGCCCAAGGCCTTGCCAGTAAAGGTGGTGGCACGAACGCCCACGATCAAGCCCGCCAACAGCAACGCGCCCCAAGTGAAATCGGTCATGATCGGATCCAGCATAAGAAACACGAGCCATGCCCATAGTGTCGCTACCGTGCCCGGCGCAATCGGCGACAAGCCACTGCCAAAACCAAACGAAATGGCGTGGGCTGGATGCTTTAAAACCAAGGTCGATGCCGAAGGCGGCATGACGGTTGAGACAGGTGAGATATCCATTGTTCAAAAATAATTGGTTAACAACCGAGACTAAAAATGGCGAAAACCGCCTTGTGCAAGCTGGCCGAGCAAATCAGCATTCAACAGCGGCTCGTCGTGTACGGTTTTCCAAACCAGCTGCTGCGAGCCCAAAGGCGTTACACGACCGATTCGGGTCAAGGGCAGCCCCAGAGAGTTTGCAATGCCTGCGATTTGTGCGCGTTTTTCCGGGGGTGCCCCAAACAACAATTCATATTCATCACCGCCGGTGGCTGCAGTGAGTCTTGCCTGGTCTTGAGTCAGTTCGCCTTGTGCAAGCGCTGTCTTCAATTGATCACCCAAGGGAAGCGCTTGCCAAAAAATGTCGGCTGATAAGCGCTGCTTGAGCAAATGGCCAAGCTCTGGCGTTAACCCATCGGAAATATCAATCGCGGCCGTAGCAACACCACGCAACGCAAGGCCAAGCGCAACCCGCGGCTCAGGCCAATTTAATTTTTTGCACGCCATGCGCTTGTGCACCGCATAGGCGCCATCGCCTAAATTTCCTGACACCCAGAGATCATCGCCCGCTTGAAGGCCATCACGCCGCAAGGCCTGGCCGACTGGCACGCGGCCCATCGCCGTGACTGAAAAAGATTGCGGCGTGGTGTCAGGCACCGTGCCTGAAACCTTCACTGTGTCGCCGCCAATCAAAGGGCATTGGAAACGCTGGGCCAATGCAAACATGCCATCTAAAAATTGTTCAAGCCAAGGCCGATCAATGCTTCGCAAAGCAGCGGCCAATGTGAACGCGACGGGGGTGGCCCCCATCGCGGCGAGATCGGATAAATTCACCGCCAAAACTTTGTGACCCAGTGAGCGCGGATCGACTTCAGGAAAGTAGTGCCGACCTTCAACCAGCATGTCGGTGGTAACCGCCAACTGCTCGCCTGGCGGCAAAGCGGGAATTAATGCGGCATCATCGCCAATCCCAAGCGCAGCAGGGTCACGAAAGAAATGTTGGCCCTCAGACGCACGGGCTTTCAACAACTGATCAATAAACTCGAATTCACCCAGGCTAGCCATGGGGCCGAAGCGCTGAGGCAAGCTTGTCAAGCACGCCGTTAATGTACTTATGGCCGTCGGTGCCGCCGAATGATTTTCCAAGCTCAACGGCCTCATTGATCACAACGCGATACGGCACTTCGGGAACCTTCATGAATTCATAAGTGGCCAACAGCAAAATGGCGTGCTCGACCGGAGAGAGCTCTTCCAAAGGCCGATCCAAGGCGGCTGCAAACGAGGCTCGCAACGGCTCGGCGCCCCGGAGCGCGCCGTGAAAAATCCGGTCGAAATACTCTGGGTCGCAGCGTGAATAGGCCTCTTGTTCACGCAAAAAAGCATCGATCGCACCCGCATCTTGCTGGGCGACTAGCCATTGATACAGGCCCTGCACAGCCAGGCTACGCGAGGCACGCCGCGCACCACGCGCGAGCCGATCGGGGCGAACATCTTTGTCTTCAGTCTTCATCGCCGCTCAATTGATCATCGATCACAAACAACAAGTTCGCCATTTCGACCGCAACTTTTGCGCAGTCGCGGCCCTTTTCTTGGGCACGGCCCTCGGCCTGCTCATCGGTCTCGACAGTGAGCACGCCATTGGCCACAGGAATGTGAAACTCGAGTGCGACACGTGAAATCCCTGCAGCCGACTCGTTAGACACTACTTCAAAGTGATAGGTCTCGCCGCGAATCACGGCACCCAGAGCAATCAGGGCATCGAAGCGGCCTGTTTCTGCAAGCTGTGACAAGGCCAAGGGAATTTCCAGTGCGCCGGGCACCGTCGCAATCACAATATCCGCCTGGTCAACGCCAAGCGCCAACAGCTCTTGCACACACGCTTGCCGCTGAGCAATGCCCACCGACTCATTGAATCGTGCCTGAACAATCGCAATTCTCAGGCCTTCGCCATCGGTCATGACCTTCAGTTCATTCATGCTGCCCCTCCCCCTTGTAGCCCGAAACTTCCAGGCCAAAGCCTGTCATGCTGGGCATTTTGATTTGCTTGGACATCAACATCATTTTGCCCACGCCCAGGTCGCGCAATATCGCAGCCCCCAAGCCGTAGTGCCGCAGCTGACTGCTGGCACCGCCGGAGCTTTTCGGCGGTGCATCTTTCGATTCTGCAAGCTTTGAAAACAATACTTGAGCAGGCGGTGCGCAATTTAAAAGCACGATCACGCCCTCGCCATGGGCTTGCACGCTCTTCATGGCGTGTGCAAGGCTCCAGCTGTGCGTGGTGTTTTCAGTTTCCAAAGCATCGATAACCGAAAAAGGCTCATGCACCCGCACAAGACACTCGCGATCTGCAGAAGGCTTGCCCTTGACCAAGGCAAGGTGCGGCTGGCCTGCGGCGCGGTCTTCATACGCCACTAAATGAAACTCGCCGTAGGCTGTGTTCACTGTTGATTCGTGACGGCGCACCACCAGACTTTCATTGGCGCTGCGGTATTTGATCAAGTCGGCAATCGTGCCCACCTTCAAGCCGTGGTCCTGCGCAAACTGCAGCAAATCGGGCAGGCGGGCCATGGACCCATCGTCTTTCAAAATTTCGCAAATGACTGCGGCAGGCTCAAACCCCGCAAGCTGCGCCAGGTCAGAGCCCGCTTCGGTATGGCCCGCACGGGCCAACACGCCGCCCGCCTGCGCTTTCAAAGGAAAGATATGGCCAGGCTGCACCAAGTCAGCGGGCTTTGCGTCTTTGGCAACCGCTGCAGCAATGGTGCGGGCCCGATCTGCCGCACTAATGCCCGTGGTCACGCCGTGCGCGGCCTCGATTGACACTGTAAATGCAGTGCCATGAGAGGAGCGGTTATCACTGACCATCAGCTGGAGATTTAACTGCTCACAGCGCGCCTGTGTCAGCGTTAAACAAATCAGGCCTCGGCCATGTTTGGCCATGAAGTTGATTGCATCGGGCGTGACACAGGAAGCCGCCATGACAAGATCGCCCTCGTTTTCACGATCTTCGTCATCGACCAGCACCACCATTTTGCCCGCGCGAAGCTCAGCAATTAGATCTTCAGTAGTTGAAAGTGCAGTCATTGAAATCAATTATTTTGTAAAGAGAGACGCTCAACAATACGGGCCACCTGTTTGGCGAGCTGGTCTAGCTCGACATTGATCGCATCGCCAGGCTTTCGCAAATGCAGTGTTGTCGCCTGCCAGGTATGCGGGATCAGGTTGACTGAAATCTCGGTGCCTGACACGGTGTCTGACACCGTATTGATTGTGAGGCTCACGCCATCGAGGGCAATGGAGCCTTTTTCACTGACATAGGGCGACATGTGTGCCGGCAGTCGAACCGTGAGCCGCCATGATTCACTGGCGGGCGCAATTTCACCCACAACACCGGTGCCATCAACATGGCCGCTCACCATATGGCCGCCCAGGCGATCATTGGCTCGCATGGCTTTTTCCAGATTCACGGGGCCTGGCTGATCCAGCCGAGTGGTGCGATTCAGGCTTTCGCGCGAGACATCGACCTGAAAAGAATGCGGGTCTTTTTGAACCACCGTCATGCAAGCGCCATTAATTGCAATCGAATCGCCAATCGCAACATCGCTTGAATCAAGGCCGCCAAAACCCACGACCAAGCGCACGCCAGGCTCACCCCAGGCCGACTGGGCCGCAGCAATGGGGGAAACAGACTGGAGCTGGCCGATGGCCTGAACAATTCCGGTAAACATGGACAGAGTCTAGCTGTGGGCCTAAATTTTCACCAATCGCGACCGCAGGGCATCGCCCACCATGACATGCTCTTTCCAACGCCAACGCGGCGCATCATCCACCTGTGACCAAGGCCCGACATCGCCGGCAATTGGATAGCCCTCGCCCAAAAATACCGGCGCCGTATAAATCAGCCATTCATCAATCAGACCCAGGCGCATGAGCGCCCCCGATAAACGCGCCCCACCTTCGACATGAATTTCATTGAGCTCACGGTCGGCCAAGGCTTTGAGCAGGCTGCTCAAATCGAGCTTTCCGGCCGGCGATTCCACCGGCAACGAAAGAATCTCAACCCCACGATCACGCAAGCCCTGTGCCTTATCACGATAGGCGGACAAGGAAGCGTCGACACACACGGCCAGCAGTGCATTGCCCGAAGCCAGAATTTGTGCGTGGGGATCAATTTCGAAGCGGGTGTCGACGATCACCTTGAGCGGCTGGCGGGGCGTGGCCACTGCCCGCACATTCATTTGGGGATTGTCCTTGCGCACCGTTCCAATGCCGGTGAGCACTGCGCACGCCTGCGCACGCCAGGCATGGCCGTCATCGCGTGCGGCCTGAGAAGTGATCCACTGGCTGCTTCCATCGGGAAGGGCCGTGCGGCCATCAAGCGAAGCGGCCGACTTGGCACGCACCCACGGCAAGCCCTGCGTCATGCGCTTGGCAAACCCCTGATTAAGGTCCAACGCCTCTTCTTGTAGCAGGCCACATCGCACATCAATGCCGGCATCACGCAAGGCCTGCAGGCCCCTGCCGGCCACCCTGGGATTGGGGTCTTGCATGGCCACAATCACTTGGCGAACCCCTGCGTTGATCAGGGCATCGGCGCATGGCGGCGTTCTTCCAAAATGACTGCAGGGTTCAAGCGTAATGTAGGCGGTTGCACCCTTGGCGCGGTCAGGGCCCGCATTTGCCAAGGCCATGGCCTCGGCGTGCAGACTGCCCGCACGCTCATGCCAGCCTTCTCCCACCACGACACCTTCTTTTGTCAAAACACAGCCCACGCGAGGATTCGGCGTGGCGGTGTAAAGCCCCTTTGCGGCAAGCGCAAGGGCGCGCTGCATCATGAGCTGGTCAACAGGACTAAACATTGGGCTTTGCGTTTTTTTTGATGGGCTTGCCCGTGCGCGGGCTCACCTCTTTCACCAGCTCTTGAAACTCGGCGACATCCTGAAAGCTTCGATACACCGAAGCGAATCGAACATACGCCACTTTGTCGAGCTTTTTGAGCTCTTGCATGACCAGCTCGCCAATTCGCTGGGTGGGCACTTCGCGCTCGCCGCTCGCCGCAAGCTGTTCTTCAACTTTTCGAACTGAAGCATCGACCATTTCTGCCGAGACCGGACGTTTACGCAAGGCCAACAAAAAACTGGCGCGCAGCTTTTGCTCATCGAACTCTAGGCGTGAGCCATCTTTTTTCACAACATACGGCAAAGAAAGCTCAATACGTTCAACTGTTTTAAACCGCCGGCTGCAGGCCAAACAACGCCTGCGCCTGCGGATCTCCACGCCATCTTCCGAGACCCGGGTCTCGGTGACCTGGGTGTCTTCAGATCCGCAGGAGGGGCATCGCATAAAAAGCTGTGCTTATTTGTAAACCGGAAACTGTGCGGTGAGCGTCTCAACCTGGCTGCGTACCTTCGCAATCACCGATTCGTCTTCGGGCGCTTCCAAGACATCGGCAATTAAATTTCCAACCAAGGTCATTTCTTTGGGGCCAAAGCCACGGGTCGTGCATGCAGGCGTTCCCAAACGAATGCCGCTTGTGACCATCGCCTTTTCCGGATCGTTGGGAATGGCGTTTTTATTCACCGTGATATGCGCGCGGCCCAGGGCTGCTTCGGCAGCCTTGCCTGTAATGTTCTTGGCACGCAGATCCACCAACATGACATGGCTTTCAGTTCGGCCCGACACAATGCGCAGGCCACGCGCCACCAAAGACTTCGCCAAAGCCTGTGCGTTATCCAAAATATTTTGCGAATAGACTTTAAATTCGGGCTTTAGCGCTTCGCCAAATGCAACGGCTTTTGCTGCAATCACATGCATGAGCGGGCCGCCTTGCAAGCCGGGAAATACGGCGCTATTGATCGCCTTCTCGTGCTCGGCTTTCATGAGGATGATGCCCCCACGCGGGCCGCGCAAACTTTTATGTGTTGTGGAGGTGACGACATCGGCATGCGGCACCGGGTTGGGGTACACGCCACCCGCAATCAGGCCCGAGTAATGGGCCATATCGACCATGAAAATGGCGCCGATTTCTTTGGCGACTTTTGCAAAGCGCGCCCAATCGGTTTTCAGTGCATAGGCCGATGCGCCGGCAATCAAAAGCTTGGGCTTGTGTTCGCGCGCCAAGGCTTCCATGCGATCGTAATCAATCTCTTCTTTGTCGTTTAAACCGTAAGCCACCGCATTGAACCACTTGCCCGACATATTCAGTGGCATGCCATGCGTCAGGTGGCCGCCTTCTGCAAGTGATAAGCCCATAATGGTGTCGCCGGGCTTTAAGAACGCAAGAAATACGGCCTGATTGGCCTGTGCGCCAGAGTGCGGCTGCACATTGGCGCAATCAGCGCCATAGAGTTTTTTAAGTCGCTCGATCGCAAGGCTTTCCACCACATCAACATGTTCGCAGCCACCGTAATAACGCTTGCCAGGATAGCCTTCGGCGTATTTGTTGGTGAGCTGTGAGCCCTGGGCTGCCATGACCGCGGGACTGGCATAGTTTTCAGAGGCAATCAGCTCGATATGGGCCTCTTGGCGAACATTTTCTGCACGGATCGCCGCAGCGACATCGGGATCTATTTGAGACAGCGGAATTTGGCGATCAAACATAGGAGTTCCTATTGGATGTTGAGAGGGAAGAAGGAGATTCGGGGCCCAAGCCTTGCTGGCTTGTTATGGTGTTTGCGACCGAGAGCACACACCACTGAAACCATAGCACCCCAAAAATCAAATGCGCGGTCAGCAGGTGCACCGGCTGTGCAACCGCTGGAAATCCAAGATGATTCAAGGCGCCGCCCAGCAGCATTTCAAACACCACCAGGCCCACCAAGCCATAGGCCGCTTTGCCAACGGCTTTACGCCGCAACGGGCCTCGCAAGACCTTCCAGGTCATGAACCCAGCCAAGGCCAGAATGACCCAAGAAAATGAACGGTGAAAATAAAAAATGGTGGGTGCAAGCTCAAGCCACTGGCTGCGCTCAAGATCGCTGGCGCTTCGACTGATCAGGTCAATGCTTTCTCGGATCTGCAAGCCCGAAATAATTTGCACCAAGAGCGCTGCGAGCGTGAACAACAATAGCTTTTGAAACCAAGCCGGCAAGACCCCGGCGATTTCAGAAGACAGCCGGTGCCGCTCAGAACGAGTCGTGGCATAAATCAGGGCCATTTGCACCAAAAACGCGCCCGCCATATGCAAGGAAATCATGACCGGCTTTAAATTGCTGGCCACCACGCGAGAGCCAAGCCAGCCATTAAAAGCGACTGCAACGAGTGCCAACACAGCCACCCAAAACACCGGTGCATCAATTTTTCGAAAACGATAACAAGCCGCGACAAATCCGATGATCAGCAATCCAATTGAGGCGCCAACCAATCGGTTGACATATTCGATCCAGGTTTTGGTGGCATCAAACGGCGCCGTATCGTAGCCGCGATCTGCGTAGGTCTCACGCCAGTTGGCGGGCAGCTGACTTTCATGGGTTGGGGGAATGAGCTGGCCAAAACACAGCGGCCAATCGGGGCAGCCCATGCCCGCCCCTGTTGCGCGTACCGTGCCCCCCACGAGAATCAGAAAATACACGGCGACAATGGCAATCAAACCAAGGCGACGCACGCTCATGACACCGTCACCCTCGCAAACTTTCGTTTGCCCACCTGCAAGACATAGGTGCCCGCAGCAAGCGCAAGGCCACGATCAGATATCTTATCGCCATTAATTCGAACGCCGCCTTGCTCGATATTGCGAATCGCCTCGGTCGACGAAGGCGCAAGGCCCGCCGCCTTGAGCGCCGCCACAATGCCCAAGGGCGCCCCGCTTAACGACACTTCGGGCAGGTCTTCGGGAATGGCGCCCTGCTTAAACCGAGCCTCGAAATCGGCAAGCGCGCTTTCAGCCGCAGCAGCGCTGTGAAAGCGCGCAACAATTTCCATGGCGAGATCGACTTTCACATCTCGCGGGTTGCGGCCCGCCTGCACTTCGGCCTTGAGCGCTTGAATTTGCGAGATCGGCCGAAATGACAAGAGCTCAAAGTACTGCCACATGAGATCATCGGAGATCGACATGAGCTTGCCGAATATTTCCGAAGGCTTTTCTGAAATGCCCACATAGTTGCCCTTGCTCTTGGACATTTTGTCAACGCCATCAAGGCCCACCAACAACGGCATGGTCAAAATGCACTGCGGCTCTTGACCATATTCACGCTGTAATTCACGGCCCACCAACAAATTGAATTTCTGATCGGTGCCGCCAAGCTCGAGATCTGCCTTGAGCGCGACCGAGTCATAGCCCTGCACGAGGGGATATAAAAACTCGTGCACTGAGATAGGCGTTCCCGATTTGTAACGCTTGGTGAAATCGTCGCGCTCCAGCATGCGAGCCACCGTGTATCGGGCAGCCAACTGCACCATGCCGCGGGCCCCGAGCGGATCAAGCCACTCTGAATTTCTGCGAATTTCGGTCTTTTCTGCATGAAGCACCAAGGCCGCCTGATTAAAGTAGGTCTGCGCATTCGCGGCAATTTCCTCCGCCGAAAGGGGCGGGCGAGTGGCATTACGGCCGGTGGGATCGCCAATCAGGGCTGTGAAATCGCCAACCAAGAAAATGACGGTATGGCCAAGGTCTTGAAGCTGTCGCAGCTTGTTGAGCACCACCGTGTGGCCAAGGTGCAAGTCGGGAGCGGTCGGATCCAACCCCAGCTTGATGCGCAAGGGCACCCCTGTTTTTTCACTGCGTGAAAGCTTGGCCAAAAAATCTTCCACCACCAGGAGCTCCTCGCAGCCGCGCTGAACGACCTCGAGCGCATGGCGCACAGAATCGGTCAGGGTGACATTGGCAAGGCGATGCGCTTGCCGCTGTGCGGGGCTTGCAGTTGAGTTCATTGGAAAGACGCAGGCTGGATAAGAGGCTAGAATTTTAGCCCTTATGCGACGCTTTCATCTGCCCCCACCCGATAAGCTCTGGACCTTTGGCCCCGCGGCCCTGGGTCTTTCCATGGCCTGCATTACCGCCCTAGGCATTGCTGGGGTCTCAGAAGCAGAGTCAAAAATGCTCTCGGAACAGGTGCGGGAGACCATTGCCCCGCAAAGCCTGACAGAACAAGCCTCTGCGCTGGGGGCCCATGGGCTTGAACTGGCCCGGGAAGATGAAATTCGCAAAAGCGACACCGTGGCGAGCTTATTGGAGCGGCTGGGTGTGACCGAGCCTGCCGCGCTGGCGTATTTGTCAAAAGACCGGCGCACACAGTCTGTGCTGAAAAGCAATGCGGGCCAGACCGCCATTGTTCGCACCGATTTGCAAGGCAATTTGTTGAGGCTTCAACTGCTGAACAAGCTTGATGCCTGGATTGTTGAAAGAACCGGTGAAGGGCAGTTTGAAACCCGAACCGCACGATTCGGCTCAGAGCTTCAGGTCGAGCACCGATCGGTTCAAGTGAGCCGCTCATTTTTCGGCGCAATGGACGAGGCGGGGGTGCCCGAAGCGATTACGGAACAAGTGGTGACGCTGTTTGAATCTGACTTGGACTTTCGACGTCAGGTCAAGCCGGGCGATATCGTGCGCGTGATTTATGAAAACCAGCAGGTTGGCGGACGAGATATTGGCAGTTACCGGCTGGTCGCGGTGCGCTTTGAGGCAGGCGATAAAACCTACGAGGCGCTGTATTTTGTACATCCCGAAACTGGCAAAGGCAATTACTACGATGCCGAGGGCCAATCAGTGATGCGCGGCTTTTTGGCTGCGCCGTTGCGCTATACCCGTATGTCATCGGGCTTTACCAGCTACCGTCTGCACCCTTTGTTTGGCGACCCCCGCGCGCACACAGGCATTGACTATGCGGCGCCAACGGGCACTCCTGTGCGCGCTGTGGCCGATGGGGTGGTGACCCAAAAGGGCTGGAGCCGAGGCTATGGCAACACCATTGAGATCAAGCACAACGATCGCTACTCCACCCTTTATGCGCACCTAAAAGGCTTTACCGAAAACCTTCAAAAGGGCAAGGAAGTGCGCATGGGCGATGTCATCGGCTATGTCGGCACCACGGGCTGGGCAACCGGGCCCCATTTGCACTACGAATTCAAGGTCAACGGACGACATGTGAACCCAAGCCGCATCATTGCTGAGAATCCACAGATCCCGCCACTCAAAGGCGAGGCGCTGAAAAAATTCACGGCGACAGCAGAAGACCTGCGCGCACGGCTGACCCTGCTCGACAATGTAAACACCGCCAGGGCCCAATGAGCCAGTCTCAACTGTTCGCTGGTGTAATGACCGGCAACAGCATGGATGCCATTGACATTGCCGTGCTTCGGCTAGGCGAATCGGTGACCTTGGGGCGCGCTGACCCGTTGATTGAGCTTGCCTGCTTTTACTCGCAGCCAATCGACATTGGCATGCATGAGGCCCTGCAAAGTCTTTTAGATCCCGGGCATGACGAGCTGCATCGGGCCGCACTCATTGGCAACAGCTTTGCCGATTTGATTGGCCGGGCAACGCTTGAAGCCCTGACCGCACATGGGCTTGCGCCCAGCGAAATTAAAGCGATCGGCGTTCATGGGCAAACCCTAAGGCATCGGCCAGAGCTGGGCTATAGCCTTCAACTGAATGCGCCCGCAAGAATTGCCGAAGCCACAGGAATTACGGTGGTTTCTGACTTTCGAAGCCGCGACATTGCCGCAGGCGGTCAAGGTGCGCCCTTGGTGCCAGCATTTCATCGCGCAGTGTTTGGCCAGCATAGCGCCGTGGTCAACATTGGCGGCATTGCCAACATCACCTGGCTTGGAAAACACTTGATCGGGTATGACACCGGCCCAGGAAATTTGTTAATGGATGCCTGGACACAACAGCATCTGGGCCACGCCTTTGATCACGAGGGGCGGTGGGCGCAAAGCGGCACGGTCAATGAAGCGCTCTTGTCGCAAATGCTAAGCGATGCTTTTTTCGCGCTTAAGCCCCCACGCAGCACAGGCCGCGAATTGTTTTGCAGCAATTGGCTCGAAAAATTCCTGCGACAAAAGGCATTCAGCACTCTCGCTGCCAACGATGTTCAAGCCACTTTGCTTGCGCTCACGGCACGCAGCATTGTGCAAGAAATCAAAAAACTTGAAGCGACTGGCGAGTCCTGCACACGATTGATCCTCTGTGGTGGTGGGGCAAAAAACCGTGCGCTCATGCAATCAATCAGCGATCACGCGCAACGCATGCTAGGCCGAACGCTTTCAGTGGTTACCAGCGAGGCCGAGGGCTGGGACCCTCAAGTCATTGAGGCCGCCGCCTTTGCCTGGCTTGCGGCGCAAGCGATTGCCGGGCTGCCCGGCAATGAGCCCGCAGTGACTGGGGCGCTTGGCTACCGCGTGCTGGGATCAATCACCCCAGGCGCTCATCGACCCATTCCACCCAGTGCCTGACCGGGGTTTGCGTGCCCGACTGCAAGTGCGTAATGCAGCCGATATTGGCCGATAAAATGGCTTGCGGAGCATGGGCTTGCAAAGAATTGAGCTTGCGTTTTTTTAGCTCGCCCGAAAGCTCGGGCTGCAACACCGAATAAGTGCCCGCAGAGCCGCAGCACAAGTGGCTATCGGCCACCGGCACCAACTCGGCCCCAAGCGTTGTCAGAAGTTTCTCAACAGCCCCGCGAATCTTCATGCCATGCTGCAAAGTGCAAGGGGGATGAAAAGCCACCCGGTTGCCCATGGCCCCTGGCTTTAATCGAGCGCCGTTGTTTGCGATTTTTTCGGCAAGCTTGGGTAACAAAGACTCCAACAACTCAACGGGGTCTTTGGCAAGACTCGCAATTTGCTTTGCTTTTTCGGCATAGACAGGATCGTCCTCAAACAAATGGCCATAATCCTTGACCATGACCGCACAGCCCGAGGCATTGACCACAATCGCCTCGATGCGGCCTGCCTGAACATCAGGCCACCAGGCGTCAATATTTAAACGCGCATTCTCTTTCCCACCTGCTGAATCTGCCAAATGGGTTTTGATTGCGCCACAGCAGCCCGAGCCTTCCACCACAGTCGAGCTGATCTCAAGCGCATCGAGCACGCGTCGTGTCGCGGCGTCAATGCCGGGCAGCATGGCAGGTTGCACGCAGCCTTTTAAAAGAATGACCTTGCGTGCGTGCTCGCGGCGAGGAATAGCACCCGGGGCACGATACTGCGGCACTTTGGCCGCAAGCGACTTGGGCAGCACGGGCCTGACCATTTGGCCAAGACGCATGGCGGGCGCAAACAAAGGCGATGTCAAGCCAGCTTTTAACGCCTTGCGCATCACCCGCTCTTTTAACGGGCGCTGGGTGCGCTGCTCAACGAGTTCGCGACCGATATCCACGAGCTTTCCATACTCAACCCCCGAGGGGCAGGTGGTCTCGCAATTTCGACAAGTTAAGCAGCGATCCAAGTGAACCTGGGTTTCGCGGGTTACCGGCGCGCCTTCAACCATCTGCTTCATGAGGTAAATGCGGCCGCGGGGGCCATCAAGCTCGTCGCCCAAAATTTGATAGGTCGGGCAAGTGGCCGTACAAAAACCGCAGTGCACGCAGCGCAGAAGAATTTTTTGGGCCGCTAAGCCTTCGCGAGTTCCTGCAAATTCTGGGGCAAGCGTGGTTTCCATATCCGCCTGTTAGCTCAGTTCACAGACCCGCAAAAAGGCGGCCTGGGTTAAAAATTCCGTTAGGGTCAAGCTCTTGTTTCAAGCGCTGGTGAATCTTCATAAGCGCTGGCGATGGCAAGGCAAACGCCCCGTGCTGTGTGCGCAACGCTGGCGCTTGCGATCGAAAAAGCGTTGCGTGCCCGCCTGCTGCTGCAGCGATCTCGCGCAGCCTGTGGGCAGGCGCCTTCGTTTTGACCCAGCGCTGCGCGCCACCCCACTCAATGCATTGCGGATCTTCAAGGTCGGCAAGAGCAGGCGTAATGCTGGGCACTGAGAGCCGCCATAGGCACTGATCGGCCTGTGTCGTGTCGAGCTGAAAAAATTCGTGGGTCTGATCCCGCAGACTGCGCCAAAACGCTTGCGCTTGTTCGCTGGGCACCACGTTTCCGCCAAGTTTTTGCGTTGCCGATTTGACTGCAGCAACAGCCCCCGACAGCCGAACATAAAAGCGGCCGCCGATCCAGCAGCTTGCTGAAATCGGCAGAGGCTTGCCGCCCCATTCATTAGCCCACTTGATCGAATCAGCAGCGCTTGCTTCAAACGCAATCGTTTCTTCGGCAGGCGCAAGCGGCAGCACTTTTAACGAGACATCAACAATCAAGCCCAGCGTGCCCAAAGCCCCAGTATGCAATCGGGCCAAGTCATAGCCCGCCACATTTTTCATGACAGTTCCGCCATAGCGCAGGGGGCTTGCCTGAGGGTCTAGAACGGTCATGCCCAATACAAAATCTTTCACAGCGCCCGAGGCCATGCGACGCGGGCCCGAAAGCCCTGCGGCCACCATGCCACCCACGGTGCCTTGGCCTGCAAACCTTGGCGGCTCAAAGGCCAGCATCTGTCGTGCGCCTGCGAGCACTTCTTCGAGTTCGCTAATCGGCGTGCCCGATTTCACCACCACCACCAATTCAGTCGGGTCGTATTCCACCACACCGCGGTAGGGCAAGGTGCTAAGGACCACCGAAGAATCATTTTGCGGCTGGCCATAAAACGATTTCGATCCATGGCCCTGAATGACGAGCGGGGTTTTGTTCTTGTTGGCTTGGGCAATCTGCTGTGCTGCCTCGTCAAGCCAGGCGTGAGGAGAATTCATAGGCAGCCTTAAAAACGCGGCAATTCGGGAAACTTCAAGGCGCCACGATGCACATGCATTTTTCCGTACTCGGCACAGCGTGAATGCGTGGGAATGGCCTTGCCGGGGTTTAACAGCCCCGCGGGGTCAAACGCCCGCTTGACCGCAAAAAAACTCATGCGCTCCTGAGGCGAGAACTGAACGCACATGCTGTTTATTTTTTCCAGGCCAACCCCATGCTCACCCGTGACCGTGCCGCCAAACTCGACGCACAACTCAAGAATTTCAGCGCCAAACAGCTCGGCCCTGTGAAATTCATCGGGCTTGGACGCATCAAACAAGATCAGCGGATGAAGATTGCCATCGCCTGCATGAAACACATTCATGCAGCCCAAGCCGTATTTGATTTCCATATCTGCAATGCGCTTGAGCATCTCACCCAAACGACGGCGAGGAATCGTGCCATCCATGCAGTAATAATCGGGTGCCACGCGGCCCGCCGCAGGGAAAGCATTTTTTCTGCCCGACCAAAACCGCAAGCGCTCTTCTTCTGACTGTGACAATCGCAGGCCTGTCGCGCCACTTTCGTTAAGGACGGCTTTCATGCGGCCAATTTCCTCGTCGACCTCTTCGGGCGTGCCATCGGATTCGCACAGCAGGATTGCTTGCGCGTTTAAATCGTAGCCTGCATGCACAAACTCTTCTACCGCTCGCGTGATTTTCTGGTCCATCATTTCCAGGCCAGCCGGAATAATGCCGGCGGCAATGAGATTGGCCACCGCATTGCCCGCTTTTTCAACATCATCAAATGACGCTTCAATGACCCGTGCCAGCGTGGGCTTGGGAATAAGCTTGACCGTGATTTCTGTGGCCACCGCCAACATGCCCTCGGACCCAACGACCGTCGAAAGCAAATCAAAGCCAGGAGAGTCGAGCGCTTCCGAGCCCAGTTCAACGACATCGCCTTCAATGGTAATGGCGCGCACGCGCAAAACATTGTGAACGGTCAGGCCATACTTCAGGCAGTGCACACCGCCAGAGTTTTCAGCCACATTGCCGCCGATTGAGCACGCGATTTGCGAGGAAGGATCGGGGGCGTAATACAGATTAAACGGCGCGGCCGCTTCAGAGATTGCGAGATTGCGAACCCCCGGTTGAACACGCGCTGTTCTTGCGTGTGGGTCGATCGACATAATTCGATTGAACTTGGCCAATGACAGCACCAAGCCACCTCGGTGCGGCGTGGCGCCGCCCGATAAGCCCGTGCCCGCACCTCGGGCAACAACCGGGACATCGAGCGCATGCGCAAGTTTCAAGATATCAATGACTTGCTGCTCGTGTGTCGGCAAAGCCACTACCGCGGGCAACTGTCGGTAGCCTGCAAGCCCATCGCACTCATAGGGCCGCAACGATTCTTCCGAGTGCAATAGCCCTTGGGCAGGCAAGAGCTTCGCAAGACCTTGGATCAGCGCCTTGCGCTTTGCCTCTTCCATGGGTTGGCTGAAATCTGCAAAACGCAGCTCGCCTAGGTGCAGTTCTCGTGGTGCATTCATCCGGACATTTTAGATGAGCCACGACTCGGGAAGTTAGAATCCACCCATGGCCAACCGACTTTCGACCATTACGACCCGCACGGGTGACGACGGCAGCACCGGGCTGGGCGACGGCAGCCGCATTTCAAAAGACCATGCCCGCATTAATGCGATTGGAGATGTTGATGAGCTCAATAGCTGCATTGGCGTGCTGCTGGCCGAAAATCTCCCCTCAGACCTTCGCCAAGAGCTGATCGAAATTCAGCACGACTTGTTCGATGTCGGCGGAGAGCTCTCGATTCCCGGATTTGAACTGCTCAAAGGCTCACGGATCGAGGCCTTGGAGGTGGTGCTTGGGCGTTGGAATGAACGGCTGCCACGGCTTGCCGAGTTCGTGCTGCCCGGCGGCTGCCGCGCCTCGGCCTTGGCCCACGTGTGCAGAACCGTGGCCCGGCGTGCCGAACGATCTGTCGTACACCTGAGAACTGCATCGCCGGTGCGAATTGAGATTACGCAGTACTTGAATCGCTTGTCGGACTTGTTGTTCGTGGCCTCGAGACAACTGAACCGCAGCCCCGAGTGCGGTGGGCCCGGGGGCGATGTGCTGTGGGAGCGAAAAAGAGGCTAAACGCCCTTAATGCGACGGGCGGTAACCGCCTGAGCCAGATTCTCAAGAATCTTGAGGCTGCCTTCCCAATCAATACAGCCATCGGTAATGCTCTGGCCATACGTTAGAGGCTTGCCGGGAACGAGATCTTGCCGGCCGCCCACCAAATGGCTTTCCACCATCACGCCAAAGATTCGCTCATCACCGCCGGCAATTTGCGCTGCAATCGCCTCAGAAACCGGCAGTTGATTCTCGGGCTTTTTGCTGCTGTTGGCATGTGACATGTCGATCATGAGACGGCAGGCCATGTTGGCAGCAGCGGCTTCTTTGCAAGCAGCTTCAACACTGGCCGCATCGAAATTGGGCGTCTTGCCGCCGCGCAAAATCACATGGCAGTCTTCATTGCCCCCGGTTGAGACAATGGCCGAATGCCCAGCCTTGGTCACCGACAAGAAGTGGTGCGGGTGTGCGGCCGCCTTGATGGCATCCAGCGCAATGCGCAAATTGCCATCGGTGCCATTTTTAAAACCGACCGGACAAGACAGGCCTGATGCAAGCTCGCGGTGAACCTGAGATTCCGTGGTGCGAGCGCCAATGGCGCCCCACGACACGAGATCGGCAATGTACTGCGGAGAAATCATGTCTAAAAACTCGGTGCCCGCGGGCAAGCCCAGCTCATTAATGGTGAGCAGCACTTCGCGAGCCAAACGCAAGCCACGATTAATGTCGAAACTATTGTCGAGGTGGGGATCGTTGATCAAGCCCTTCCAACCCACCGTGGTGCGCGGCTTTTCGAAGTACACACGCATGACAATTTCGAGCTCGCCTGCATATTTGCGGCGCTGCTCGGCCAAACGGCTTGCGTATTCAAACGCGGCCTTGGGGTCGTGAATCGAGCACGGGCCGATCACCACCAACAGGCGATCGTCCATCTCGTGAATGATGCGATGAATCGCCTGGCGGGACTCGCTCACCAAATCGGCGGCCATGGCCGTGATCGGAAACTCGCGAATCACATGCGAAGGCGGCGCGAGCTCTTTGATTTCGCGAATACGAAGGTCGTCGGTGCGGGCGGGAGATTTAGTTTTCGTGTCCATAACCGCTGATTTTATCCTGCGGTGCCCCCGACGGTCAGCGATTCAATGCGCAAGGTGGGCTGTCCCACCCCGACGGGCACGCTCTGACCTTCTTTGCCGCAGGTGCCCACGCCGGAATCCAGGGCCAGATCGCTGCCAACCATGGTGACCCGGGTCAGGGCATCGGGCCCATTGCCAATGATCGTAGCCCCCTTGACCGGATACTGAATCTTACCGCCCTCGACCCAATAGGCCTCCGAGGCAGAAAACACGAACTTGCCGCTGGTAATGTCGACTTGGCCGCCACCAAAGTTCACGGCGTACAAGCCGCGATCAAGTGAGGCAACGATTTCTTCGGGGTCGTCTTTGCCGGCGAGCATATAGGTATTGGTCATGCGCGGCATGGGCAAGTGGGCATAAGACTCGCGCCGGCCATTGCCGGTGGGCGCCACTTTCATGAGCCGCGCGTTGAGCGAGTCCTGGATATAGCCACGCAAAATTCCATCCTCGATGAGCACATTACACTGGGTGGGGTGACCCTCATCGTCGATATTCAGCGAGCCACGACGATCCGTGAGGGTGCCATCATCAACGACCGTCACGCCCTTGGCGGCAACTTGTTGGCCAATACGGCCTGAAAACGCCGACGAGCCTTTGCGATTGAAGTCGCCCTCTAATCCGTGACCAACGGCCTCATGCAAGAGCACACCGGGCCAGCCTGGGCCAAGCACCACGGGCATGGTGCCTGCCGGCGCGGGACGAGACTCTAGATTAATCAGCGCTTGTCGAACCGCTTCATTGACATAGCCTTCGATAACGCTGTCGTTAAACATCAGCAAATCACGCCGCGCGCCACCACCGCTTGATCCCATTTCTCTGCGGCCATTTTGTTCTGCAATCACCGTGACCGACAGACGCACCAAGGGCCGAATATCAGCGGCCATCACGCCATCGCTGCGCATGACCATCACGACATCGTATTCACCTGCAAGTGAGGCCATGACCTGAATCACCCGCGGGTCTTTGGCCCTTGCCATGGATTCGACACGACCGAGCAAATCCACCTTGTCTTGTGCTGACAGCGCCGACAATGGGTCTTGTCCGCTGTACAAAATTGCGGAAGGCACTGCGAGGGCCGGCGACATTGATTTCAGCTTGGTCTTGCCAGATCCGCCACTTCGGGCAATTGCGCGCGTCGTGACCGCCGCCTCGAGCAAGGCCTGAGGGCTCAACACATCGGAATAAGCGAACGCAGTTTTTTCGCCGCTAACGGCACGCACCCCGACACCTTGGTCGATTGAAAAGCTTCCGCTTTTGACAATGCCTTCATCCAGGCTCCAGGATTCGCTGCGGGTGTACTGAAAGTACAAATCGGCGAAATCAACCCGATGTGCAAAAATTTCGCCCAGGGCGTGGTGCAAGTGGCTTTCACTTAAGCCGTAAGGCTCAAGCAGCAGCTCATGGGCGGTCGCCAGCGATGCAACAGCAGCGTCAAACGGTTTCATAGTGTCGATCCTGTTGAAAACACACGGTGTTTCAGAGCCGGCAAGTTTAGGCGAATCTCGGCCAATCGATCGGGATTGACCTCACCCATCACAATGCCTTCACCCTCGGGCAAGACATTGATCACCTCACCCCAAGGGTCTACCAACATGCTGTGGCCCCAGGTGCGGCGGCCATTTTCATGGCGCCCGCCTTGGCCACTGGCCAGCACATAACACTGATTCTCAACAGCGCGTGTGCGAATCAACAATTCCCAATGTGCGTTGCCGGTGGTGTAGGTAAACGCTGCTGGCATGACAATCATATCCAGCGGCGCCATGGCCCGATACAGCTCGGGAAAACGCAGGTCATAACACACCGACAGGCCTGTCCTTCCCGCCGGGGTGTCGCACACCACGGGCAAGCTACCAGGCTCAATGGTGCGCGCCTCATCGTAGGACTCTTGGCCCTTTTGAAACGCAAACAAATGAATTTTGTCGTAGCGGGCACGCTCTTGGCCATCGGGGCCGTAAACCAATACCGAGTTGCGCACCCGCTGTGCATCGTTGGCCACCAAGGGCACGGTGCCGCCCACAATCCAAATCGTGTTGGCTTGGGCAGCTTGCGATAAGGCCATTTGAATCGGCGAGCTGTTGCTCGCGCCATGCGGCTCACGGTGCTTGACCTTGTCAGTCTCATCGCCCATGAGACAAAAATATTCCGGCAACAACACCAGCGCCGCGCCACGGCGCGCTGCCTGCGCGACCAAGTCGCGCATACGATCGAGATTTTCATCGACGCGCGGCGTGCTCACCATTTGAATCGATGCGACACATACTGAGCTCGACATGCATACCCTTTGCTTATTTCGTTGACGGCGATAGTTCTGGCAAATCAAGACGAAGCTCGCGCGCCATCGGCGTTACGACCGGATCATCCCACTTGCCCGTAATTTGATATTCATAGGCCAGCAACTTGCGCACCGGGTCGCGCAACACATACTGCGCTAAAAAAGCCCCAAGACCAATCGCCGGGTTGACCAGGGCAGCGTACCCCAGCGAGGCGAGGCCTGCATTGATTTCAGGCAGCACCAACACCCGAAGATCTTGGGTCTCTTTGCGAATGCTCGCGCTTCCCTCGAGCAGCACCGACGCTTGAACGCCAATAATTCGCAGGTTTTGGGTGGAGATCTCGCCCTCTAAAAGCTCCAAGTCGCCACGAATGCGCTCATAGGTAAAGCCTTCTGAAAATACATCACTAAAGTCAAGCTTGATTCGCCGAGGCAAGGTTTGCAAATTCAGCACACCAACAAGCCGCGCCACTCCGGGCTCGGCTTTTAAGAATCGGCCTTTTTCTAAATTGATACCCAGCTTGCCACTTAACACCTTGCCAGAAAAATCCAGCGGCGATCCGGCCCAGCTCAGCTGTCCAGCAATCTTTCCTTCGGTGTCTTTCACAACCCCCGGATGCCCTGCACGCGCCAGAAAGTTGCCGCCATTTTTTATGTCGAGCTCTAAATCCAGCACGGTGCGTGAACGGGCCTTGGCGCGCGGATCCAAGGCGCGTGTGCTCCACTGGCCCTTGCCCACAACAACAGCATCAGGGTTTGATAAAGAAAGTTTTGAGATATCCCAACTTCGAGTTGCGGCGACAGGGTGCGCCTGCACCTCCAGCCTGCCCCACTGTCGCAGGCCCACACGAAAATCTTCTGCAACCAGATCAACCCGTGGCCATTGCTGGGCTGTCGTTTCTGAACTGCTTTCTTGTGCCGTTTGTGAATCGTCTCCTCGCGCATCCAGCCACATGCGCTCAAACTGGGCTTGCAATAAAGCGCCGCCTTTGTCATCGGAGTGCCAGCGCATTTGCCCCTTGGCCTTGGGCGCATCGATCTCAAACTGAGTCTCACGATTGCTTGCCCGGAACACAGCACGCACTTTCCATTCTTCTGCAGCAGGCTTGGCAAGCGGTGAATCTAAGGTGCTGGCTAACCCCCGCAAAGAAGTTGTCGTCGTGGCCTGCACTGTGCTGCCCACATCCAGAACCACCGAAAAGGGCGTTGAACCGGAGAGCTCACCTTTCCAGGGAGCGCCAAAAGCCTGTTTGGCCCATTGCTCCAAGGCGCGGCCTGTGGCCTGACCCTCGATTCTCACCCGAGTCAGTTTGCTTGCGTCCTGTCGCGACTCACTGCGAGCTGTCAGCGGCGCGCCCAAGGCCTGGCCCTGCATATTCAAAATCGTTAATCCTCGCTCATCGAATTCAATCGCTCCCGATGCAATCGTGATCGCCGGAAAGTTGGCAGAAGGCTGCAGCACACCTCGGCCCACTATGAGCTTGCCGGAATAGGCGGATCGCCCGCTATCTGAAAGATTCAGGTTCAGTGAAAGTGACAGGCCAGTTGGCCCTTTACCCGTCATGCCCACGGTCGCATTGCCCAGCGATGCCTTAATCGGCGACTGATTCACTGTGTTCAAAAATCGTTGCAAATCCCCGGATAGTGCGCCCTCGATTTGCAGTCGTGTTTGCGCGGCGCTCAAGTCGGAAATGCGAGCGCTTATTTTAGAAGTTGGAAGCTCCCCAAACTTCGCTTGCGAAGCGATCACTTCGAAGCGCTCACGATCAAAAATCACATCCGCCTTAATGTCTGACAGTAAAGGCCAGCCTGGTGCGGGCTGCAGCCTTGCATTGTCAACGCTTGCTTTCACAAAAAACTTTCCCGACTTGGGGTCGGAAAACGGGAACTGCTCCAAGGGGCCAGCAAGCTCAAAGTCTGCCCGATAAGCGGGCGACGCTTTTAATGCGGTACGAAGCCAGCTGCGCGTGTCGCTGCCGGCTGTTAAAGGCACATAACGATAAATTCGCTCAGGCTTTGCACGCAGCACTCGTCCTTTCAGAGTGATCTGCCCATAGCCCGGCCCCGAGTGTTCATAGCCCCCCGCTGCTTCAACCGATAGATCGGTGTTTGATGCCGAAAGGCCTACGAGTGAAACCTTTAGGGGCGCAGACTCCTGGCCTTGCGTTTTGACGCCTAAGGCCCAATCGGCTTGCACAGAAAAGCGGTCAAACTCAAGCTGCGGTTCCTCAAACACTTTCGGAAAAATCAGCACCGCTTTCTCGCTATCAATGGAGATGCTGCCCGCTGATTCTGTGGCCTTAAGCCGGCCTGACAGCCCGGCAAAGCCCGGACGATCTTGGCCCAAAGACAACGAGACGGCCTCAAAGCCTGTGGCCACATTCAAAGACGGCTCACCCTGAGCTCGCTCAATCAAGGCGAGGTCAAAGTCTTTTAAAAACCCGGTAGGTTTTAGCCGGGCAAGCTCTTCTTTAAGCGTCTGAGCCACAGGCAAATGGTCCACAAACCATCGCGCAGCGTTTAAATCGACCGTTTTTGAAATGGCACGCACTCGGCTTTCACCCGTCGATGCGATTTGCTCAAGCGTTAATTCTGCTGAAGACACCGTGACTGGCTCGGACAACTGGTCTGAACGCAAAAGCAAATCCTGCAACTTGACTTGCTGTCGAGCGCCCGAGAGCGTGGTCTGAACTCTTCCGGAGAGCTGCTCAAACGTTAAGGGCTTTCGCTTGGCGCCCCACTGCACCGACGCGCTTGCCAGATCAAGATCAACGGTCAACGACTCAACGGCTTGCGATGACAGCGAGGCCTGTGCCCGAATTGAGCCTGCGCCTGAATTGATTTTAAGCGGCGCATCTTTGGGCAAGTGCACGAATTCAAATAACTGCGCCAAATCAACACGGTCGAATTGCACCGAGAGATCGCCAGACCATTGGGCAAAAGCGGTGGGGCTTTTCCATAGCGGGTGGGTAAAGTTCGCCTCGAGTAAGAATTGTTCTCCGATAGGCTGGGAAACAGCACCCTTGATCATCGCAGCATGCCGAGGCCCCAGGTTGCGCAGCGACATGGAGAGCTCACGAATTTCCGCTGACTTGCCACGCGAGACATCGCTCCATACCAACCGCCCGCTTTCGACTCGGATTCGGCCCTGACGCAAAAGCCACTCAATGGCTTTTTGATCGTCGGGGTGCATGGGGGTGGCGTTATCGAGCATTTCGATCCGAAAACCCGCGACCAATAAATCACCTGCAGCATCTCGGCCCGCCAGGACCTGCGGGCCTTGCAAACGAATCTCTGAAAAGACCGGAGTAAGCCGCCACAAAGAGGCCAGGCTGGTGACCCCGACAGTGGCCTGAGCCTGCTCAAGCGAGAGCACGGCGAGACCCTGGTGATCGCGCAGGGAAATATTGGCTACCGTCAGGCGGGGCCGATGCCAGTTTTCCCAATCGGCAACGACCGAGCCAACTTCCAGCGTTAAGCCCCGATCAGCAAGCTTGGCCCGGGTTGAGGCTAAAAAATCGTCTTGCCACTGCGGCACAGCGGGCCAAAGCCAGACCCGGATCACCAGCAAGCCAATGACTGAGAGCGCCAGGACTGCCGCAACCACGCCTGCCAGTAGTTTGGCAAGAAAACGAAGCGGTGTTCGATCCTTGAGTTGCGTTAGCATGAGATGGATTCTTGCACAGCCCCGACCCTTAAACCCAAGCGACACGATCACATGAGCCTTTTCCAAGCGCCCGATTCGATCAGTGATCTGAAGGCCCAGGCGCCGGGCTATGAGCGGGCCATTGAGCATTCATTGTTCGCCAGAAGAACCTTGCCCTTGGTGATTGCCCGAGGCCAGCTTGTGGATAGCCATGAGCCCATCAATCGTGCACGGCTTGCACAGCACTGGAAAACCCACTGGCCGAAAGCCGACTCTCGCAACCGTGAAGCGCTGGATAGTTTTCCGTCGGCCCTTCGCCAATTTCGCAACAGCGTGGTGCTGGCCATCATGGCAAGGGATCTTTCAGGCTCGGCAAGCTTTGATGAGACGCTCGAAGCGATTACCGATCTTGCCGAATTGACGATTAACGAGGCCTATCAAGCGGCCATGACTCAAACGATCGCCCAACACGGCATTCCCCGTGATGCATCAGGCAAGCCGCAAGACATGCTCATTGTCGGCATGGGCAAGCTCGGGGGGCGCGAGCTCAATGTCTCCTCCGATGTGGATTTGATCTATTTGTTTCCAGAGGAGGGGGAGACCGACGCCAGCGCACCGAATTCCAAGCCAATCGACGCCAGCTCTTTTTTCACCAAGGTGGGAAGGCGAATTGCCGCTTTGCTTGGCGAATTGACTGCCGATGGAATTGTGTTTCGAGTCGATCTTCGTTTGCGGCCCAATGGCGATTCGGGCCCCATGGTGGCGAGCTTTGGAATGCTCGAGGAATATTTCGTGGTGCAAGGCCGAGAGTGGGAGCGCTATGCCTGGATTAAAGGCCGAGTCGTGAATCAGTGCCGAGTCCAAGCCGCGCAAGCGTTTGAAAGTGCCGTGCAAAGTCTTTATGAAATCGTTCGGCCTTTTGTGTTTCGCCGTTATCTTGATTTCAATGTGCTGCCCGCGCTTCGTGATCTCCATAGCCAGATTCGTCAAGAGGCCTCTCGTCGGCACAGCAGCCGTGAGTCGCACATGTCGGGAGAGCGCCCGCCAATTGATATTAAGCTTGGGCCCGGCGGAATTCGTGAGGTTGAGTTCATTGCCCAGATGTTTCAGCTCATTCGTGGCGGAAGGGAAGAACCCCTTCGGGCCAAAGGCACGCGTGAAGTGCTAGCCTACCTTGAGAAAAGCGGAAGGCTCTCCACTGAAGAAGTTACAACCCTGTTGCAAGCGTATCGATTCTGGCGAGACCTTGAGCATCGGCTGCAATATGTCGACGATGCACAAACCCATGTGCTCGCCGGCAAATCCGATGTGCTCCAGCACATGGCGCGCGCCATGGGCCATGCGAATTCCCAATCGTTTGTGGGCGCCATTGAGCAAACCCAGGAAAAAGTTCAAGAGGCATTTGAGCGGCTGTTTTCCGGCGAAGCGACCGACGGCAAGCCCGAGCCTTCCAGCCCCCAAACACGGCTTGAACGACTGCTCGCCAAAGCAGCAACCATCGCGCAAGAGACACCGAACCCTTCTGAAACGAGCGCAAGGCTCACGCAACTGCTCGAAACCATCGGGCGAAGGGCCTCTTACCTTGCCTTGTTCGATGAATACCCGGGCACCTTTTCCCGCGTCGCGCACTTAATGAGCGCATCGGCATGGGCTGCCGACTATCTGCGCAAGCACCCCATCGTTTTAGATGAGCTCTTAGACACCCGCATTATTGACAGTGCGCCCGACGAGAAAGCGTTTTTACAAGAGCTGCGCGCCCGGGTTGCAGAGGCTACCGTGAATGGGACACCTGATGTTGAACTGCAAATGGATGCGCTTCGCGAGGTGCACCATGCCCAGCTGTTTCGGCTGCTGGTGCAAGACTTAGACGGACGCTGGCAAGTTGAAAAACTCTCGGATCATTTGTCGGCAATGGCCGATGCAGTGCTGCAAGTGACCCTCGAAGCCGTTTGGGCAGTGATGTCAAAAAAACATTGTGATGTGCCGCGCTTTGCAGTCATTGCCTATGGCCGACTCGGGGGCAAAGAGCTGGGGTATGCCTCTGACTTGGACCTGATCTTCTTGTATGACGACGATCACGAACTTGCGCCAGAAATTTATGCGCGCTATGCGCAACGCATTAATTTATGGCTTTCAACAGCCACTGCGGCCGGCACTTTGTTTGACATTGATCTTCGGCTTCGCCCCAATGGCAGCGCGGGCTTGCTGGTCACTGAACTCAAGGGGTTTATTAATTATCAAACTGAACATGCATGGGTTTGGGAACACCAGGCCTTAACCCGAGCGCGCTTTTGTGCCGGTGATGCTGCGATCGGCCAGGCGTTTGAAGAAGAGCGAAAACGGATCCTGCGGCTCGCGCGGCCAGTCGGCCCGTTTTTGGAAGAAGTGCTGGCCATGCGGCAAAAAATGCACGAGGGCCACCCCAACACGAGCGGCCAATTCGATATCAAGCATGATGTTGGCGGCATGGTCGATATTGAGTTCATTGTGCAAACCTTGGTGCTGCGATTCAGCCACGACCACGAACGGCTCACCGGCAACCTTGGCAATATCGCCTTGTTACGAATTTCAGCCGAGCTCGGGCTCATTCCCGAAAATCTTGCGATTGAAGTGGGCAATGCCTACCGCGAGTACCGAAAACGCCAGCACGCTGAACGGCTCTCAGGGGCGTCTTCGGCCCGGGTTCCCAATCACGAATTCACCGTCCAGCGCCAATCGGTTCAGGCGCTGTGGGGGCTCGTGTTCGCGCAAGCGCCGCAAACCCCGCGCAGCCTTCAGGCGATTCACGAACAAGCAAAACGCTAGCTAACTCGCCAGCTTGGCAATGATGTAAACCGCCACGCCTGCAAAAATACACCAGGCCATTTGGCGCGTAAAAAACCAGGCGAACAGTGCGCCAAGCACCGCAAACAATTTAGGATCAAGCCAGCCAATTAACGCGCCATCCGGCCCATACAACACCCCCGGCATGATGATTGCTGATAGCGCGGCCATGGGGGCAAACCGCAAAGCGCGCGCCAGCTTCGGCCCGATCGCAATCGGCTTGGGCCACACGATCAAGCCCGAGCGGGCCAAAATCGTCATCAGCATTAAGCCTGCAATTCCAATCCAAAGGTAGAGCTCACGATCCATCATCAGCGCCTTTCGAGTTGGGCTTGCGCTGATCAACAGCCAAAGCGGCTGCCACGCCGGCAATCACGGCCAATAAAAGCCCAAGATTTAAGGGCAAAGAAATTGCCAAGACCGCCACAACGCCGGCCACCGCGACACAGGCCAGGGCGGCACGATCGGCCATCATGGGCAAGAGCATTGCGATCAAGGCCAAGATCGCAACAAATTTCAGGCCCCATGCGGCCGGAATCCACTGGGCCAGAAAAATTCCCAGAATTGAGGCGCTTTGCCATACCGCCCAAATCATGATCGCCGAGGCTCGAAAATAAGCGATCGGGGCGCTTAAGGGGTCGCGCTGATCCTCTTTCAGCAACACCGCGCCGCCCAAGCGCGAGGGGTCAAACCGCCGAAGAAAATCCGCCGCCAGCACATCGGTCGTGCCAAAGCCAAACAATAGTTTTCGCCAAAAAGGAAAGCTTCGAAAAAAAGGTTTGATCGCGACCGAATAAATTGCAAACCGAAGATTCACAATCAAAGCGCTCGCCCAAACAATCACCCACGGCGCGCCAATCGCAAACAGGGGAAGGCTGGCCAACTGGGCCGAGCCTGCATACACCAGCAACGACATGCCAACAGCCTGGGCTGTGGAGAGCCCCGACTGCACCATGGCGATCCCGGTGACCAGGCCCCAGGACGCCATAGCCACCGAAGCGGGCAGCATGTCTTTGCGGCCCAGGGCTGCCGCTTCTTGCGCAGAGAGCTCAGAAATTGAAGAAGGCGGGTTCATGGCTTGGATTGTAGGGGGACGGCTCCGTTAAAATGAACGACTATTCAAATGCAAGGGGATTGTCATGTCGATGGCTGATCGTGATGGCTGGATCTGGATGGATGGAGAGTTCGTTGCCTGGCGCGACGCCAAGATCCATGTGCTCACGCACACACTGCACTACGGCATGGGCGTGTTTGAAGGTGTGCGGGCCTACAAAACCCAAACCGGCACTGCAATTTTTCGGCTCAAAGAGCACACGCAACGGCTGCTGAACTCGGCCAAGATTTTTCAAATGAAAGTGGGCTTTGATGCGGCAACCCTCGAAGCCGCGCAGCGTGAAGTGGTGAAACGCAATGCCCTGGAGTCTTGCTATCTGCGACCCATTATCTGGATCGGGTCTGAAAAACTGGGCATTGCCACGCGCACCAACACCATTCATGTTGCCATTGCGGCATGGCCGTGGGGCGCTTATTTGGGCGAAGATGGCCTGACCAAAGGCATTCGCGTTAAAACCTCTTCGTTTTCACGCCACCATGTGAATGTCTCGCTGGTGCGTGCCAAAGCCTCGGGCTATTACATCAATTCAATTCTGGCCAACCAAGAAGTGACCGCACAAGGCTACGACGAGGCGTTGCTGCTTGACACCGAAGGCTATGTATCAGAAGGTGCTGGCGAAAATGTCTTTATCGTCAAGAAAAACAAGATCTATACCCCTGATTTGGCCAGCTGCTTAGATGGCATTACCCGCGAATCAGTCATGGCCATCGCAAAAGATTTGGGAATTGAAGTGATTGAAAAACGCATTACCCGCGATGAAATGTACTGTGCTGATGAAGCATTTTTCACCGGCACAGCGGCAGAGGTTACGCCAATTCGCGAGCTTGATGACCGCGTAATCGGCAGCGGCACCCGCGGCCCGATCACTGAAAAAGTGCAGTCAGTATTTTTTGATGCAGTCTCTGGAAAGGCTCCCCAGTATCAACACTGGCTGACCCAAGTGTAATTTTTCAAGAAAGCTGCGCCATGTCTTCAGAACAGCCCGAATCGATTGTGACGCTAACGGCCTCGGAGTTACCGGCTTTTTGCCCCAATCCGCGCATGCCGCTGTGGAACCACCATCCGAAGGTGTTTCTCGATGTCACTCACCAACAGCAGGCGCGCTGCCCCTACTGCGGGACCTTGTATCAGCTGCAAGCCGGTGCCAAAGCCCACGGCCACTGAGCGCGATGTAATTGTCATCGCGCCCCAATGGGTGGGCGATGCGATTCTTTCTTTGCCGCTCATTCGGCAGCTTTCAAACGAGTATCGCCATGTCGATGTGCTGGCCGTGCCCGCCGTGCGGGCGGTGTATCAAGGTTGCCCCGAGGTGGGCCATTTGCGCATTGAAAACTTTCAGCATGGCAAGCTTCAGCTGCGTGACCGAAAAAAAATCGCCCGAGAGCTCTCGGGGCGTTATGCCACTGCAATCGTTTGCCCCAATTCTTTAAAGTCTGCCCTGATCCCATGGCTGGCCAGAATTCCTGTTCGGCGCGGCACCACGGGCGAGTCGCGCTATTGGCTCATTAATGATCATCGCAACCCTGTGCTGAGCGGGCCCGGCAAGCGGCCCTCGATGCTGCACACCTATTTGGGTTTTGCCGATACGCCAATGCCGCCGCAGGCCATCGATCGCTTTGGGCAGCACCGCCCGGTGCTCACGGTGTCAGGCACCGTGCCTGACACCCAACGCCTGGTGCTGTGCCCAGGGGCGGAGTACGGGCCTGCCAAACAGTGGCCCGCCGACTACTTTGCGCAAGTGGCCACGCATTGGCTTGATCAAAGCCCAGCCCACACGGTCGTGATTGTCGGTGGCCCAAAAGATATTTCAATTGGCAACGAAATTGAAGGTTTGGCCGTTCAAGGCGATGTAAAAAAACAAGCGCGTTTAATTAACTTGTGTGGCAAAACCCGACTCGAAGAAGCCTTTGCCGAGATCGCCAAGGCGGGTCAGGTAGTTAGCAATGACTCGGGGCTTATGCATGCAGCCGCTGCACTGGATGTTCCGGTAATTGCCGTGTTTGGGTCCACCGACCCGCATCACACCCCGCCGCATTCTTCAAAGGCAACCGTGCTCTCGCTTGGCCTTTCTTGCAGCCCTTGCTTTCAGCGTACCTGCCCACTGGGCACCACGGCCTGCCTGAAAGATCTACAGCCTGATCGCGTGATTAACGCGCTTGCTGGCGTTCGAGCTGCTCAGCCCTAAGTCTGGCCCGCATGGTGGTGAGCCGTGCATCGATTTTTGACAGCGTAATGAAATCAACATCGCCCGCTGTACGTGCCAAGGTCAGCTGCTCGACTGCTGCAGAATAAGCGCCCGCCAACGCAAATTGCTCGGCAAGCGCAGCATGCTGAGCCGCCTTCACCCCACGCATTCCTTCAGCGCGCGCAAGCAGGGCCCAGACCTGAGGATCGCCCGGCCACTGTTGCGTCGCACTGCGCGCCCATTGCGCAGCCTGCTCGGCAGACCCGCCCGAGAGAAGCTCAAGCTCAATGGCCGATCGCACCACCGCGCGATGTGTGCCGAACTCGCTAATGGCCGATGAGGCAAGCAACTTTGCAGGCGGCTTGCCTTGTGCCAAGGCGAGCTGTAGGCGCAGGTTCATCAGATAAGGCGCAACCGCAGTTTCGAGCCCAGAGGATTTTGCCAAACGATGCGCTTCATCGGTGTGATGGACAGAAGCGGAAAAATCGCGTTGCGCCAACGCTGCCCAGGCCACTCCAAAATGAATTGCCGCTTGCGCCTCTGGCCGATTGTTCTTGGGGTCTTTTAATTGCAGCTCAAAGCGTTGACGCACCACCCGTAGCCCATCAACGCGCGTATCGGCCAAGGCGAGAAGTTTTTGTCGCGGCCAATCAAAGTCGGTGGAGTTGGCCCGGACTGCAGCAGCACGACTTGCCGCTTGAAGGCTGCGATCGGTTTGTAATCGGCCCTGCATATCGGCAATTCGTTCAGTGGTTAACGGGTGGGTGCGCAGATAGCCTGGGGCGTTGTTTTCATACAGGCGCCCTGCCTGGCCCAAGCGTTCAAACATGCTGGCCATGCCACTGGGGTCGAAACCTGACTCGGCAAGAATTTGCAGGCCCACACGATCGGCCTCACGCTCGGCATCTCGCGAAAACGCGAGCTGATCACGAATGGCCACGGTTTGGCCAAGCGACAACACACCCATGGCCGCATCAGGGCTGGCACTTGCGGCCATAGCGGCAAGCAGGGCGGCTGCGATCATGACGGCAGAACTTTTACGCTGCTGGCCAAACATGCGCGCAATATGTCGTTGCGTGACATGCCCAATTTCGTGGGCGAGCACCCCCATCACTTCAGACTCGTGATCAGAGGTGGTGATGAGCCCCGTATGAATTCCGATATAGCCGCCAGGCAAAGCAAACGCATTGATCGACGGGTCTTTTACCAAGAAAAAACGAAAGGGGCGATCGCCCGTCGTGTGGCCAAGGCCGCTGGCAGAGGCCAACAGTCGGCTGGATTGTCTTGAGATCGCATCGGTGGTTTCGGGATCATCGAAGATCACGCCGGCCCGAAGAAACTCCTGATAAATCTGGTCGCCCAGCCGCTGTTCGGCAGCGGGCGAAAGCTCATCGACCGAGGCCTCGCCCAGGGCGGGCAGGTTATCAATGCCGCCGGAACGCATTTGGGCCTGAACCGGCAAGGCGGAACCAAGGACCAACGAGGCCGCCAGCGCCAAAGCAAGGCTGCAACGCAGGAAATGATGAAAGGTGTTCTGCACAGGCACTATCATAGACATATGACAGGATTTACCCATTTTGATTCCGCCGGGCAAGCCCACATGGTCGATGTTGCCAGCAAGGCCGACACGCATCGCGTTGCCGTGGCCAGCGGGGAAATTCACATGCAGCCGGCCACGCTTGCGCTCATTCGTGAAGGCAGCGCGAAAAAAGGTGA
The DNA here is from genome assembly GCA_964442225.1 of uncultured Burkholderiaceae bacterium. Lineage (GTDB taxonomy): Bacteria > Pseudomonadota > Gammaproteobacteria > Burkholderiales > Burkholderiaceae_A > Lacustribacter. The sequence goes on along the minus strand of CAYTWR010000003.1, from coordinate 44,598 downwards.
TGTGATCGGCGTTGCAAGAATTGCAGCGATTCAGGCAGCCAAAAAAGCAGCCGATTTAATTCCGCTGTGCCACCCGCTCATGCTCTCGCGTGTTGCCGTTGACTTTGCGCTTATTGACTCGCCGCCCTGTGTGCAGTGCACGGCACGAGTCGAAGTCACCGGGAAAACCGGCGTGGAAATTGAGGCCTTAGCTGCCGTTCAAATTGGCTTGCTCACCATCTATGACATGTGCAAGGCAGTTGACCGCGGCATGACGATTACCAATATTGGCTTACAAGAAAAACACGGCGGAAAAAGCGGCAGTTTCGTTCGCTAACTGAACCGCTCCGTACAAGTATTCACCTGCAGCACTGCGTTTGCGCTTCACAATAAAAAAGCTATGCTTAAGCAAAGAAAGTCTTGCTTGCGCGAGCGCTAAAAATAAATTTAATTAATCATTAAATGAATTCAATGTCACTACAAGGGCTGCGTGTCCTGGATCTTTCGCGCATTCTCGCGGGGCCTTCGGCAGCGCAGCTTTTGGGTGATCTTGGCGCCGATGTTGTCAAAGTAGAAAAACCCGGCGAGGGGGATGACACCCGCAAGTGGGGGCCCCCTTTTGTTGAAGACGCCAACGGCAACCCCACTTCAGAAAGCGCCTATTACTTGTGCGCCAATCGCAACAAGCGTTCGATTGAAATTGATCTGGCAAGTGCTGAAGGCCAAGCCTTGGTGCTCAAGCTGGTTGAAAAAGCGGATGTGCTCATTGAAAACTATAAAGTCGGGGGCTTGCACGCCTATGGCTTGTCTTACACGCAATTAAAAGATCGCTTCCCAAAATTGGTGTATTGCTCGATTACTGGTTTTGGACAAACCGGGCCATATGCGCCGCGCGCGGGCTATGACTTTTTAATTCAAGGCATGGGCGGAATCATGAGCATTACAGGCGAATCGGATCGTGAGCCCATGAAAGTCGGTGTCGGCATTGCCGATGTCATGACCGGCATGTACGCCGCAGTGGGAATTCTTGCAGCGCTTCGGCACCGCGATCAAACCGGCAAGGGCCAACACATTGACCTGGCCTTGCTCGATACTCAGGTGTCGTGGTTAATCAATGCCGGCACGAGTTATCTCACCTCGCACGAAAACCCCGAGCGACTTGGCAACGGCCACCCCAATATCGTGCCGTATCAAGTGTTTCCCACCGCCGATGACTCCATGATTATTGCCGTTGGCAATGACGCTCAGTTTCGAAAGCTTTGCGAAGTCGCACAAATGCATGGGGTTGCCGATGACCCAAGGTTTGCCACCAATGTTGCAAGGGTGAAACACCGCGATGTGTTGATCCCTATTATTTCAAGCGCGTTACGGGCACAGCCTCGTGCGCACTGGATCAAGGAGTGTGAAAGGGTAGGCGTGCCGTGTGGGCCAGTGAATACGCTTGAGCAGGTATTTAATGATCCGCAAATCCAGCATCGCGGCGCTGAGGTAAAACTGCCCCACCCACTTGCTGGCTCCGGCGAAGTGAGCGTGATTGCCAATCCGCTCAAGCTTTCTGAAACACCTGTGCAGTATCGCTACGCCCCGCCCGTTCGCAATCAACATGAAAAAGAAATTCTGCGCGACTGGCTTGGCATGCAGGACTAAAGAATTGAAAGGGAAACCATGACGCAACTGACATCAGAACAGCTGGCCATTCAAGCGGCAGCGCGCAAGTTGGCACAAAAAGAATTTGCCCCCAAAGCGGCCGAGATCGACGCCACCGAGGCCTACCCCTGGGACAACATTGCCAAGCTGCGCGATGCGGGCTTTATGGGCATGACCATTCCCAAGCAATACGGCGGCCAGGGGCTGGGCTATTTGGAAACGGTGCTGGTCATTGAAGAAATGGCCAAAGCCTGCGCCACTATGGGCCGCATTACGGTAGAGGCCAACATGGGTGCAATCGGTGCCATCATGGCTTACGGCAGCGAAGAGCAGAAAAAAATTGCAGCTGCCTGCGTGTTGGCCGGAGACAAGCCAGCGATCTGCATTTCAGAGCCCAATGCCGGAAGCGCGGCCAGCGAAATGACCACTCGCGCCGACAAACAAGGCGATCACTATGTAATCAAAGGACACAAGTATTGGATCACAGGCGGTGGCGTTTCCAAACTACACCTGATTTTTGCCCGTGTGTTTGAAAACAATGTCGAGCAAGGCATTGGCGGGTTTATTGTGGTGCGAGAAAACGACCAGTTGCCCGGCATGACAATTGCTTCACGCACACCTGCCATGGGTGTGCGCGGCATTCCCGAGACCCATGTGTTTTTCGATGGCTTGAAAGTTCATGAAGCGATGCTGCTCAAGCCTATGGGCGATCTTCGCAAGGGATTTTCCGCACTCATGAACGCGTACAACGCACAACGCGTCGGCGCAGGCACAGTGGCCTTGGGCATTGCGCAAGGCGCGTTTGAAGAGGCCGTGGACTATGCCAAGCAGCGTCGTCAATTTGGGCGGCCCATTGCCGAGTTTCAAGGCCTGCAATGGATGATTGCCGACATGTCGATTGCGCTCGATGCCGCAAGGCTTTTGATTCATCGCGCAGCCAATGTGCCGGTGGGCACCTTTCCCGATGTCAAGCGTGCGGCACAGGCCAAGATCTTTGCCGCAGAAACAGCCAACAAAGTCACCAACGATTCATTGCAGCTCTTTGGGTCAACGGGCTATTCGCGGGAAATTGCGGCCGAACGCCATGTGCGCGACGCGCGCATGTTTACAATTGCCGGCGGCACGGCCCAGATTCTGCGCACACAGGTGGCCAGTGCAATTTTAGAAGCGAAACTTCCGCAAACGCGCGATGGGTATCTCAAACACCCGATGGGCGGCTAAGTCCGGGCAAGCGCGTGGAATTTAGCCTGTTTGGCTTTTCACTCACCGCCGTGATTGCGGCGCTTGCGGGGCTGCTCTTGGGCGGCCTTTCAAAAGGTGCGCTTGGCCTGGGGCTTCCTTTGGTGGCCATTCCCTTTCTGTCACTGGCCATGCCGGTGCCGCAAGCCTTGGTCATTCTGACTGCGCCTATTGTTGCCACCAATATTTATCAGGCAATGCAAGGTGGCAATCTGCGACCGGTGGTTAAGCGGTTTTGGCTGGTGGCCGTTGGCATGTCGATTGGCATTGTGGTGGGGGCACAGATCATGGTGCGCTTAGACCCCAAAGTGCTTTACCTAATCATGGGGTTGGTGGTGATGATTCAGCCGGCGCTAAAACTCTTTCGGCCTCACACCGTGATTTCTGAAAACACGCAACGCTGGCTTGGGCCGAGTGTGGGCAGCTTTGCTGGATTAGTGGGGGGCATGTCAGGCTTTTACGGGCCCGTGATCCTGGTGTATCTGGCCAGCCTTCGGCTTCAAAAAGATGTGTTTACTGCAACGGTCGCTGTGCTATTTCTAACCGGGGGCTTGGTGCTTGCAGCCTCGCTTGCACAGGTGGGTGTGATGAACCGCAATGACCTGCTCATGGCGGCGCTGGCGTGTATTCCTGCATTTCTGGGTATTTTCTGGGGCCAGAAAATCAGGGCGCGAATCAATCAGGCCCAGTTTGAAAAAGCCTTGACGGTGACCATGTTCATCATGGGTTTGAGTCTGCTCTATAAAGCGCTATAAATAGGCCATGCTTCGGCTTGGCATTGATCTTGGCGGCACAAAAATTGAAGCCGCACTGCTCGACCCTCACGGCGTGACGGTGTGGAAAAAACGCATTGCCTCGCCTCAACACAGCTATGACGCAACGCTTAACGCAATTCAAAGCCTCGTTGCCGATGCGAAGGCTTGGGCGGTGTCAGGCACGGTGTCAGACACCGCCCTAAGCATTGGAATTGGAATTCCGGGATCGCTATCGCCCACCACCGGGCTTGTGCGCAATGCAAATTCCACTTGGCTAAACGGCCAGTCTTTAAAAAAAGACCTTGAAGCATTGCTGGGCCAGCCAGTACAAATGGCCAACGATGCGAACTGCCTTGCGCTGTCAGAGTCGGTCGATGGCGCCGGTCAAGGTGCCAGTAGTGTGTTTGGCGTAATTTTGGGAACCGGGGTTGGCGGTGGGTTTGCGATTCACCAACAGGTGCTGCAGGGGACCAACCGAATTGCGGGCGAGTGGGGCCACACGCCCTTGCCCTGGCTTTCTGGCGCTGAAATGTCAAGGCCAAGGCGCTGCTGGTGCGGTCAGGAACACTGCCTTGAAACTTATTTGAGCGGGCCCGCACTGGTCGGCGAGTTCAATGAAACAGCATCGGTTTCTGTGCAACGCGTCGAAGAAATTCTTAGCGCTGCCACAAACAACCATGATCAGGCAACAGCGTGTCTTGACCTGTTTTACAACCGGCTCGCCCGAGCACTTGCCATGGTGATCACGATCGTCGACCCCGATGTGATTGTGATTGGCGGTGGGCTTTCAAATATCGCGGCGATTTACACCGAAGTGCCCAAGCGCTGGGGACAATGGGTGTTTTCAACTGAGCCAGTTGTGACTCGGCTCGTGCCGGCGCTGCACGGCGATTCGTCGGGCGTTCGCGGGGCGGCGTGGCTCGACGATAGGGTTAAGCCATTGATCCGATTGCCTTAAAAAGGAACAACCAATATCTTGACGAAGCTGCATGTCTCCACTAATCTTACTTTTTGTCTTACTATATGACCCTCTTCATGCCCCCTTTTGAGACCAAACTGTCGAGCAAAGGCCAGGTCGTTATCCCCAGAGAGATTCGGGAAAAAAGCAACCTGAGCAAAGGCCAGGTTTTTAGGATCGAAGCCACGTCTGCGGGGATCCTGTTGAGACCTGTCACCCAGAAAAAGGCGGGGCTACGCCTCGAAGACTTACAGGGGTTTTTCAAATACACCGGTGAACCGGTCTCGGACGAAGAACTTTTTCAACCTGTTGACTACAGCAAAAACTGGAACCGAAAGGCCGGCAAGTGAACATGATTGGCCTAGATACCAACATTTTGATTCGGCTCACCATAGACGATGTTCCCGAACAGTCTCTTATCGCAAGACGACTTGTAAGAAATAATGTTTCATTTATTTCGAAGACTGTTCTGCTAGAAACAGAATGGGTGCTGCGTTCGGCTTATAAGATTGATCGGATTGCAATTTCAGAGTTCTTCAGCATGCTGCTGGAATCTGAAAACACCGTGATTGAGGATCATGAGATTGTGGAGCGTGCCTTGCACTGGCATGTGGAGGGCGCAGACTTTGCGGACGCGCTTCATTTGTCCTCCTGTGGCACATCCGTATTTCACACGTTTGATAAAAGCTTTTGCAAAACGATCAGAAATAAAAAGCTGGCGCCCTCAATCAAGGTGCACCAAAGCGCTTAGAAACTAAGAGTCATCTCTGGCGCTTATTGGCATCAATATCCATAGGGTTGCAGTTGGTTTGTGACAAAGTAGCGCGAAGTTACCTTGCTCTAACCAGATGGTCAGTCAAGCAAATCCGCAGGCGAATCCGCGACCGGCAGCGCCTGCACATCCTGAAGCTTGCGCTGAATCGCACGGGTGCGAACACCCACGGACTGGAATTTGTTGGCGGCTTCTTGCAGTTTCTTTTCAGTCTCGGCAATTACACCACCGAACTTTTCAAACTCGGTTTTTACGCCACCCAGCAAGGCCCAAACTTCAGAAGAGCGCTTTTCAATGGCCAGGGTACGAAAGCCCATCTGCAGGCTGTTGAGCATAGCCGCGGTGTTGGTGGGGCCAGTCACGACCACTCGATAGTCGCGCTGCAGGCTTTCTGCCAAGCCGGTGCGTCGAAGCACTTCTGCATACAAACCTTCAGTGGGCAGATACATCACGGCAAAGTCAGTCGTGTGGGGCGGCTCAATGTATTTCTCTTTGATCTTTTTCGCTTCGCTGCGAATTCGCACCTCCAGCGCTTTCGCGGCTTCTTCCACCATGGTCGTATCGGCCTGATCATGGGCATCCAGCAGGCGCTGATAGTCTTCAATGGGAAATTTGGCATCAATCGGCAGCCACACGGGTTGATCACCATCGCGGCCTGGCAGGCGGATGGCGATCTCAACCCGCTCGGTGGCACCCGGCCGGGTGGCGATATTTTTTTCATACTGCTCGGGCGTAAAGATCTGCTCAATCAATGCCTCAAGCTGAAACTCGCCCCAGGTGCCACGCGTCTTCACATTGGTGAGCACCCGTTTCAGATCGCCCACACCAGAGGCCAGGTTTTGCATTTCACCAAGTCCACGATGCACGGCCTCAAGCTTATCGGTGACCAATTTAAAAGATTGCCCAAGGCGTTCCTCCAGGGTGGCATGCAGCTTGTCATCCACCGTCTTGCGCATCTGTTCCAGCTTTTCCGCATTATCTTTTTGAATGCTGGCCAGCTGCTCATTCAGGGTATTGCGCACACGCTCGGCGCTTTGTTCTGCGGTCTGCGTCATTTGCGTGAGCCGCTCGCCCATATCCCTTTTTACAGAATCCAGGGTGAGCTGAATCTGTGTTGACAGTGACTCCAGCCGCTTTTCCTGCATGCCCGAGACCGCATTGGAAACTTCCTTCAGGGCATTGACCTCTCGACCGAGCGCCTCCACCCGGCCCACCAGTTCTGGAAGACGCGAGTCTTCAGCCGTGCCAGATCGACGGAAAACAAACACCAAAACCGCGACGGCCAAAACGGCCAACAAGGTTAGGAAGGGCAAGAATTCAGTCATCATGTGAAAAACAGCGTCGCAAGCCCAAGGAAAATAAAAAAGCCCATAGAGTCGGTGCTAAAAGTCAGCAGCACCGAAGACCCAATGGCCGGGTCGCGGCCCAGGCGCTGCAAAGTCAGGGGCACGAGCAGCCCAATCAAGGTGCCAATCAATAAATTCAGCACCATGGCGAGCATCATGGTCAGTGCCAGCATGGTGCCATGCGGGGTGTTGCTATAAAGCCACCAGGCAAAGGCGCCAGCAACCAGGCCCCACACTAAACCATTAAGCAAAGCAATCGCCAGCTCTTTTGCAAACACGCGAGAGGCGTTTTTCGGCGTGACCTGCCCCAAGGCAATTGAGCGAATAAACAAGGTCATGGTCTGGTTGCCCGAATTGCCCGCAATGCCCGCCACAATGGGCATAAGCGCGGCAAGCGCTACCACCTGAGCAATGGTGTCTTCGAACACGCCAATCACCCGCGAGGCAAAAAAGGCAGTACAGAGATTTAACGCTAGCCACAGCCAACGGTTTTTGGCCGACTGCCAAACCGAGGCAAACAGATCTTCTTCATCGCGAAGACCTGCCTGCGCAAACACATCCTGCTCGCCTTCTTCACGAATCACATCGACCACTTCGTTCACGGTAAGCCGGCCTAACAAACCGCCGTGGTGATCGAGCACCGGCGCAGACACCAGGTCATAACGCTCAAAGGCCTGGGCTGCTTCGCTCACGTCGTCGTGCGGCTGCAAGGTCATGACTTCTTTTTCCATGACATCGCGCACCAAGGTTTCGGGCTCGTGCACTAGAAGCTTGGAAATCGGCAGCGAACCCTGCAGTTTTTCTTTGCGATCCACCACAAAGACCTGGTCGGTGTGATCGGGCAGCTCATCAAAACGGCGCAAGTAACGCAGCACGACTTCCAAAGTCACATCGTCACGAATCGTGACCATTTCAAAATCCATGCGCGCACCCACGCTACCTTCGGGGTAAGACATGGCAGCACGCAGCTGCTCGCGCTCTTCAATGGTCAGGCCTTCGCTAACCTCTTCCACCACCTCCTCGGGAAGGTCAGGGGCAATGGCTGCCAGATCATCGGTGTCAAGGGTTTCAACCGCGGCAATCAGCTCTTCGCGGTCCATCGCCTTAATGAGCGACTCGCGAACCGAATCTGAAACCTCAACAAGAATTTCACCTTCAAGCTCGGGGCCAACAAGCTCCCAGATCGTCAAACGATCTTCGCGCGGCAGCGACTCTAATATGTAGGCGACATCGGCCGGGTGAAGATTGGCGAGCTTGGCTTGCAGCGCTGCGTGTTGTTGTTTAGCGACCAGCTGCTCGACTAAGGCTTGCCGCTCTGAGCCCACCACATGCTGCTCACGATGCACGACTTCGCTTTCAAGCTTTTGGCGTGCGAGCATTTCTTGCACCTCGGCCAATGCCAGCTGCGCTGCTTCAGGGTCTCGCGTTGTGCTTGTTTGTTCCAGCAGCTCGGTCATGCAAGGGCTCGTGTGCGAAAGGCCGGGGCCTTGGGTTTTAAGTTGCCGCTAACTTTAGCCGCAAATCACTCAATACCGAAGCAGTTTCTGGCCGAATCCCACGCCAAATGAAAAATGCCTCGGCGGCCTGCTCGACGAGCATGCCTAAGCCATCGGCCACCATGGGCACGCCGGCGGCATGCGCCTGCTCCATAAAGGGGGTGGGCTTGGGGCCGTACATCATGTCGTAGGCGAGTTTGGCGTGCGCCAGCCAGTGTGGGTGAATGTCGATGGGTGAGCCGGAGAGGCTTGCGGAGGATGCGTTGATGATGAGATCTGCGTAAAGTGGATCGCCGCGCTCCCCTGGCGGGGAGCTCGCGATGACGTTCATGTCGTCACTGCGAGCTGCCGCAGGCAGCGTGGCAGTCCCAAGAACGGAAAGTGGAATGGCCGACAGCCACTCCCCAGCCGAAGCATCCGTCTCCAGCCAACGCGCCACCACCTGCTGGGCTTTTTCAAAAGTACGGTTCGCCAAACGAATGCGATCAATCCCAGCGTGCCTCAGCGGGCCAATCACACCCTGGGCTGCACCGCCAGCGCCGATTAATAAAACTGATAGCCCCTGCAATGCGCCCTCGCCTCCAAGCAGTCGCTGCAAATCCGCAACGAGCCCCTGGCCATCGGTGTTATCGGCAAGCACCACGCCATGGGAGTCAAATCGCAAGGTGTTAATGGCACCAGCTGCCTGTGCCCGCTCAGAAATTTCCCAACCCAAACTTTGTGCCAAACCAAACGCTTCTTCTTTCAGGGGAACGGTGAGGTTCACACCACCATAGCCTTGTTCGATCAACTGCTCAAGCGCAGTTGCAAGCTCCGGTGCGGCAACCCGCTTAGCGTCGTACACAATCGCTTCGCCCGTTTGCTGGGCAAACGCAGTGTGAATGAAGGGCGATTTGCTATGGCTAATTGGGTCACCCAGCACCGCGTAATGTTGGCTTAGCACTTCAAGCGTCTCCTCTTCATCAACCGGTGTTGCCGACAGCACGCCAACAAACCGCGCCTCAAGCCGCAGATCCAATGCATCTGATGCCAAAAGCTCTAACTCCACTTCTACCCCAGGCACAAGCTCTGGCGCATCGGCACAACGCACCAGACATGGCACCCTGCGCAACCGAAAAGCGCCATCGCGAAGTGCCACCGCTTTTTCTCGCACTGTGGCACCGCTGGCCACCGCAGACCAGAACTCTTGATTGCCCAGCCCGTGTTGCTGGCCAAGCCAGCGTTGCGCCCAGTAACGCTCAATCGTTTCCTGAAAATCGCCGTAATGGTTATACACCGTATCAAACTGAGTCACTGTGGAAAAAAGCTCAGCCTCATTGCCCTTAAACACGGCAGGCCGAATACCAAGCACGGCGAGCATTTGCCATTGATTGACCAAATCGCTGTAACGGCGAAGCGGTGATGTTGACCACGCATAGTTGTTAACGCCCAGGCCCTGATGCGGGCCAGGATTGGTTTGCATGCGCACGCGGCCCATGGTTTGCACGCGATAAATGCCCGGCAATCGCGCCAAGGCCAGCATGTCGCCCCAGGCAGTGTTGGCCAAAATCATGAACTCTGAGACCAATACATCAACCGGTGAACCACGTTTGCGCTCAACAATTCTGGGCGTGCCATCCCCCGTTTCAAGCGCTTTTGAATTGCCTTGGTTCCAATCGACATAGAAATTAAAATCAACCCGTCCACGCGGCTCGGCTTTACCGCGCGCCGCTTCACGGCCTTCACGAAGCTTTAACGCTAAAAACAATAAGGGCTTTAAGCCTGGCCACGGCAGACGATCTGCATTGATTGCCTCAAACGGTTGATCAAGCTCTGCCTCCCAATCGCCCAAGCGAATGTTTTTTTCAATACGCACGCGCTCGACTCGCGATTGGCTTGCAATGCGCTCGCCTTGCGCATTGAAATCGACATATAAAGAGAGCGATGGCTGGGTTTTCCCCTCATCAAGAGAAAACGCCTCGATCAAGGCGGTGGGCAACATGGTGATTTTGTCGCCCGGAAAATACACGGTAGAAGCACGATCAAAGGCGACCTTACCCAGTTCGCCATTGGGCTCAATGCCAATGCCAGGCGCTGCGATATGAATGCCAACCCGCCAGCCACCTGAGTCTAATTGCGCGATTGAAAACGCGTCGTCGATTTCAGTCGTGGTGACATCGTCAATAGAATAGGCGGGCTGCTCTGCAATCGGCAGGCTTTGTTTTTGCGCCAGCGCAATGGCTTGCTCAATGTTCTGTGCACTCAGGGCAAAGCCCGTGCCTGCGGGAAAGCATTGCTGCAGAAATTTTGCGCGCAGCAAGGCGTAAACCGAAGGCAGTGCGCCTCGATCGAGCAACAATCGCGCTGGCGTGGTCTTTAACTCAAATGCTGCTGCATCTAAAGCCTTATAGGCAATGGATTGCTTATCGGGTTTGACCAACAGGCTCATTGCCACTGCACGAATCTCTTCGGGCAAGCCGCCTTGCACGAGCGTCTGGTGCATAGCGGCCTGCGCTTCGGCCGCTAAGCGCTTTCGTTGTGCCCCAGCAAGTGCAGCCTTCAGTGAATCTTCTGGCGCAGCACGAAACCGGCCCTTGCCCTTGCGATAAAAATACATGGGCGCTTGGTGCAGGGCCAAAAGTAAACCAGCGTGTTCTTGGCTCGAGGGTTTTTCAGAAAAAACTTCTTTCGCAAATTCCTGAAACCCGAATTCCTCTTGCGGGGCGCATTCCCACAAAAACTGCACATCCAGCTCGTTGGCAATGGCCTGCGCAGCCGGCAGCAGCATGTCGCGTGCGGGCTCGGCAAATTGCAGCATGATGGCGGCGCGCTTGATTTTTACGCGCTTGCCCGTCGGGGTCTCGACTTGCACGGTGGCGTCGGCCTCGGAAAAAAGGGTGCCGACTTTAAAAGCGCCGTCTTCTTCGTAGAGAAGAAACATTTTTTCCTGTCAGCCTAACGCGCTCAAAAGCTTTTGATGAATGCCGCCAAAGCCGCCGTTGCTCATCACCAAAATGCGATCACCAGGGC
>CAYTWR010000003.1:14241-33297 GCA_964442225.1 uncultured Burkholderiaceae bacterium | reverse complement strand
TGATGAATGCCGCCAAAGCCGCCGTTGCTCATCACCAAAATGCGATCACCAGGGCTTGCCTTTGCAACAATCAACGACACCAAGGTATCGAGGTCTTGCGACACGACCGCGCGATCGCCCAGGGGCGACAAAGCGCCTTTCAAATCCCAGGAAATTCCGCCTGCATAGGCAAACACAAAGTCTGACTGCTTAAGACTCTCAGCAAGTTTTGCCGACATAACGCCAAGCTTCATGGTGTTAGAGCGCGGCTCTATGACTGCAAGCATTTTTCCGGCCTGGCCACTGGCCTGCATCTGCTCGCGCAGGCCTTGCACCGTGGTGGCGATTGCTGTGGGGTGGTGGGCAAAATCATCGAGCACTTGCACGCCCTTGACTTCACCGCGCAGCTGCATGCGGCGTTTCACGCCTTTGAATCGGGAGAGTGCGTCAATGGCGTTTTCAAACGGCACGCCAAAGGCAACAGCCGCTTTGATGGCCGCTTGTGCATTGGTGCGGTTGTGGGCGCCCATGAGGGCATGGTTGTTTGGGAGGTGGGCCGCCGCGCCGCTGCCGCGGCTCGCGGTGACGAGTAAATTATTCGCGTCATTGCGAGGGCCCGAAGGGCCCGTGGCAATCTGCGCCGGGGTGTTGAAATACTCCACCGGTGTGTACACACCGCGCGCGATTACACGAGCAAGCGCCTCTTCCTGGGCATTCACAATCAGCCGACCTTGCGATGGAAGGGTTCGTATCCAATGATGAAACTGGGTTTCAATGGCCGCGAGATCCGCAAAGATATCGGCGTGATCGAATTCAAGGTTGTTCAGAATTGCGACCTCGGCCCGGTAATGCAGAAATTTTGAGCGTTTATCGAAAAATGCGGTGTCGTATTCGTCGGCCTCGATCACGAAGGGCGGTGGATTGCCACGCCCGCTTCGCGGGCTCGCAATGACGGAAGAGTTCAGCCGGGCCGAGACGCCGAAATTTTCTGGCACACCGCCAATCAAAAACGAGGGCGACAAGCCCGCATCCTCCAAAATCCACGCCAGCATGGCGCTGGTCGTGGTTTTGCCATGGGTGCCTGACACCGCCAGCACGCGGTGATCGCACAAAATATTTTCAGCCAGCCACTGCGGGCCCGACACCAAACGATCGCCGCGGTTTAACAAGGCTTCGATTAGGGGCATGCCCCGCGTGGCCACATTGCCCACCACCCAGACATCGGGGGCAAGATCCAGCTGGTCTTCAGAAAACCCTTCCACCAAGGCAATGCCCGCTTGCTCGAGCTGAGTGCTCATGGGCGGGTAGACATTGGCATCGCAGCCGGTGACCTTAAACCCTCGAGCCCGCGCCAACTGCGCCAGGCCGCCCATAAATGTGCCGCAAATGCCGATGATGTGAAGGTGCATGTCAGGCATTGTAGCCATGGGCATAATCCCGCTATGGAATATTCAACCCTTCGCTATGAGATTGCAGTAGCGGCTGCTGCCATGATTGCCGAAGAGGGCCTGGACTACGCCAACGCCAAACGCCGGGCCTATGAACGCATCACAGGCGGAAAGGGCAGCAGAATCGCGAAAGAAGTGCTGCCTTCTAATGAGGAAGTTGAGCAGGCAGTAAGAGAACATCAAGCGATCTTTCAATCGGAAGCGCAACCGCTACGCCTACGAGAACTGCGGCTCAAAACTCTTGCGCTCATGGAACTGCTTGCTGATTTTTCACCCATGGTCACGGGGGCGGTCGCCAACGGCACGGCCAGCGAACACTCTGATATTCACCTGCATTGCTTTGCCGATAGCGCCAAAGAACTGGGGATCTACCTGCTCAATCACCACATCAGCAGTGAAGCGGGCCTAATGCCCAATGCCAAGCCCGGCCAGCCAGATGTCGAAGCCTTGGCCATTCAATGGCAAGGCGAATTGGCAACGATTGCCGTTTATCCGGAACTTGAAGCTCGGCAAAACAGCCCAAGACAATCCAAAAACAAGCCGGACCGCATCAACTCCCGAGCGCTTGCGGCCTTGCTTGAAACATCGGCCAACCAAAATACACCATGAAAAAACGAACTTCACTGATTGTCATCGCCCTGCTCGCCCTTGGTTTGGGCATTGGGCTAAGCATTTGGCGGCTTAGTCCCAAGGCGGTGGGGCTGCCCGCTCAGTGGGTTTTTGACCTTTCTTTTCCCGATTCCAAAGGCGAGCCGGTGGCACTTTCCAGTGTTCGGGGCGACCTCACGGTGGTGAACTTTTGGGCCACCTGGTGCCCACCCTGTGTTGAAGAAATGCCAGAACTTTCGTCAATTCATGCTGAAATGTCGTCAAAAGGCGTTAAAGTTATCGGATTAGCAGTGGATTCACCCTCTGCAGTTCGGGGCTTTCTGGAGACCCGGGAATTTTCCTACCCGCTGCTGGTAACCGGCGCTTCGGGCAGCGAACTGGGAAAACGGCTTGGAAATACCAGCGAAGCCTTGCCTTATACGGTACTAATCGACGAAAAAGGCAGCGTAATTAAGCAAAAACTCGGCAGAATACGCGAAGAAGAGCTCAAATCCTGGATCTCTGAACTACGGTAAAATCTCCCCATCGTTATTTGATGGAAGCGACTCAATGTCGTCATCTTCGTTGATCTGGGTGCTTCATGGCCCTAACTTAAACAGGCTTGGCCTGCGAGAGCCGGAAATTTACGGCGCCACCACACTTGCTGAAATCGATCAGGCCCTGGCCACAAAAGCCAAAGCAATGGGCCTGGCGCTTGAGAGTTTTCAAACCAACCATGAAGGCGCCATGATCGACAAAATTCACCAAGCCCCCGGGCAAGGCGTGAAATTTATTTTGATCAACCCGGCGGCCTTCACCCACACCAGTGTCGCGGTGCGAGACGCCTTGGCCGCAATCGCCATTCCTTTTGTGGAAGTACACCTTTCCAATGTGCACCGGCGCGAACCCTTTCGCCACCACTCGTATTTTTCTGACCTGGCCGAAGCCGTGATCTGCGGCCTTGGCCCCTTGGGCTACCAGGCAGCCCTTGAATTCGCCGCCAAAAAACTTTCTGCGTAAAAGGAAATCCGTAATGGACCTTCGAAAACTTAAAACCCTGATTGATCTTGTTGCCGAGTCTGGCATTGCCGAGCTTGAAATTACCGAAGGCGAAGACAAGGTTCGCATCGTCAAGTCGGGCCCGGTCAGTGCCGCGCCCCAAGTTAGCCATGTTCACATGGCACCGGGCACATCGCACGCAATGCACGCGCCCGCAGCGGCCGAACCAATTGCTGCTTCAGCACCCACCGCAGCGCCCGCGCCGGCAGCGCTGCCTGAAGGCAAGGTGATCAAGTCGCCCATGGTGGGCACATTTTATCGCGCCTCTTCGCCAGGTGCTGAGCCCTTTGTGTCGGTAGGCACCAGCGTTGCCGAAGGCCAGACCCTGTGCGTCATCGAAGCCATGAAGCTCATGAACGAGATTCCGGCCGACTGCGCGGGCGTGATCAAAGAGGTGTTGGTGGAAAACGGCCAGCCCGTTGAGTTCGGCCAGCCTTTGTTTGTGCTCGCCTAATCGTTCGGGAAAGAAGCGTTCATGGCCCTTTTTGAAAAAGTACTCATTGCGAATCGCGGCGAGATCGCCTTGCGCATACAGCGCGCCTGCCGAGAGCTGGGAATTAAAACGGTGGTGGTGCACTCCGAGGCCGACACCGATGCGAAGTATGTCAAGCTTGCCGACGAATCGGTGTGCATTGGCCCGGCGCCTTCACGCCAAAGCTATTTGAACATTCCCGCCATCATCGCCGCTGCAGAAGTCACCGATGCCGAAGCGATTCACCCGGGCTATGGATTTTTATCGGAAAACGCTGATTTTGCCGAGCGCGTTGAGCGCAGCGGCTTTAAATTCATTGGCCCTACGGCCGATGTGATTCGCATGATGGGCGATAAGGTCGCAGCCAAAAAAGCCATGATTGCCGCGGGCGTGCCCTGCGTTCCTGGATCCGAAGGTGCGCTGCCCGATGATCCCAAAGAGATCATAAAAATCGCGCGCAGCATTGGCTATCCGGTGATCATCAAAGCCGCGGGTGGCGGCGGTGGCCGTGGCATGCGCGTCGTGCACACCGAAGCAGCACTGCTCAACGCAGTGGCCACCACCAAGGCAGAGGCTGCTGCTGCCTTTAACAATCCCGAGGTCTATATGGAGAAATTCCTGGAGAACCCTCGGCATATCGAGATTCAAATTTTGTCCGATCACCACGGCAATGTGGTGCACTTGGGCGAGCGTGACTGCTCGATGCAGCGCCGCCACCAAAAGGTGCTGGAAGAAGCGCCTGCGCCAAAGCTTTCCGCCCGGCTACGCGATAAAACCGGTGAGCGCTGCGCCGAAGCCTGCCGTCGAATCGGCTACCGTGGCGCCGGCACGATTGAATTTTTGTTTGAGAACAATGAGTTTTACTTCATTGAAATGAACACCCGGGTGCAGGTCGAGCACCCTGTGACCGAGCTGATCACCGGCATTGACATTGTGCAAGAGCAGATTCGTGTGGCCAGCGGACAACGACTGCGCTTTCGCCAAAAAGATATTCAATTCAAGGGCCATGCCATTGAGTGCCGAATCAATGCCGAAGACCCTTACAAATTCACACCCTCGCCCGGCAAGATCAGCACCTGGCATGCGCCCGGCGGCCCCGGCGTGCGGGTCGATTCCCACGCCTACAGCGGCTACACCGTTCCGCCCCATTACGACTCCATGATCGCCAAGGTCATTGTGTATGGCGAGACTCGAGAACAAGCTATTGCCCGCATGCAAATTGCGCTTTCCGAAACGGTAGTGGAAGGCATTCAAACCAATGTGCCCTTGCATCGGGAACTCATGCTCGACACCCACTTTGTGGATGGCGGCACCTCGATTCACTACCTTGAGCACATGCTCGCGGCCCGCGAGCGGCTTTTATAAGGTGTCGATGGCCCCGCTGCAAGAACTGGTTTTCGAAACAAGCCATCACAATGCCGAGGCCATTTCCGATGTGCTCTTAGAGCTCGGCGCCTTAAGCGTCACAGTCGAAGACGCTGCGGCCAACTCGGCCGATGAAACCCCGATTTTTGGCGAGCCTGGCGCAGCCATTGCGCTTCAGTCATGGCCAAGCTGCCGAGTGCTGGCCTTGCTTGATTCCCAAGCCAACCCCCTTGCGCTTTGGAAAAGCTTTTGCGAGTGGGACGCGAGCTTTGAGTCGGTACCGTTTGAAACCCGCAGCATTCACGATCGCGACTGGGTCAGTGAAACCCAGCGACAGTTCACCCCACTGCTAATCGAAAACTGTCTATGGGTAGGGCCCCAATGGACTGCCCCACCTGCAAAGCTGCAAGCACCCGCCATCGCCATTCAGATTGACCCCGGCATGGCATTTGGCACCGGCAGCCATGCCACTACCCAACTCTGTTTAGAGGCGCTCTTGCAGCGCTTTCGCAAACCACCGGTGCCCACGCGTGTGCTGGATATGGGCTGCGGCTCGGGGCTTTTGGCCATTGCTGCCGCAAAGCTTGGCGCCAAAGAAGTGATCGCAGTCGACATTGACCCGATCGCAGTACAGACCACCCGTTGCAATGCCGCCAACAACCAAGTGCAGGTCCTTGCCCAAGATGCCTTGGCACCGGTGCATGGCCAGTTTGATGTGGTGGTGGCCAATATTTTGTCGCAGCCCCTAAAGCTCTTGGCGCCGGCACTAACGGCCTATGTCAAGCCGGGGGGAAACCTGTTTTTATCAGGCATTTTGTCGCGACAAGCGCAAGAACTCTTGGCGGTGTATCGGCCGCTTGCCCAAGGGCTGCCCCCGATCAATGTGTTGGCCGAAAAAGAAGGCTGGGTGTGCATTGGCACACAAATTGAATAAAAAACTTTTTTAGGAAATGTGGAATGAGTGTTCAGATCAGCGGCTCCATTGCCTTTGACACCATCATGGTGTTTGAAGGCCGGTTCAAGGACCATATCCTTCCCGATCAGGTGCATATGTTAAATGTCGCCTTTTTGGCGCCACAAATGCGCCAGGAATATGGCGGCTGCGCAGCCAACATTGCCTACACGCTGCGCGGCCTGGGCCAACCCTGTGGCCTGCTGGGCGCTATTGGCAAAGACGGCGCCGAGTATTTAAAGCGTCTTGAATCACTGGCCATTGACACATCGCAAGTGCTGTTTGCCGACGATTGCTTTAGCGCCCAGGCCTTTATCACCACCGATCTTGATGACAACCAGATCACCGCCTTTCACCCCGGCGCCATGAATCGCGCAGGCGAGGTGGGCATTGCAAGCCAATCGGCAAGGCTTGGGATTGTCTCGCCCAATGGCAAACAGGCCATGCTTCGGCATGCACAAGAATTTAGCCAGCACGGCGTGCCGTTCATCTTTGATCCTGGCCAGGCCATGCCCATTTTTAATCGCGAAGAGCTGGCACTGCTTGCAGGCCAGGCCACCTGGATTGCTGTGAACGATTACGAGGGCCATATGCTGGCCGACAAGCTGGGCACCACCATTGAACAACTGGCCTCTCAAACCCCAGGCGGAATGATCGTGACGCGTGGGGCGCAAGGGGTCGATGTATTGGAACATTCAGGTTCAACACGGGTCGAAGGTTTGGATGTTTCGAAAGTGTTTGGCGGCAAGCCTGTCGACCCCACTGGCTGTGGCGATGCGTTTCGTGGCGGTCTGTTGTTTGGCCTTGCCAAAGGCGCTTCACTTTTAGATAGCGCCCGGCTTGGCAATGTCATGGGCGGCTGGAAGGTGGTGCACCGTGGCGGCCAAAACCACAAGGTGAACCCTGCCAATGTACAAAACTTGCTTGAGAAAATTTACCCCGATACTGCAAGTCGAATTAAGCTTGCTTAAACCATCTGCCCATTTGTGGAGAACACCATGATGAAAACTCAACGACCCTCGAAATTTCTTGCCTTAACTGCCGCTGGCCTTGCCTCGGTCTTGATCGTGTCGGGCTGTGCAACGCAAAGCAGCTCTTCTGCCGTGTACCGCAGCGATGAAACACAGCGCGAACAAACCGTTCGCATGGCCACCGTCGAGGCGGTGCGACAAGTCATGATTCAGCGCGACAGCAAAGGGGTTGGCATTGTGGGCGGCGCTGTGGTGGGCGGGCTTGCCGGCAGCACCATTGGTGGCGGCAAGGGCCAAGACATTGCCACCGTGCTGGGCGCCATTGGCGGCTTGGTGGCCGGCCAGGCCATTGAAGAAAAAGCCAATCAAAAACCTGGCTTGGAAATTACGGTGAAATATGACTCGGGCGAGACCCGAATCATTGTGCAAGAGGCCGATGTCGATGTGAGACCCGGCGACCGGGTTCAGGTGATTACCGGTGGCGGCACAACGCGCGTCGCCCGCTAAAACAAATGCTTGATCAGGCCAGACTCGAACTGCGCGAGCACGGCAGCGCAAAGTTGCAGCATTAAAAATCCGCCGATCGGCGAGAGATCAAATCCCGATCGGCGAGTCCCGCCCAAGAGCCTGCGAAACGGCAATAGAAACGGCGAGACCAACAAATCCACCACAGGCTTTAGCGGGTGCATGGGGCTAAGCCACGACATGAGCACGCTCACAATCAGAATCACCACGGCCAGCTGAACAAACCACGCCAGGCCCCAGATCACCGCCAGCAGCACCAGCCAGCCAAAGGGGCGCACCGGTTTTTCAACCGGAAAATCAGTGAGCAGCCCCAGGGTCATAAAGAAGTAAAACAAGATGCTGAGCGTGAGCGAAAGCAGCAAGGCCGCCAAAAAGCTTGCCCAATCAAAGCCGCCAAAGCCAGGCAGCACGCGGCGAAGCGGCAGCACGATCCAGTCGGTCATTTGAAAGGTCAGGCGGCTTAATGGGTTTTGGGGCGGCAGGCGCAGCACCTGCAGGTAGGCGCGCAAGGCGCAGGCCATGACGAAGAGGCTTCCGATGGTTTTGATGGCGAGCCAGAGAATTCCCATGAACGAATGATAAGACGAATAAAAAAAACCCCGCCGAGGCGGGGTTTTCCTTGAATCAAAAAAACTGATTCGCAGAAATTACGGACGGCTGCCCGTGGGGAAAGGCCAAGTCGACGACAGCGTTGCGGCTGCAGCGGGTGCAGCAGCAGCAGCTTTCTTGGCGCGCTTCTTGCCAGCCTTACGCTTTGCAGGCTTTTTAGCTGCAGTTTTCTTGGCTGCGGATTTCTTTGCAGCCTTGCGAGCGGGCTTCTTAGCGGCTTTCTTTGCGCCTCTCTTGGCAGCAGCTTTCTTCGCGCCTTTTTTGGCGGCGCGCTTCTTAGCGGCTTTCTTCGCAGGCTTTTTAGCTGCCGATTTCTTGGCTGCCGATTTCTTAGCAGCTTTGCGAGCCGGGCGCTTCTTGGCTGCAGACTTCTTGGCAGCTTTGCGAGCAGCAGGCTTCTTGGCGGCTACTTTTTTCTTAGCAGCGGGTTTACGTTTTGCAGCAGTCTTTTTCTTTGCTGCGGGGCGCTTCTTTGCTTTCTTCTTTGCTTCTTCAGCCATGGAACACTCCTTCAAGCTTGAACAAAAAGGGATTCGCGCCGGCCGGCACGAACCATTCATTCGCGCAAGAGGACCATCCCCCAACGCTAATGAATTCTTTCAGGCAATGTTCCTGGCGCATTCGCATTACTCCCAGGACAATGCCCCGCCCGTTTGATACTCGATCACACGGGTCTCAAAAAAGTTGCGCTCCTTCTTCAGGTCGACCATTTCGGCCATCCAGGGGAAGGGGTTTTCCTCGTTGCCAAAGATGGGCTCAAGGCCGATCTGCTGGCAACGACGGTTCGCAATAAATCTCAGGTACGACTTGAACATCGAAGCGTTTAAGCCCAGCACGCCGCGCGGCATGGTGTCTTCCGCGTAGCGATATTCAAGATCGACCGCCTTTTGGAACAGGCCACGAAGCTCCTCGCGGAATTCGGGGGTCCAGAGGTGGGGGTTTTCCAGCTTGATGGTGTTGATCAGGTCAATGCCAAAGTTACAGTGCATGGACTCGTCGCGCAGGATGTACTGATACTGCTCGGCCGCACCCGTCATTTTGTTTTGGCGGCCCAGGGCCAGGATCTGCACGAAGCCCACATAGAAAAACAGCCCTTCCATAATGCAGGCAAAGACAATCAGCGACTTGAGCAGCTTTTGGTCAGACTCGGGCGTTCCGGTCTTGAAGTTGGGATCAGTCAGGGTATCGATAAAGGGAATGAGAAATTCGTCTTTATCCCGAATCGAGGCCACCTCGTGATAAGCATTGAACACTTCGCCTTCATCAAGACCCAGCGATTCCACAATGTACTGATAGGCGTGGGTGTGAATGGCTTCTTCAAAGGCCTGGCGCAGCAAGTACTGGCGGCACTCAGGCGCCGTAATGTGGCGGTAGGTGCCCAGCACAATATTGTTGGCCGCTAATGAATCGGCAGTCACAAAAAAGCCCAGGTTGCGCTTGACCAAACGGCGCTCATCATCGGTCAGGCCATTGGGGTCTTTCCAGAGCGCAATATCGCGCGACATGTTGATTTCTTGCGGCATCCAGTGATTGGCGCAGCCCGCCAGGTACTTTTCCCAGGCCCATTTGTATTTGAAGGGCACGAGCTGATTGACATCGGTGCCTGCGTTAATGACACGCTTGTCTTCAACACGGACGCGGCGATGGGATTCGGCAACAGGGGCAGCGACAGAAGACGGCGCAGCGGACGGAAAATCCGCCGCGGCAGGCACCGAGGCCACAGCCGGCTGCAAGGCCGGCGAGACATTTGGCGCACCGAAAGCCCGGTTAGGCGATGGTGCAGCAGTAGTAGAACTATCTTCCCAGTTCAGCATTTCGACTCTCACTTTGCTAGTTGTTCCCTCTTGCAGAGGGGATGGTCAATGAAAGCAACGTGAGATTCGGTTGTTGTACACAGCGCGAATAATGCAAGAACATTTTTCTCGTTGCAATCATTTTTTTAAAAAATTTTTAAATCGACATGCGCCGCGACTTTGTTGTCGCATTCATGCCACGACTCGCGGCGCATTTTTTCTTACTGACACGCCTCGCACTCGGGGTTGTCGATCGAGCAAAACTTCGCCTCAGTTGCAGCGGCTGCCATGCCACCCGAGGCAGGAACTGCGTTGAGCTCGCCGGCGCTGATCGTCGACTTCTCTGCCGCTGTCGCACCCAAAGTGCGCAGGTAGTAGGTGGTTTTCAGGCCACGCAGCCATGCGAGCTTGTAGGTTTCATCAAGCTTTTTGCCGGAGGCACCAGCCATGTAGATGTTGAGCGACTGCGCCTGATCGATCCACTTCTGGCGACGGGCAGCACACTCGACGATCCAGCGGGTGTCGGTCTCAAACGCGGTGGCGTAAAGGCTGCGCAGCTCTGCTGGAATGCGGTCGATCTTGGCCAAGCTGCCATCGAAGTACTTCAGGTCGGCCACCATGACTTCATCCCACAGGCCCAGCTTCTTGAGATCCTGCACCAGGTATTCGTTCACCACGGTGAACTCACCCGAGAGGTTCGATTTCACATAAAGGTTTTGATAGGTGGGCTCAATAGACGCCGAAATGCCCACAATGTTCGAGATTGTGGCCGTCGGTGCAATGGCCACGCAGTTGGAATTGCGCATGCCAAAGGATTTGATCCGGCTGCGCAGCGCATCCCAATCCAGGGTGGACGACATATCGACTTCCACATAGCCGCCGCGCTCCTGGGCCAAGAGCTTTAGGGTGTCGAGCGGCAAAATGCCACGATCCCAGAGCGACCCACGGAAGGAAGAATAGGCTCCGCGCTCTTCTGCGAGCTCGGTCGACGCCCAGTAGGCGTTGTAGCAAACTGCCTCCATGGAGCGATCGGCGAACTCTACCGCTGCATCGCTGGCGTAAGGAATGCGCATGGCGTGCAGGGACTCTTGAAAGCCCATGATGCCCAGGCCCACCGGGCGATGGCGGATGTTGGAATTTCGCGCCTTGGCCACGGCGTAATAGTTGATGTCGATCACGTTATCAAGCATGCGCATGGCAGTTTTGACCGTCTTTTGCAGCTTGTCATAGTCGAGCTCATGGCCGCCATTGGCCGAAGGCTTGAGGTGATTGACCAGGTTCACCGAGCCCAGATTGCAGACGGCAATCTCAGAGTCGTTGGTGTTTAGAGTGATCTCGGTGCACAGGTTGGAAGAGTGCACCACGCCCACATGCTGCTGCGGGCTGCGGATGTTGCAGGGGTCTTTGAAGGTGATCCAGGGGTGGCCAGTCTCAAAGAGCATGGTGAGCATCTTGCGCCACAAAGACAGCGCCGGAATGCGCTTGAACAGGCGCAGCTCGCCCCGATCCGCCTTGGCCTCGTAGGCGGTGTAAGCCTCTTCAAAGGCCTTGCCAAACTTGTCGTGCAAATCGGGAACATCGGAAGGCGAGAACAAGGTCCACTCACCTGCCTCCATGACCCGTTTCATGAAGAGATCAGGGATCCAGTTGGCGGTGTTCATGTCGTGAGTACGACGGCGATCATCGCCGGTGTTCTTGCGAAGCTCTAAAAACTCCTCGACATCAAGGTGCCACGACTCTAGATAAGTGCAAACCGCCCCCTTGCGCTTGCCGCCTTGATTCACGGCAACAGCGGTGTCATTGACCACCTTTAAAAACGGAACCACACCCTGGCTCTTGCCATTGGTGCCCTTGATGTGGCTGCCCAAGGCACGCACCGGAGTCCAGTCGTTGCCCAGGCCGCCTGCGTATTTGGCAAGCAGCGCGTTTTCTTTAATGGCTTCGTAAATGCCGTCGAGCTCATCGGGCACGGTCGACAGATAGCAAGACGAGAGCTGGGAGTGGGTTGTGCCCGAGTTAAACAGGGTGGGCGTGGAGCTCATGAAATCAAAACTGGAGAGCAGGCGGTAAAACTCGATGGCCCGATCTTCGCGGTTCAATTCGTTGAGCGCCAAGCCCATGGCCACGCGCATGAAAAATGCCTGGGGCATTTCAATGCGACGGCCCTCGCCCGAGAACAAATCGTTGCGGTCAATCAGAAAGTAACGGTCGTAAAGGGTTTGCAAGCCCAGGTAATCAAACTGCAAATCGCGGGTCGGGTCGATTGCCTTGGCGATTTTTTCCAAGTCAAAACGAGACAGCTCCTCGTTTAGCAGGCCAATCTCGATGCCCTTCTTGATGAATCGTGGGAAATATTCCTGATAGCGGCTTTCCATTTCGGCCTGCGAGACCTCGGCTTGCATGACTTCCGAGCGAATCGTGTGCAGGAGCAAGCGTGAGCTGACTTTTGCATAGGCGGGGTCCTTTTCGATGAGCGCGCGGGCAGACAAAATGGCAGACTTCAACACCTCTTCAATGGGAACGCCCTCGTAGAGGTTCTTGACGGTTTCTTGCATGACTTGCGAGGCATTGACGGCATCGCCCAAGTTCGCGCATGCATCGTTCACAATGCCTTCAAGCCAGCCCATGTTGAGTGGCTGAGGCACGCCCGCCACCAACATCTTGATGCCTGTTGCCACGGAAGCGACGGCCGGGTCTTGGCCTTTTGCCGCACGCTCTTGCGCACGCTCTTGGGCGCGACGCTCGCGATACAAGACATAGGCACGGGCCACTTCGTGTTCGCCCGAGCGCATGAGCGCAAGCTCAACCTGGTCTTGAATGTCTTCAATATGCAGCGTGCCGCCAGCGGGCAGTCTGCGCACCAGGGCCATCACGACTGCGCTTGTGAGCGATTCAGTGATCTCGCGAACCCGTGCACTGGCCGCACCCTGATTGCCGCCAACCGCAAGAAAGGCCTTGGTCATGGCCACCTGAATCTTGCTGGGCTCAAACCCAACCACTGCACCATTGCGGCGAATCACCTTGATATCGGCAGCACCTGCCTGGGTGGATAACCCTGCTGGCTGGGAGAACCCCGCTAAGCCCATAGATCCTGTGACAGAAACGGCCCCGGAAGGCGTGGATTGTGACTCTGCGCCCAGCTGCATAAAGCTTCTCCCCTTGAAAAAAATAGTGGTGAACTACTAGATCTAGTAGTTTTTGATTGTTTGGACCCTAATTCTAGTAGTCTCGATCGGAAAGGGGCAAGATTTTTTTGGGGGTACTTACCCGAAGACTGGGCGGTTTAGAGATATCCCATGAATATGGCAGGCAGAGAGAAAATCGGCCCAGGGAAAGCCTGGGCCAGGGTCTTGCTTGCGCTGCGGCGCGATATCGCTGTGACCAACTACCCAGGAAATGGAGGGGAATTTCTTCGTGATCTGGCCGCACAACGACACCAAGGCCTGGATTTGCTGCGGCGCGTAATCGTGATCGACACACCCTTCGAGCTCAACGCCGATCGAAAAGTCATTGCAGTTTGTGCGGCCTTGAAAACTTGAGACCCCCGCATGCCAGGCGCGGTGATTCATATCGACAAACTGAGTCACTGCGCCACTGCGCGCAATGACAAAGTGCGACGATACGCGCAGGCCCCGCAAGGATTCAAACGAGGGATCGGCGTCGCAATTCAAAGTGCCCGAAAACAGGGCTTCGATATTTCCGTTGCCATATACGCCTTCGGGCAGGCTAATGCAGTGAATCACAAGCAGATCAGGGCTCACGCCTTGGGGGCGCAAATCAAAATGCGGGGACACAATTTGCTTGTAGTGCTCTAGCCAGCCACTCAATTGCTTAATTGCCCTTGCGAGGACCGAGATTGCGATGGGTCATGCTGCAAAAGGCCTGGCCATCTTTCCACAGGGCTTCGGTCGCGGGAAGCCTGGCCGCACAATGCGCGCAGGCCACAAGCTTGCCTTGCTCACTTTTTTCCTGCGAAGGCGGTGGCTTGCGCGCACCCATGGCTTTCTTGATCAGAAACAAACCCAGGCCCACCAAGGCCAGCAGTATGAGAATACGCAGCAACATGGCTTACCGCGCCCGATCCAAGACAACTTCCAGGACAAACTGCGAGCCCACGTAGGCCATAAGCAGCGAGACAAAGCCCGCGAGTGTCCAGCGGGCGGCTACCTTGCCGCGCCAACCCCACCACTTGCGGCCAATCAATAACACTGCGGCAAAGCCCCAAGCAAAAATCGTGAACACTGTTTTGTGATCAAACCGCATAAAGCCATAGCCACGATCAAGACTCACGATCACCCCGGAAATCAAGGTGACCGAAATCAGAATGAAACCGAGCAGCACGACACGCATGAGCATTTGATCCAGGCCCAACAGGGGCGGCAGGCCTTGCATCCAACCCGGCTGATCAATCGAAAAATTTTTGGTTTGATGCAGGCTTTTTTCCATGGCCAGCATAACCAAGGCGAAGGCCGCTGCAATCGTGAACGTGCTGTAGGCCAACATGGCCAAGAGCATGTGCGTGCGAAAGACCGCATCAAGCGAGCTGGTGAGCGCTCGGCCCGGAAAGATCAGCGGCAAAATTGCGGCAAGCGCCGCCACAATAAACACACCCCGCGTAATTGGGGGCAGGCGCTGAAACCAGGACTCAATCCATAGCAGCAACACGGCAAGCCATAGCGTCCAGGAAATCGAGGTCGCAAAGCCAAATTGCAGCCCTGAGCGCGCGAACCAGTTCGGCAACAGGGCCAGCCCGTGCAGGGCAATCACCACCAAGAGCAGGGTCTGGCCGAAGCGAGACGACATGGGCGAGGCGGCTGCAACCGAGCCCTGTCGGTGCATCCACGCCAGGCCAAGATAGCCAATAGCCGCCAAGACACAGGCGGCGCCGTAAAATGTCAGATCCATAGAGAATCAGTGTAGCGCAGCATGCTCGAAAACCTAACTGAACGTCTTGCCCGGGTCGTCAAAACCATCAAGGGCGAGGCCCGGCTCACCGAATCCAACACGCAGGAAATGCTGCGCGAGGTGCGCTTGGCCCTGCTCGATGCCGATGTGGCCCTGCATGTCGTGAAAGATTTCATTGCCAAGGTCAAAGACAAGGCAATGGGCCAAGAAGTGCAAGCCAGCCTCACGCCTGGCCAAGCCTTGGTCAGTGTGGTGAATCGCGAGCTCATTGCATTGATGGGCGCAGAAGATGCCCTCGCAGGAAAAATGGGCTTGAACCTGGCCACTGCGCCCCCGGCGATTGTGCTGATGGCGGGCTTGCAAGGCGCGGGTAAAACCACCACGGTGGGCAAGCTGGCCAAGTGGCTTCGCGAAACCCAACGCAAAAAAGTGTTGACCGTTTCCTGCGATGTCTACCGACCCGCAGCCATTGAGCAGCTTCGCCTGGTGTCAGAGCAGGCCGGTGTTGAATTTTTTCCAACACCTGACGGGGCCAAACCCCTGGATATCGCGCGCCAAGCGCTCGATCATGCCAAGCGTCACTTGATCGATGTGCTGTTAGTCGACACTGCAGGCCGACTTGCGATTGATGACGAGATGATGCGCGAGATCGCACAGCTTCATGAGGCCTTAAAGCCGATCGAAACGCTGTTCACAGTGGATGCCATGCAGGGCCAAGACGCGGTGCGCACGGCACAGGCCTTTAAAGAAACCATTCCCCTGACGGGCGTCATGCTCACCAAGGTCGACGGCGATTCTCGCGGCGGCGCGGTGCTCTCGGTGCGTGCGGTAACAGGCTGCCCCATTAAATTTGTAGGCACCTCGGAAAAGATTGATGGCCTAGAGGCGTTTGACCCCGAGCGCATGGCCAATCGCATTTTGGGCATGGGCGATATTTTGGCCATTGTTGAACAGGCCCAGAAATCAGTCGATATCAAGTCCGCTGAAAAAATGGCCGAGAAGTTCAAGTCGGGCGCCAAGTTTGACTTGAACGATTTCAAGACCCAGATCGGCCAAATGCGCAGCATGGGCGGCTTGTCTTCCTTGGTCGATAAGCTGCCTGCACAAATGCAGCAGGCCGCAAAAGGCGCAGATCTCTCACAAGCCGAGAAATCAATTCCCCGCATGGAAGGCATTATCAATTCCATGACCCCGAAAGAACGGGCTCACCCAGAGCTTTTAAAAGCCAGCCGCAAGAGACGGATTGCCACGGGTGCCGGAGTCTCGGTTCAGGAAGTCAATCGCATGCTTAATCAGTTTGAGCAAATGCAAGACATGATGAAGAAAATGCAAAAAGGCGGCATGGCCAAAATGATGCGGGCCATGAGCGCCATGAAGGGCATGGGCGGTTTTCCGGGAATGGGCGGTTTTGGCAAGCGATAAACGCAACGGCCGTGTCGCCGAAGACACCATTGGGGCGGTGCTGCTTGCTGCGCTGCTGCTCATTACCTTGGTCAATGTATTTGTGCGGTATTTCACAGACCAATCCTTTGCGTGGACCGAGGAGATCTCCAGTTTTTTAATGCTGGTTCTGTGCATGGCTGGAAGCGCAGCTGCCATTGTGCGAGACAGCCATATTCGGGTCGAATATTTTTTCTTTTCGGGCAAGGCTGGCCGCCAAGCCCGTCTGGCAAAGTTTTCGGCGCTCGCAAGCGGGCTGTTTTTTCTTTTGCTCGGAGCGCTCTCGGCCCAAATGGCCTGGGATGAATTTCGTTTTGGCGACACATCGCCAGCCATTGGGATTCCAAAATGGTGGTACTCCATTTGGCTGCCGATTTTTTGCGGCATTTTGTCAGTGCGCTGTATTCAGCGCTATCGAGGCTCATCAGGGCCTGCCCAGCCATGATTGGTGCTTTGCTGTTTGTCATTTTTGTCGCCCTCATGCTGGCGGGCGTTCCCATTGGCATATCCCTGGGTGTGGGCGCTGCCGCTGCAATTGCGCTGGCCAATCTTGAGACCGCCCACTTTGGCTTGTTGGCAGTGCCCCAGAATTTCTATGCATCGCTCACAAAATACCCGCTGCTGGCGTTGCCGATGTTTGTGCTGGTGGGCTCTATTTTTGACCGATCAGGCGTTGCACAGCGCCTGGTGAACCTGGCCATTGCAATCGTTGGACGGGGCCCGGGCATGCTGCCTGTCGTGGCCATTAGTGTGGCGATGTTTTTAGGTGGCATTTCGGGCTCTGGCCCCGCCAATGCCGCGGCCGTTGGTGGCGTGATGATTGCGGCCATGGCCCGCGCGGGCTACCCGCCCGCTTTTTCGGGCTCGGTAATTGGCGCTGCCGCTTCAACCGACATTTTAATTCCGCCATCAATTGCTTTGATCGTCTACAGCATTCTGACGCCGGGCGCATCGGTGCCTGCGCTATTTGCAGCAGGAATGGTGCCGGGTGTGTTGGTGGGGCTTGCACTCATGATTCCTGCGGTGTGGCTATCGCGCCGCCATGGCTTTGGTGCGCTCGAGTCAAAAGAGCCGCGGCCACCCCTGCTTTTAAGCTTGAGAGAGGCCTCGTGGGGATTGGCAGCGCCGGTGCTGATCTTGGGCGGCATGCGCCTGGGCTGGTTTACGCCGACCGAGGCGGCAGCCGTTGCAGTGGCCTATGGTTTGTTTGTGGGCATGGCAGTGCACCGAACCATCAGGCTTAAAGATTTAGGCCCGATTTTCCGCGAGTCGGCAGAGCTGTCTGCCGTGATCTTGATGATCATTGGCCTTGCCTCGATCTTTGCCTATGCGCTGTCGACCCTGTCGATCATTGACCCGATTGCAAAAGCAATTTTGGCAAGCGGCATTCACGAGCTCACCGCCTTGGCCTGCATTATTGTGCTGTTGCTGATTGTGGGCATGTTCCTAGATGGCGTTTCGATCTTCTTGATCTTTGTGCCCTTGCTTACTCCCTTTATTCGCGCCTTTGGCTGGGACCCGGTGTGGTTTGGTATTGTCATGACCATGATGGTGGCCGTTGGCCAATTCACGCCACCGCTGGCCGTTAACCTAATGGTCTCTTGCAAAATGGCGAGAGTGTCTATTGAGCAAACATTTCAGTGGATCTGGTGGTTCGTGGTGGCCATGCTCTTGGCCGTGGGCGCAGTTTTGGCGATTCCCGATCTGGCGCTTTGGCTCCCACGGTGGCTTGGCTATTAATTTTTTTACTCTCTCACTTTTTAAAGGAGATCTCTGCATGACACTGTCGAAAAAACCCTTCGCTCGCTTTGCGCTAGCGATTGGCATGACCCTGGGCTTGGGCTTAGGCGCTGCACACGCACAACAACAACTGCCCCCGGGCTACAAAGCGGAATACAAACTTTCTGTCGTGCTGGGCAATGCCTTTCCCTGGGGCAAAGGCGGCGATATTTGGGCCGATCTTGTGCGTGAGCGCACCAAAGGCCGAATCAATATCAAAATGTACCCAGGCACCTCGTTAGTCGGCGGCGACCAAACCCGTGAGTTCACCGCCATTCGCCAAGGCGTGATCGACATGGCCATTGGCTCTTCCATTAACTGGTCGCCTCAGGTCAAAGAACTGAACTTGTTCTCCATGCCCTTTCTGGTCAAAGACTTCAAATCAATCGATGCCCTGACCGGCGGCGAAGTCGGCAAAGACATTTTTGCAACCCTGGAGAAAGCCGGTGTCGTGCCTTTGGCGTGGGGCGAAAACGGATTTCGTGAGCTCTCAAACTCCAAACGAGAAATCAAGACCCCTGCTGACTTAAAGGGCATGAAGATTC
Source organism: uncultured Burkholderiaceae bacterium (assembly GCA_964442225.1). GTDB lineage: Bacteria > Pseudomonadota > Gammaproteobacteria > Burkholderiales > Burkholderiaceae_A > Lacustribacter. The sequence goes on along the minus strand of CAYTWR010000003.1, from coordinate 14,867 downwards.
GGGTCGTGGGCTCGCCCTTGTTCATTGACATGTTCACAGCACTTGGCGCCAACCCCGTGCAAATGAGCTGGGCCGACACTCAGCCCGCGCTCGCCTCGGGCGCAGTCGATGGCCAGGAAAATCCCTTGACGATTTTTACAGCCGCTAAGCTGCACACCGTGGCCCAGAAACATTTGACCATGTGGGGCTACATGATCGACCCGCTGATCTTTGTGGTGAACAAGGAGGTGTGGAATAGCTGGACACCCGAAGACCGAGAAATCGTTCGCAAAGCCGCCATTGATGCAGGAAAGCAAGAAATCGCCATTGCCCGCACTGGCCTTGTTGAGCCCGGCAAGCCTTTGCTCAAGACCATTGAAGGCCTGGGCGTGAAGGTCACCACACCAAGCGCTGCTGACCGTGAAGAGTTTGTGAAAGCGACCCGCGGGGTTTACAACAAGTGGAAATCAACCATTGGCCCTGCGCTGGTGGATAAAGCGGAAAAGAGTTTGGCTGCGGTGAAGTAAGGGTGGAGCAGCAATGGATCGCCACGGGGCCGTTGGCCCCTCGCGATGACGAATTGAGTACCGTCATTGCGAGGAGCGCGTAGCGCGACGTGGCAATCCTGTACCGTCATTGCGAGGCCC
>CAYTWR010000003.1:0-14141 GCA_964442225.1 uncultured Burkholderiaceae bacterium | reverse complement strand
ATTGCGAGGAGCGCGTAGCGCGACGTGGCAATCCTGTACCGTCATTGCGAGGCCCCCGAGGTGACGAATTGAGTACCGTCATTGCGAGGAGCGCGTAGCGCGACGTGGCAATCCTGTACCGTCATTGCGAGGCCCGAAGGGCCGCGGCAATCCACTTACTGATGTTTCCAGTGCGGGTGCCGTTTATTTAAAAACGCATCAAACCCTTCAGCATTATCTGCAAGCGCCATGTTCTTTGTCATGGTTTCACCCGTCATGGCGTAAGCGCCTGTAAGGCTCTTATCCACCTGTTGATAAAACGCATGCTTGCCCATGGCAATCACCGCAGCGCTTTTTGATTGAATGGTTTGGGCAAGCTTGCGGGTTTCGGTCTCTAACTGATCGGCGGGCACCACGCGATTCACCAGCCCCCACTCCAGGGCCGTTTGTGCGCTAATCGGCTCGCCTAAAAGCAGCATTTCCATGGCCCGCTTGCGGCCAATGTTGCGCACCACGCCCACCGCAGGCGTTGAGCAAAATAGGCCCACATTCACGCCAGGCAAGGCAAATTTTGCATCGCTGGCGGCCACGGCAAGATCGCACATGGCCGTGAGCTGGCAGCCTGCCGCGGTGGCAATGCCGTGCACTTGCGCAATCACAGGCTGGGGCATTTGCGTGATCTTGACCATGAGATCGCTGCAGCTATTGAACATGGTCTGAAACCACTCGTCATTTCGGTTGGCGTGCATTTCCTTAAGGTCGTGGCCTGCACAAAAACCACGGCCGCCACCTTTCAGAATCACGACACGCACCGCGCGGTCTTTTGCAATAGCATCGAAGGTTTCAATCAGGGCGACAATCATGCCCGCCGAAAGCGGGTTGAAACGATCGCCACGGTTTAGGGTGACAGTCGCAATGCCGTCGTGGTCTTCGCGCAAGATAAAGGGTTGATCGGGGGCGTTCATAAGTTTCTCCTGAAATGGATTGCCACGGGCCCTTTCAGGGCCCTCGCAATGACGATTGTTCGTTTAGCGCTCTCGCAATGACGGCCAGCTTCGTCATTGCGAGGCCGCAAGGCCGTGGCAATCTGCTCACATTAATGCCTTTACGGCTGAAACAACTGCAGCACGATCACACAGTGACGCCTGCATTCCCGCGCGCTTTAGCAATTCGAGCTTGCCTTCTTTCAACGAGCGCTCGCCCACCGTGACACGAACAGGCACACCGATCAGCTCCCAATCGGCAAACATCGCGCCCGGCCGCTCATCGCGATCATCCATTGCAACATCAAGGCCGGCTGCAAGCAGCTCTTGATAGATCGCCTCACTTTCGATTTTGACAAGCTCTGACTTTCCAGCGCCCACAGGGCAGATCACCACTTCAAAGGGTGCAATCGCTGCCGGCCAAATAATGCCTTTGTCATCGTGGCCTTGCTCAATGGCCGCGCCCACAATACGGGTCACGCCAATGCCGTAGCAGCCCATTTCCATGAATGCGGGCTTGCCGTTTTCATCCAAGAAAGTGGCCTTCATGGCCTCTGAATATTTCGTGCCCAAATAAAACACATGGCCCACTTCAATGCCACGGTCAATGGCAAGCGTGCCTTTGCCGTCGGGCGAGGGGTCGCCTTCGACCACATTACGAATATCGGCCACCAAGTCAGGCTCAGCAATATCGCGGCCCCAATTCACGCCCCGAATATGGTGATCCCATTGATTCGCGCCCGTGACAAAGTCACTCATATTGGCCACCGTGCGATCGGCAATCACGGTGATTGACCTGGCCGTTTTGACCGGGCCCAGATAGCCGGGCTTGCAGCCAAAGTGCGACTCAATTTCTTCTATGGTTGCAAAACGAAAGCCGTTATTAAGGCCTTCTAGTTTGCCGGTTTTGACTTCATTCAGATCATGATCGCCACGCAGCAACAAGAGCCACACCTTGGTGGCCACAACATCGCCTTTTTCATTGCGGGTATCGGTGGCCAGCACAATTGACTTCACCGTGCGCGCAAGAGGTATGCCTAACAATGCGGCCACATCGGCACAGGTGGATTTGCCTGGCGTGGGCACCACCGTCATGGGCTCGGCGGGCGCTGCGCGCTTGTCAATTAACGCAACGGCCTCAGCCAACTCGATATTGGCAGCGAAATCCGAGTTGGGGCAATACACAATTGCATCTTCGCCAGTTTCTGCAATGACTTGAAACTCATGCGAGCGCGAACCGCCAATCGCACCCGTATCAGCCGCTACCGCGCGATACCGCAGGCCCAAGCGATCAAAAATTCGGCAATAACACGCAAACATGGCGTCATAGCTTTTTTCGGCGCTCGCTACATCTCGATCGAACGAGTACGCATCTTTCATGGTGAACTCGCGGCCGCGCATCACACCAAAGCGCGGTCGGCGCTCATCGCGAAATTTGGTTTGAATGTGATAAAAATTTTTCGGCAACTGGCGCCAGCTTTTGAGCTCTTGCCGTGCAATATCGGTGATCACTTCTTCGGAGGTGGGCTGAATTGCAAAATCGCGCCCATGACGATCTTTGACACGCAGCAATTCTGGGCCCATTTTTTCCCAGCGGCCGGTTTCTTGCCAAAGCTCAGCCGGCTGCACCAAGGGCATTAAGAGCTCAATGGCGCCAGCATGGTTCATTTCTTCGCGAATAATGTTTTCGACCTTGCGGATCACCCGCAAGCCCAAGGGCATGTAGTTATAAATGCCCGCCCCCAGGCGGCGGATCATGGCCGCGCGCATCATGAGCTTGTGGCTGATAACCTCGGCGTCTGACGGGTCTTCTTTCAGAGTCTGGAAATGAAAGCGGGATATGCGCATAAAAGCCCTTTTATAATCCTTGCAATTCTATGACCAAGTCAGGAGCCTTTGCTGAGTCCCATGCTTGATGAACACGGCTACCGGCCCAATGTCGGCATCATTTTGATGAATGATCGGCGCCAGGTTTTCTGGGGCAAGCGGGTTCGCGAGCATTCTTGGCAGTTTCCCCAGGGTGGAATCAAGCATGGGGAAGATCCCGAGCAGGCCATGTACCGCGAGCTTGAGGAAGAGACGGGGCTCAAACCCCACCATGTCGAAATTATTGGCCGCACGCGAGACTGGCTGCATTACGATGTGCCCGATCGTTGGGTGCGTCGCGAATGGCGAGGCCACTACCGTGGACAAAAACAAATCTGGTTTTTGCTTCGCATGCTGGGCCAAGATTCCGATGTGTCGCTAAAACACGGGGTGGAAAAGCCAGAGTTCGACGCTTGGCGCTGGCACGACTTTTGGATCCCGCTCGAATCGGTGATTGAATTTAAGCGCAATGTCTACAAATCTGCGCTCGATGAGCTTTCGCGATTCGTATTTTCCGAAGACGAGCTGGTCAGAATGCACCGCTTGGCCACTGAGCAATTTACCCAGGCCGTTGACCAGGCGATGGATGCAGGCCTAAAGATTGCTGCGGCCATGCTGGGTGGGACTAACGGCCCAGCAAAATAAGATTGTCGCGATGAATCAGCTCGGGCTCTTCAACAAAACCGAGCAGCGCCTCGATTTCACTGGAGGGCTTTCGCGCAATGCGACGGGCATCCGAGGCGCCATAGTTCACCAAGCCGCGAGCGATCTCAACACCCTCGGGCGAGACACAGGCCACCACATCACCCCGATCAAATTCGCCTTCGATACGCGCGACCCCAATCGATAGCAGGCTCTTGCCTTGCTCAAGCAATACTTTTGCCGCGCCTTCATCTAAATGGAGTTTGCCACGCAACTGAAGCTGATCGGCCAGCCACTGTTTCTTGGCAGCAATCGGTGCAAGATCGGCCACCAAACATGACCCCACGCGCTCTCCGCTGGCCAATCGCGGCAAGACTTCGGGCTCACGACCGCTGGCAATGACCGTGGCAGCGCCGCTGCGCGCTGCGCGCTGAGCCGCCTTGATCTTGGTGATCATGCCGCCTTTGCCAATACCTGAGCCTGCACCACCGGCCATGGCTTCTAAAGCAGGATCGGTGGCCTTTGCAAGCGCCACCAAGGTGGCGCTGGAATCTTTGCGGGGATCGGCCGTGTAAAGCCCCGCCTGATCCGTCAAGATGACCAAGACATCGGCCTCAATCAGGTTGGTCACGAGCGAGGCCAGCGTGTCGTTATCGCCAAGCTTGATTTCATCGGTCACTACTGTGTCGTTTTCGTTAATGATCGGCACCACACCATAGGCCAACAAGGTGTTGAGCGTCGTGCGGGCATTTAGGTAACGCCTGCGATCAGAAATGTCTTCGTGCGTGAGCAGCACTTGAGCGGTTTTGAGCTGCCACTTTGAAAAGCCCGATTCATAGGCTTGGGCCAAACCCATTTGGCCGACGGCTGCAGCCGCTTGCAGCTCATGAATTTCATGCGGGCGCGATACCCAGCCCAAACGCTTCATGCCTTCGGCAATCGCGCCGCTTGAAACCAACACCACTTCACGGCCTTGCTTGCGCAATGCTGCAATTTGAGCGGCCCATTGTGCGACAGCTTCAGTATTAATGCCTTTGCCATCGTCAGTGACTAGGCTTGAGCCCACCTTCACGACCCACCGTTGTCCTGATTTCACCTGACGACGATCGGCGCCTGTATTACTGGTCATGTTCTGATTCCACAAAACGGACATCGGGATTGACAGAGCCAATCTCGGCAATGCGTTGGGCATCGAGCCATTGCTGAATATCGCGCATCAGGTCTTCGCAACCCACGCGCGATACGCCCGACACAACATAGATTGGCGCCTTGCTGCGCAATGATTTTTTCACCGCTGCAGCAATCCAGTCTTGCTGCTCTTGTGAGAGCAAATCGGATTTATTGAGCACGATCCAGCGCGGTTTTTTCGCAAGCTTTGAATCGTAGAGCTTTAATTCGGCAGCCAGCGATCGAATGCTGGCCACCAAATGCTTGCCCAGCTCGGCCGCCTGCTTTTCCGAGTCGGCACTAAAGCCTGCCGGCTGCATATCCACAATATGCAAGAGCAAACGCGTGCGTTGCAAATGCCGCAAGAATTGATGCCCAAGGCCAGCGCCTTGCGCTGCCCCTTCAATCAGGCCTGGAATATCGGCCATGACAAAACTTTTCGCCGGGCCCGTGCGCACCACGCCAAGGTTCGGGTGCAGGGTGGTAAACGGGTAATCCGCAATTTTGGGCCGCGCATTGGAGCACGCCGCAATCAATGTCGATTTTCCGGCATTGGGCAGGCCCAACAAACCCACATCGGCCAGCACTTTAAGTTCGAGCTTGAGCTTGCGATGTTCACCCGGGGTGCCTTTTGTTGCCTGCCGTGGCGCGCGGTTTGTGCTGGACTTGAAATGCAAATTGCCCAGCCCACCCCGGCCGCCTTTGGCCAAGATCACCTGCTGGCCATCAAGCGCAAGATCTGCAATAAGCTCATCGGTTTCAGCATCCATGATGATGGTGCCCACCGGCATGCGCAGCACAATGTCTTCGGCGGCTGCGCCGTAACGATCTGAGCCTTGGCCATGCTCGCCGCCTTTGGCGCGGTGCAACCGCGCGTAGCGATAGTCGATCAAGGTGTTGATGTTGCGATCGGCGATTGCAATGACCGAACCGCCACGGCCGCCATCGCCGCCGCTGGGGCCGCCTTTGGGAATAAATTTTTCGCGACGAAACGCAACAATGCCGTTGCCGCCATTGCCGGCCTGTACTTCAATTTTCGCTTCGTCGATAAATTTCATTAAAAAAAAGCCCCGCTCGCGGCGGGGCTCCTGCTTAAGCCTAAAAAAACTTAGTCCGCCTGGACGCTAACCGTAGAACGGCTCATGGGGCCGCGAACGGAAAACTGCACTTTGCCATTGGTAAGCGCAAACAGGGTGTGGTCTTTGCCCATGCCCACATTTTCACCGGCGTGAAACTTGGTGCCACGCTGGCGCACGATGATGCTGCCTGCTGCAATTTGCTCGCCACCAAAAACCTTAACGCCCAAGCGTTTGGCTTCTGAATCCCGGCCGTTTCGCGTACTGCCGCCGCCTTTTTTCTGTGCCATTTTCTATTCCTGATTTCGGTCTTTAAAAATTAATGCTTTTTGATCTCAATGATGTTGAGCTCGGTGTAATTCTGGCGATGGCCTTGGGTCTTGGCGTAGTGCTTGCGACGGCGGTGCTTGAAAATGCGCACTTTATCGTGACGGCCATGGCTAACCACAGTCGCCTGCACCGTCGCGCCCTGCACCCGGGGGGCGCCCACCACCAGCGAATCGCCTTCGCTCACGGCCAACACCTGATCGAGCACCACCTTGCTGCCCACATCGGCATTAATGGTCTCTACCTTAAGAGTCATTCCCGGGCTGACCCGATACTGCTTGCCACCCGTTTTAATTACGGCGTACATGGTTTTAACGCTTTCAAAAATGGTTCTGCGAGTTTTCTTGGCTTGGCGCACAAGCGCTCAAAGGAACCGCGCAATTTAACCCTAAGTGCCTGTTTTGTCAACTATTCTTGCCCGCTTCGGCACCTTGGGAAAGGGGGTGAGATAATCCCAGCGCTATGAGCTTATCGAACACCCCAGCCGCCATTGTCGCCCAGGAAATGGCGGGCGTTGACCAGGAAATCCGCCACCGTCTTGCCTCAGAAGTTGCCCTGATCGGCCAAGTCAGTGAATACATTATTCAAAGCGGTGGCAAACGGGTTCGCCCAGCCTTGCTGCTGATGGTGACCGGCGCAATAAGCGCTCACTTACTAGAAAAATCACAAGGGTTGGGCATGCTTAACGCCGGTCGGGCCACCACCATGGCTGCGGTGGTGGAATTTATCCACACCGCCACCCTGCTGCACGACGATGTGGTGGACGAATCGGGCATGCGAAGGGGCCGGCCCACGGCCAATGTGCTGTTTGGCAATGCCGCCAGTGTGCTGGTGGGCGATTTCCTGTATTCCCGGGCCTTTCAAATGATGGTGGAAGTCGGCTCGGCCCAGGTTATGGCGGTCATGGCCGAAAGCACCAATGTGATCTCAGAGGGCGAGGTGCTGCAGCTCATGAACTGCCAGGACCCCGATGTGACCGAAGACCGCTACCTACAGGTGATTCGCTTCAAAACTGCCAAGCTGTTTGAGGCGGCAGCCAAGGTGCCTGCGGTGCTTGCCGGCCTTTCGCCCGAGCTGACCGAGGGCTGCGCCGCTTATGGCCGCCATTTGGGAACAGCGTTTCAGCTGATTGACGACGCCCTGGATTACGCGGGCAATGAAACTGAAATTGGAAAGCGGGTGGGCGATGATCTTCGTGAAGGAAAGCCGACCTTGCCGTTGATTCATGTCATGGCCACCGGAACAGCAGAAGAAAAAACCCTGGTGCGCGAAGCGATTCTGCACCCTGAACAAGCCAATTTTGATGCCGTGGTGAAAGCGATTGGCCGCACGGGTGCCATGCAGTACACACTCGATTCGGCAGCGCGCGAGTGTGAGCTTGCGCGCAAAGCACTTGCACCGCTCGCGGAGTCTTCGCATAAGCAGGCGCTGCTGGAGCTGTTGGCGTTTGTGGTGGAAAGAAAAAGCTAGATTGCCACGGCCCCCATGGGGCCTCGCAATGACATTGTTTGTGTCATCGCGAGGCTGCGAAGCAGCCGTGGCGATCCACCGCTTCTGATAGACTGCCGTCTTCCATTTCGGGGTGTAGCTCAGCCTGGTAGAGTACTGCGTTCGGGACGCAGGAGTCGGAGGTTCGAATCCTCTCACCCCGACCATCTTTTATGACTAGCGCCGAGATTATCTACACCGTGATTGGCTCTCTGATCGGGGGAGCCGTGCTGTTTTGGATCGGGCTTGGCCTGTATGTGCGGCACAAAATCAAAAACCCACCGCCAAACGACCCGCGCAGCTCAGACTGATTTTCGAATCACCAGCTTTTGATAAAGCCCGCCAAAGTAATCTTGGCAAGATTCAAGCGTAAGCGATTTGTCTTTGGGCAGCCAGTGCTGAACCCCCTTGTTCAACAAATCGCGGGCAAAGGGCTCCAATACCCACAGCACGGGTTTCCAGAAATAGCGCATGGGGTTGGCCCAGTGTGGCTTGGAATAATCCACCACCACCAAGCGACCGCCGGGCTTGAGCACTCTAACGGCTTCGTGCACGGTTTTTTCCCGCACTTCGCGGGGCTGTTCATGCAACAGGAAAAACAGCAGCACCTGATCGAACTGAGCCGCTGGAAATTTCAGGGCTGAAGAATCCATACACTGCAGCCGAACCTGTTCGTTGACGCCGAGCTTGGCACTCAGGTTACCCAACTGCACCGGCAAAATATCAATAATGTCCAAGCTTGCATCGGGGCCAAGTCGATTCACCATCAGGGGCGTGATATCGCCATAGGCACACGCGATTTGCAGGGTTTTGCCCTGAATCGGCTCGCCCAGATCGGCCAATACGGCCGATCGCAAACGGTTGTAGTTGCCCCACAAAATCAGGTTAACGAGCCACTGGCGCTCAAAAAAACGCACGGCTTTGGGGTGCACATAAGCCCACCAGTAATGCACATTCAAGTAATCCGGGACGGGAAGGCTGTTGGAAGAGGTATTCGGCAGCATGTCGGGGTTGGGCTTTTGATGTTCGGTCATTGTGCGGCGCGGCTAAAGTCGTCAGACTCCACCATAAATGATTTTCGAGGCAGAAGGACCGTAAAATCTCAAAAACTTGGTATTCAGTCAGCGGAATCTTGACAAAGGGGGAGCTTATGTCAGCAACGCTCGCTGTTTCATCACCATTGCCTGCCTCGGCCGTGTTTCAGTTCGTAGCCCAGGGCTGGCAGGAAATGCGGGAAACGCGTTTCAAAGGCGTGGTGTACGGGACAATTTTTGTGCTCATGGGCTATGCCATTTACGGCGTGTATCAAAACCTTTGGCAAATGACCATGGGGCTTACCGCTGGATTTTTCCTGATGGGCCCATTTCTGTGTTGCGGAATTTATGACCTGTCGAGGCAACACGATCGGGGCTATGTGCCCAATGTCTCGGCAAGCACCATGAGCTGGTCACGCAATTGGAAATCAATTGCATTTTTCGCAGCAATCCTGACCTTTTTCATGATCGTATGGGCTCGCGTGTCCGTTGTGTTGTTCGCCCTATTTGGCGCACACAACTATCCCGATATGCGCGACATGATTTCTAAAATCATCTCTTTCGAGAATATCGAGTTTTTGATGGTGTGGGCAGGGGTTGGGTTTGTGTTTGCCAGCCTGGTGTTCGCGATTTCGGTGGTGTCTATGCCCATGATGCTTGATCGGGGCACCGACACCATGGAGTCGATTGGCACGAGCGCAAAAACCCTTTGGAACAACCCCGGTGCAATGCTCGCTTGGGCGCTGACGATCGCGGTGCTAATCGGAACAAGCCTTGCGCTATTTCTGCCCCTGCTCGCAATTACCGCGCCTTTAGTGGGCCACACCACCTGGAAAATTTACAAAGCGCTCGTGCCCGAGCGCTAGCGCTTTTGCTTAGCGCCGATCCAGCGCGTCGATTCTTTTTTCGAGACGATCCAGCGCATCACGAAACTGGCGCAAGGCCTCGTGGTGGGCCTGGGCCTGTGGCCGGCTCACCACCAAGTCTGACTCGTGAATTGCGTATTCGGCCACTTGCTTGGCAATAGCGCCTGCCATGGAGTTGTTCCAGAAACGCTCCCAGGGTGAGACACGCTCTTTGATCACTTTGGCCAGGGGGCCCAAGCGCTCGGCCACCACCGCATCGCCTTCGATGCGCAAGCCCTTGGTAATGTCAGACTGAACAATGATGGTGACATGGGGCTCGGGGTGCGCGTTGCGCGAAAACTCTTTGAGCAAGCCATCGGCCTCGATTTCACAATCGACATTGCCGCCCACCGGAAACATGACGCGAAGACGCCTGCCGGCAAGGCCTTTTAGGGCTTTGTGCAGGTCGTCATCGCGTTCGATTGCGAAGTTCAGGACATTGATGATGTTTTTGATCATGCCTGAGTAATACCCGCGAGCTGCCAGCCGCTATCGCCACCCTTCACGCGATGCAAAGTCCAGATCTCGTCGAAGTTCTCGGCAAAGTCGTCACGCTTTTCGCGAATCAGGCCCGAAAAACGAATATGCACTTCATCAACAGGCTTGCCGAAATCGTCGGTGCTGTCTTGCATGCCCAGCCACTCGACCCCCAGGTTCACCACCTCGGTGTAATTGTCGGCGCCCTTGCGCGCGGCGATTTGATGCGACAGCTCACGGGTCATTTCAGGCGTGCAGAATTCAGACAAGGCATGAATGTCACCCGAATCCCAGATGGCCTGAAGCTTGGTGAATTGCTCGCGCGCCACCGACAAAAACTGATCGATCTCTTGCGGTGAGGCCGCTGCACTCGATAACACCGGCGCTGCTGCGGGCTGCTCAGCGGGACGCGAATAACCCGATGCCGGCCAGGCCACATTGGTGGGCTGGCCTTCGGGGCCGAGATCGGCATTGCCATAACCCGAACGGGCCATGACGGGCTGGCGATACGACCCAGCAGCAGCCCCGCGTTTGGCCGTAAGCATGCGCACGACCGCAATCACGGCAAACACTGCCAATGCAATCAAGAGCAGGCTCATGAGCTCTTCGCCGATTCCCAAATAAGAGGCCAGTGCTGCCAATCCCAGGCCTGCCGCAATGCCGGCCAAGGGGCCCATCCAGCTGCTGCGCGCGGCAGACTGTGCTGCTGCGGGCTGCGCTTGCTGAGCCGGACGGGCGGCCTGCTGAGGTGCTGCGGGCTGCGCCTGGCTCGGCGGTGCAGCCTGAGGTTTTGCCCCCGGCGCAGGCGCCATACGACCCATGCTGGTGCCACCACCAAGCCGCTTGGCCTCCGCCTCTACCAAAGGGGCACCCGCGAGAAACATTGCCGCAACCACTGAAAGCCATTTCATTGTCTTCACGCCTTCTGTCTCCTTGTTGATCCTGTTACAACCGAACGCCTGTATGCAGTGCAACCACGCCCGCTGTCATGGTGCTGTAGCGCACCACATCAAACCCCGCCTCTCGCATCATCTCGGCAAGCTCATCTGGGCCGGGGTGCATGCGAATCGATTCAGCGAGATAACGATAGCTGGCTTCATCGTTGGCGATGTGTTTGCCCAGCCAAGGCAGCACCTTAAACGAATACAAATCATAAATTTTCTCGATTGGGGTTGCCACCTTGGAAAACTCTAAGACCATAAGTTTTCCGCCAGGTTTCAACACACGGTGCATTTGCTTTAAGGCGGCCAGCTTGTCGGTCATGTTGCGCAGCCCAAACGCTACGGTGACCAGATCGAATTCGTTATTGGGAAACGGCAGATGTTCAGCATCGCACACCACCGCTTCGACCGGGTAACCCGCATCGATCAGCCGGTCGCGGCCACGCGCAAGCATGGCCCCGTTAATGTCGGACATGATCACCTTGCCCTGCTTGCCCACTTTCTTGGCAAACGCCAGTGCTAAATCCCCCGTGCCACTGGCAACATCGAGCACTTTTTGCCCCGGTCGCACATTGGCCTGGGAAATCGTCATGGCCTTCCAAATGCGGTGCATGCCGCCCGACATGACATCGTTCATGATGTCGTAGCGCGACGCAACAGAGTCAAAAACACGGGCGACCCGCTTGGCTTTTTCGCCAGTGGGCACTTCTTGAAAACCGAAATGGGTGGTGTTGTTTGAGTTCATGCCGTCGATTCTAATGCTTGCCACAGCCGCCAGAGCGCTTCACTTCAACGGCGTTGAAATCGGGCTCACGCGAGCCGCCTGCCTGCTCAAGCCGGGCTAAATAATCCTTCCACAGTGCTTCCTGGTTTTCCCCCAGCCAGGCGATGTAATCCCAAGTAAAAATTCCCGACTCATGGCCGTCGCTAAATTTCGGCTTAACCGCATAGTGGCCGACGGGCTCAAGCGATTCAATAATCACATGCCGCTTGCCGGTCTGCAGGGTTTCCTGGCCCGGGCCATGTCCCATGACTTCGGCCGAAGGCGAATAGACCCGCATCAGCTCGAAAGGGATTCGAAACTGCTGGCCGTCTTCGTAACCCACCTCCATTACTTTGGATTTGACATGCACCGTTAAGCTTGTCGGCACCGTGTTCGTGATTTGGGAAGTCGACATGTCATCCTCGTGTCATATTTCCGACATAAAGTCGGGTTGAACCCTTATGAAAAGCACAATCCTAGTCGTTGAAGACGAGCCCGCAATCGCCGAGCTGCTCTCGGTCAATCTTGGCTTTGCTGGCCACAAAGTCATGCTTGCCCAGGATGCAGAATCTGCCAAAGCGCTCATTGCCACCGAGCTGCCCGACCTGATTTTGCTGGACTGGATGCTGCCGGGCATCTCTGGGGTGCAATTGGCGCAAAGCCTGAGAAGCCAAGCCCGTACCAAAGACATTCCCATCATTATGCTCACAGCGCGCACCGAAGAAGCCGACAAAGTGCAGGGCTTAGAGACCGGTGCCGATGATTACATTACCAAGCCGTTTTCGCCCAAGGAATTAATGGCGCGCATCAAGGCGGTGCTGCGTCGTCGTGCGCCTCAGCTGACCAATGACCAAGTCGAGCTTGGCGGGCTCAAGCTCGACCCTTCGACCCACCGATTATGGGGCGCACGGGCGGGCGGCTATGTGCCCCTGGAGCTCGGGCCGACCGAATTCCGGCTGCTGCATTTTTTCATGACCCACGCCGAGCGCGTGCACAGCCGCACGCAGCTGCTCGACCAAGTCTGGGGCGACCATGTCTATGTTGAAGAACGCACAGTGGATGTGCATATTCGGCGCTTGCGAAAAGCCTTGGAGCCCACCGGGCATGACCGATTGATCGAAACGGTCCGGGGAAGCGGCTATCGGTTTACCGCGCGATAATCGCGTTTATGGTTGGGTTCTGGATTCGTATCTCGGCTTACCTGTTAGGCATTGCCGGCATCGCCTGGTTCTTCGGGGCCATTGGAGAGCCCATTGCCGGCTGGGCCTTTGCCGTGGCGCTCTTGGCGTGGTGGGTGGTGTACCAAATGTACTACCTGCAAAAAACCATGCACTGGCTGGAGGACTTTCGGCTCGACAAAGTGCCCATGGGGTCCGGCACTTGGGAGCTGATCTACGCAAAAATTTTCAGGCTTGCAAAAACGGGCGAACAGCAACGCCAACGGCTTGAAGAAACCCTAAAAGATTTTCACAATGCCACCCAGGCCATGCCCGACGGGGTGGTGACGCTCGACGAGGACAATCAAGTGATCTATGCCAATGAGCGGGCCGAAGATCATCTGGGCATTCGCACGCAGCAAGACACTGGGCGCAACCTGATCAATATCGTGCGCCACCCCGATTTTGTGAAATATCTGAACAGCGATGACTGGGAAAAAGCCGTAGTGATTCGCGGCGTGCGCGATTCAAACAAGGTGCTTCAGGTGCAGCTTATTCCGTATGGCATGCGACAACGCCTGCTCATGACGCGCGACATTACCCAGCTGGAACGCCTGGAAACCACTCGCCGTGACTTTGTGGCCAATGTGTCGCATGAGCTCAAGACGCCGCTCACGGTGCTGACCGGCTTTCTCGAAACCTTGCGCGAACTTCCGCTCAATGAGGAGCAGCGCAGCCAGTACCTGGGCTTGATGCAGGCGCAGGCGCAGCGCATGCAAAACATCGTGGATGATTTGCTGGTGCTCTCCAAGCTTGAATCCACGGCCTCGACCGGCCAAGAAGATGTCATTGACATGGGCGCCGTGCTGGATCGGCTCGCCCACGACACCAAGACCATGAGCCGAGATCAGCACTTGGTAGTTGTGGAAAAAGAGTTTGCGGCCTCGTTGATCGGCGCAGAAGATGAGCTGCTCAGTGCATTTGCAAACCTGGCCAGCAACGCGGTGCGCTATACCCCCGCCGGCGGAACGATCACCTTGCGCTGGTCTCAGGACGCAGCGGGACACGGTGTGTTTTCAGTGCGGGACACGGGCCCGGGAATTGAGTCACACCACCTTCCGCGCCTGACCGAGCGGTTTTATCGGGTGGATCGAAGCCGCTCGCGAGAAACTGGCGGCACGGGATTAGGGCTGGCAATTGTGAAGCACATCACCACGCGCCACCAGGCGCAGTTGGTGATTGACAGCGAGGTGGGCAAGGGCAGTTGTTTCTCGATTGTGTTTCCGGAAAAGAGAGTGCGTTGATTGCCACGGGGCCGTTGGCCCCTCGCAATGAC
>CAYTWR010000002.1:82135-123362 GCA_964442225.1 uncultured Burkholderiaceae bacterium | reverse complement strand
AATCGTCCCAACGTTAACGTGCGGTTTGGTGCGCTCAAACTTACCCTTGGCCATGGCCGGCTCCTCAACAAAAAATCAAAATGAATGAATCGTGAAAGAACTGCTCAACATGCACTGCTTAAAACAACTCAAAATCTGGTGCCCATGACGCGGATCGAACGCGTGACCTCTCCCTTACCAAGGGAGTGCTCTACCACTGAGCCACATGGGCGACATGTGTACTGCTCACAATCCTCTGCCCACATGGCTTGGAGCGGGTGAAGGGAATCGAACCCTCGTCGTAAGCTTGGAAGGCTTCTGCTCTACCATTGAGCTACACCCGCCCGGACTCAATTCCTGGACATCCCACTCTCGCGCCAAAACGCGGTGGAGGAGGTTGGATTCGAACCAACGTAGGCGTAAGCCAACAGATTTACAGTCTGCCCCCTTTAGCCACTCGGGCACCCCTCCGCGAGGAACCTTAGATTATGTTCTGAAGAGAAAAATGAGTCAAATCAAGGCTTAATTGCGGACTGTCAACAAATCCAACACGGCCCCACGGGCCTCCTCGAAGCGGACCCGAACCGGTAAGAGCCGATCGGTGCGGTCCATCCAGACATCGATTTTCACGCTGTAACGACTGGTCTCTCGATTGCTCGACAAATGCAGGGCTGGCACCACCAGCCCTCCAGGGAGGCTTAAATCAGCATCGGAGAGCACCACAAAATCGACCTGCTCCACCTTGTTTCGTCCGGCGATTGGCAGGCTCACGGTTTGGCCCAGGCCAAACTGCTCGGGATTGGCCTGGAGCATCCAAGCGAGCTGAAGCATGAAAGTTAAGCGATCTTGAATGCCTTTTAATAGAGGAAGAGGTTCTTTTAGAGACTCATAACGAATTTCTTCCTTCTGGTAATCGAATTCAGTGACCTCGGAGCGCCTAGGGCCCTGATGGGCATAGCGCTCGGGCTGAAAACCGTTGGGGCCCAGCCTTCCCCGTGCCTGGGCCGTCATGGGGGCAGAAGCAAAAATCCTGGCCCAGCCCGCCGCCTCGGTCACCATCTTGACTTCGTAGCGATCTGGCTGGGGGAAACTCAGCTCAATCACACTTCGCCCAATTGGGCTGCCGGTGGTGTGATCACCCCAGTAGGCGGTCATGGCCACACCGCCCGACTGAATCAGATCCTGCGCCTCGGGCCCCAAACCTGAAGGCTCAAGACTCGACTCAAACGACTCTTGAACGGGCAGGTCTGCCACGGAATCGGTACTGGACTGGGGCACAGACAATGCAGGTGCTGTCGCTGGGGCGGCCTTGGCCAACGGACCTGGTCGGGGCGCGGCCTGTTGCGGCAGGCTCGGAGGCGGTGCGACCAGCTGTACCGAAAGCGGTGTGGTTTGGCTCTCTGGAACGAAAGACAAGCTCAACAGGCCTTGCAAGGCCAAAAAGGCCAACAGGTGCGCCAGCAATACACAAGCGGAGAGTGTTAGCCAGAAACGGGTTGATCGCACCATTGGGCTATTCTAGAAAGCGATTGCTGCGCAACACATCACGAAGGACACAACTGACATGGAAAACAAGCCTTTCAATCCTTTTGAATTTCTGACCACGCCCTGGGGCAATCTTCCCCTGGGCTCGCCAATGACCGGCGCTCAAGGATTTAACCCAGCCGACCTTCGCGAGCTTGATAAACGTATCACTGAAATGAAAGCGGTCGAGCAGTGGCTAAGTCTGAACTTGAATTTACTTAAGACCACCATTCAGGGTTTGGAAGTTCAACGGGGCACGCTCGCAGCCATTCAGTCTTTCACTGAATCCATGGCGCCTGGCCAGGGAAAATCGGCTGAGGCCAAGGCCCCTAGCGGATTTGGCACCGAACAAGCCGCGATGTGGTGGGACTCGATGCAGCAGCAGTTTTCTCAGATGATGACGGCCGCGCAAGCGGGTGCACAGGCCATGGCCACTCCGGCGAAACCCGCCAAGAAAACAAAACCCCACAACGATCAGGCGACCTGAATGCCTTGCTTGTGACGCCAGTGCGCAAGCGCCTTGGTGAGATCAGAGAGCTCTGAAATGACTCGAATATCGGGGGGCGCACGGCGCTGCAAGATGGGGCAACGGCCCCCTGCCCAGATTTCAACCGACTTGGGCAGTTTTGCACGAAGCTCTGAAAGGCCATCGACCACCAAATTGGGGTTCATCACCGGCGAAAATGACAAGGCCACGATATCGATTTGCTGAGCTGCCGAGGCCAGCACGATATCCCACACCGGGGTTTGCACGCCCAGGGAAATACAACGGCAGCCCTCGAGTGCCAGCAAGGCCTCGACCATGAGCAAACCCATTGCGTGCTGCTCAGACGGGAAAGTCGTTAACAGCACCCGAGGCCGCTCACCGGGCTGGGGGATGGTGCTGATGGCATTGCGCAAAACCACCTGCATGGACTCGGTAAACAAATGCTCTTCGAATATTTCGATCTGGCCACGCGACCAGGCATCGCCCACGCTTTGATTTAGTGGGGCAATCACTTCGGTGACAAATCGGGCGAGCCCTAGGCGCAACAGGCGCTGGCCGAGTTGTCGGCGCAGCTCTTCGATATCTTGCGACTTGGCAACTGCCATTAGTTCTTGAATGTCGGGCAGGCTGTCGACCGGAATTTCCTGGCCATTGGCCGCGCCATTGGCGGCTGCGCTTTGCGCGAGCACTTGCAGCTCTTCGATGGCTAGCCCAATGATTTTTCCGGGGCGATGGCCGATATCCATAAGCCGGCGAATCGCTCGCAACCGGTCAACCTGTTCAAGCGAATAGATGCGCTCACCAAAGGCGTCGCGAGAAGGCGCGGGAAAGCCGTATCGGCGCTCCCAAACCCTTAGTGTGTCTTTGGAAAGCCCGGTATCGCGCTCCACCGCAGAAATGCTCAGGTGAATTCCGGCAGAATCGGCGAGTTCCATTTAACCCTTTTTTGTCATGGACAAATAATTGACGAATGACAGTTCGCCTCATAGTATAGGCTCGAACCGAGTCTTTCACCACTCCCCCAACTCTTATTTCGACAGCAGAAAACCCTTTCAATATCATGGCTTTTAAGTGGACATTACAAGCGCGATATGTCGCCTTGCTCACCGGGCTTTGCCTGCTCTTGGCGGTGCCCTTGGCGCAAGCCGCGCCCGCACATCAGGTCGCTCAAGGTAGCTGCCCGAACCTGCTCAACCACACCTTTCCCCGCCTGCAAGATGATGCGCCGCAAAGCCTGTGCCAATACAGCGGAAAAGTAGTGGTGATCGTGAACACTGCAAGCTATTGCGGGTTCACGCAGCAATACGAAGGCCTGGAAAAAATCTATGCGCGCTACAAAGACCGTGGCTTGGTGATCGTTGGATTTCCTTCCAACGATTTTGGCAATCAAGAGCCAGGCAGCAACCAGCAAATCGCCGAGTTTTGCACCAACACCTTTGGCGTGAAATTTCCCATGCTGGCCAAAACAGTGGTCAAAGGTCCCAAGGCGAACCCGCTCTTTAAGCAATTGGCCAAGCAATCCGAGTCGCCCGGGTGGAACTTTCACAAGTACATCCTGAACAGAAACGGCGAGCTTGTCAGAAGCTTTTCAAGCCAAGTCGCGCCCACTGACCGTCAATTCATTGCCGAAATCGAGCGTGCACTCGCTGGCAAGCAGTCCTAAAAAGGAGATTTGAATGAACGCACCCGAAAAGCTTTTTTCCGCCACGACGCTGCCCGATGTGCAATCGCACCCCGATACGCGCCAGCTTGCAATTCAGCGAGTCGGTGTGAAATCGCTGGTGCACCCAGTGACGGTGCAAACGGCCAAGGGCCCGCAGCCTTCGGTGGCCACTGTCGACATGACCGTATCCTTGCCTCCCGAGGTCAAAGGCACCCATATGTCTCGGTTTCTGGAAGTGTTTCAGGCCCATGAAGAGCCCATTAGCTATCACTCGGTTTCAGCCATGATGGATGTGATGCTTGAGCGCCTCGAGGCCGAAAGCGGCTATATCAAAATTGCCATGCCCTACTTTGTGCGCAAAGCAGCGCCTATTTCAGGCGTTGAAAGCCTGATGGACTACCAAGTGACCTGGGAATCGGAAGTGATCCAAGGCAATCGGCTCACCACTGTCACTGCCGTAGTGCCCGTGACGAGCCTTTGCCCCTGCTCGAAAAAAATCTCCGAGTACGGCGCACATAACCAACGCTCACATGTCACGATCTCGGCCCAGATTACTGGCCCCATGAATGTCGAAGACTTGATTGCCATTGCCGAAGAAGCCGCTTCATGCCAACTTTGGGGTTTGTTAAAGCGGCCTGATGAAAAATATGTCACCGAACGGGCTTACGACAATCCGAAATTTGTGGAAGACCTGGTGCGGGACATTGCTATTGCATTGGGCAAAGACCCGCGAATCGTGGGTTATTCGGTGGAATCTGAAAACTTCGAGTCGATTCACAACCATTCCGCATACGCCAAAATCGACCACCTGCGTCACGCATGAAGGTTGCGATTATTGGAAGCGGGATCTCCGGATGCGCTGCAGCTTGGCACACCTCGGCATTTGCCGAGGTGTGTGTTTTTGAATCTGAAGATCGCCTAGGGGGCCACACCCATACACAGCAAGTTTCCCTAGAGGGTGTGAGCTTTCCTGTCGATACAGGCTTCATTGTTTTTAACCACCGCACCTACCCCGGTCTGAAAGCCTGGTTTGAACTGCTTGGCGTCGAAACAGCAAAAAGCGACATGTCTTTTTCAGCAAGCCTGAACCAGGGCAGCTTGGAGTGGTGTGGCACCGACTTGAATTCTGTTTTTGCACAACGAAGCAATCTGGCTTCGCCAAAGTTTTGGTGGATGCTGGCTGACATCATTCGGTTTAACCGATACGCCCCCGTGCATGCTGCGCACTACCGGCAATTGCCTGGTGGCGGCCCCACGCTTGGCGAATATCTGGATCGTCACCGCTACAGTGGGCTTTTTTTAGATGCTTATCTTTTGCCCATGGCCGGTGCCATTTGGTCTTGCCCGACCGAGCAGATGCGCGCCTTTCCCATGGCCACATTCACACAGTTTTGTGAAAACCATGGCCTGCTCACCATCAATGACCGGCCACAGTGGTACACCGTAAAAAATGGCGCCAAGACCTATATCGACAAGCTCCAGTCCACGCTTGCGCAGCTTGGCCGCAAGGTGTCTTGGCGAACCGGCTGCGAAATCACACAGGTGGTGCCCGACAAAAATCGCATGGGCTCAACGGTTGGGCTCAACGGCGTGATGAATTCCGATTCGGGGCGAACACCGTTTAACGAAACCTTCGATGCCGTGATCGTGGCCTGCCACTCGGATCAAGCTGCCAAAATCCTGCCTCAAGACAGCAGTCTGTGGCAGGCTGCATCCAAGGTGCGCTATCAACACAACACGGCCATCTTGCACACCGATACAAGCCTCATGCCCAAACGAACCTCGGCCTGGGCATCCTGGAACTACCTGCATGACCGCCACCATGAAGGTTCAAGCGTCAGCGTGACCTACTGGATGAACCGCTTGCAGCCCCTGCCAGTAAAAACTCCGGTTCTTGTAAGCTTGAACCCGGTGCGCCAACCTCGGCCTGACACCGTGATCAACACGATGGAATACATGCATCCGATTTTTGACGGGCCCGCCGTGGCCGCCCAAAAGAATGTTCCCGCCCTCCAGGGCGAGCACGGCATATGGCTTGCGGGCGCATGGCTGCGCTACGGCTTTCACGAGGATGGTTATCAGTCTGCCGTTCAGGCGGTGCAATCCTTGAAGTCAGCATTTGAGTCTCGTCATGACCAACAGTACCCGCGCGCGGCATGAGCCTCGGATCGTATTAGGAGAAGTCCGGCACACCCGGCTCAAGCCCTTCGAACATCGATTTCGGTATCGTGCCTTTTATCTTCAGCTGCCGTTAAAAAGCCTTGGCCCAAAAGCAGGCAGCTGGGCCTGGGGCTTAAACAAATCGGCCTTGGTAAGCGTACATGATCGCGATCATGGCGATGGCAGGCCCCTGCTAACCTGGGCCAACGACATGTTGAAGCAAGCCGGCGTTCACGATGTCGACGGGGAGATCTGGCTGCAGACCTTTCCAAAAATGTTTGGCTATGTCTTTAAACCGGTGAGCTTTTGGTTTTGTGAGCGGGCCGATGGCGCGCTGCGCGCCGTGATTGCCGAGGTTAACAATACCTTTGGCGATCGGCATGTCTATGTGCTGCAGGCCAAGGACCAATCGATTCACAACGGCGAGACCATAGAAGCAGACAAGGCTTTTTATGTCTCTCCTTTTTTCGAAGTGCGCGGCCATTATCAATTTCGTTTTTTCAAAGCCGGGCTTGGTGGCCGCGATCTCGCAAGAATTGAATACCAAGATGCTTCAGGTGCTTTGCTGCTCACTTCCATGAGTGGGCAGTCAAAGCCTTTGTCCACATCAAGCGCCCTGGCTGCATGGCTTGCGTATCCACTGCACTCGATTGGCGTGATTGCACGCATTCATTGGCAAGCCTTGTTCCTGTGGATCAAGGGCGCCAAGTTCAACCCCAGGCCTAAGCCTGCACCATAAACCCATGAGCATTCGCAGTCGCATAGCGCTCAAGGCGCTGGAATCCCTTGATGCCGGAAAACTCGACTTGGTATTTCCAAATGGAAACCGCAAACAGTTTGTTGGCAAAACCCGCACCGACTCTCTGACTGCAGAGATTGTGATCCACGACCTGCACGCCATTGATCTGGCTGTGTCACGCGGCGACATTGGGTTTGGTGAAGGCTATATGCAAGGCCTGTGGTCCACGCCCAATCTTTCTGCCTTATTGGGCTTGTTTGCCGCAAACCGGGAATCGATGGAAAAGCTGATTTATGGCCAATGGTGGGCCACGCTATGGGATCAGCTGCGTCATTTAATGCGCTCGAACCGAAAGTCCCAGGCGAAAAAAAATATCTCAGCGCATTACGATCTGGGCAACGAGTTTTACAGGCTGTTTCTCGACCCCACCATGACCTATTCCAGCGCACTGTTTGACACACAGGCGCAGGCAGGCGCTATGGACTTGGAAGCTGGCCAGTGCCGAAAAATTGATCGTGCACTTGAGCAGCTGCGCATTGATCCTGCGGATCCAGAAGCTCGGTTTTTAGAAATTGGCTGCGGCTGGGGCGGCTTGGCGAATCGATTGCTTGATCGCACTGCAGGCCGCTATGTCGGGTTGACCTTGTCGGTGGAGCAACAGAAATGGGCCCGCGAGGTGTTGGCACCCCATGGCCAAGACCGGGTCGATATCCGTCTGCAAGATTATCGGGACATTCACGAGCAGTTCGATGGCATCGTGTCGATTGAAATGTTCGAAGCGGTCGGCGAAGGCTATTGGGACGCCTATTTCAAGGCGGTCGCACACAACCTGAAACCTTCTGGCCGAGCCGTAATCCAAACAATTACGATTGATGAGGGGCTTTTTGACCGTTATCGCAAAAGCACCGACTTCATTCAGCAGTACATTTTCCCGGGCGGCATGCTACCCAGCAGCTCCGAATTCGAGCGGCGGGCCGCCGGACAAGGGCTGGCGGTTGAAGATGCGTTTTATTTCGGCCAAGACTATGCAAAAACCTTGGCCATGTGGGAAAAAACCTTTTTGGGCAAGCAAAGCGTGGTGCAATCACAGGGCTTTAGCCCAGAATTTTGCAGAATGTGGCAGTTTTACTTGTCGTATTGCGAAGCAGGATTTTCTGAAAAGAACATTAATGTTGCACAGTTCACCTTGCACAAAACAACATGACAACATTTAAAAAATTAATTGCCGGCGTGGCCATTGCTGCTTCAAGCGCCGGGGCCGCCCTGGCGAGCACCGATCCGTTGCGCCTTCATGGCGAAGGAAGCCTGCGATGGTTTGGCTTGAAAATATATGAAGCCCGGTTGTTCGCACCGCAGCAGTTTGTTGCGCAACAAAGTTTTCAGGCGCCTTTTGCACTAGAAATCACGTACGCACGCAGTTTTGCGGGTGAAAAAATCGCTCAAGTCAGCCTTGACGAAATCAAGCGGCTTTCGCTGGGTAACACAGCACAGCATGGGCAATGGCTTGCCCAAATGAAAGCCCTCTTTCCCTCGGTCAAGGCCGGCGATCGCCTGCGCGGTGTGCATGTTCCCGGCCAAGGCGCTGAGTTCTTTTTTAATAACCAGCCCATCGGCATGATCCGAGACGCCGATTTTTCAAAAGCGTTTTTTTCAATCTGGCTTGACCCCAAAACCGCTGAACCCGAATTGCGGCGCTCACTGCTTGGCTTGGCGCAATAAGTCCTAGGCCAATGCCACACTTTTCAGAAGTTGTGCGCTATGGCCTGCCCGGCTTCGCCCTGGCCTTTGCCGCTTTGCCGCTTTATTTGCTCACGCCTGCGCTTTATGCAGAGCAGCTGGGCATGAGCCTTGCCGCCATTGGCTTTATTCTGATGCTCACACGACTGACCGATGCAATTGCCGACCCCTTCATCGGTCGTTGGATTGATCAAAGCCCGCTGGGCTTATGGCGGTGGATGTCGGCCGGCTTGGCGCTCATGGCCATTAGCTTGTCATTGCTGGTGAACCCGCCGACTCAATGGCTCGCAACATTTGGGTCTCCCACCATCGCAACGCTGGCCTGGATGGGGATTTGCGCGCTCTGTGTCTCGCTGGCCAACAGTGCCGCCATGCTGGCCCATCAAAGCTGGGCAGTGGCCTGGATCGGACAGGCAAAACCGCAGGCCAGGCTCATTGCGGGACGAGAAATCTGGTCTCTGATTGGCGTGATTGTGGCCGCCGTGATCGCAGCCCAGCGTTCGGGCCCTGCCATGGCGGGCGTGGTGCTCACCGCCGGAGTGCTGGCGATTGTGCTGACATTTGGGCTTAGATGCCACGGCGCGAGCCGCCGTGCACTCGCGGTTCATGCGCTTCCGCAGTGGGGCGCCCTATTTGCAAGCAAGGACTTCAAGCAGCTGCTCGCGGCGTTTTCGGTCAATGCAATTGCCAATGCGATTCCGGCCACCTTGGTGCTGTTTTTTCTTCAAGATTTTTTAGGTGCAAGTGAAAATCAATCGAGCACCTTGCTCGCTGCCTATTTTCTGGCAGCAGCGGCCAGCGTTGCCCTGTGGTCGTGGGCCAGCACACGCATTGGCGCGGTGCGCGTTTGGCAACTCGCCATGGCCATTGCCCTGGCTGCCTTTGTCTGGACATTGACATTGGAGCGGGGCGACATCACGGCCTTCACCCTGATTTGCATCATCACCGGCTTTGCGCTCGGCGCTGAGCTCGTCTGCCCGCCAGCCTTGGTCGGCCAGATCATTGATCGCAACCATCACCGAGGCCAGCTGGAATCCAGCTACTTTGGCGTGTGGAACCTGGTGATCAAGCTTGCATTAGCTGCAGCTGCGGGGCTTGCATTGCCGGCACTTGCGGGCCTGGGCTTTTCTCCCGGCCAGGCGCATAGCAATGTCACGGCACTGCACTGGGCTTATGCGGGCGTTCCCTGCGCGCTTAAATTATTTGCGATTATTGCCCTTGGGCAGTTGCGCTTCATGGATGAACTCGAAAGGAAATCACAATGAAATTTTTAAAAACATTGGCGATCGCGGCCACTGCGATTTTTTTGGCGGCCTGTGCAGGCCCTGATCCCGCCAAATATGTCGATCAAAAACCTGCGCTGGACCTTAAGCAGTATTTCAACGGCACGATCATGGGTCATGGCATGGTGCAGGGGCGCAATGGCCAAGTCGATCGCCGCTTTGTCGTGCGCATTGAAGCCTCATGGAATGGGGATCAGGGCGTGCTTGATGAAACCTTCGATTGGTCCGATGGCGAAAAACAACGCCGCGTGTGGAAATTAACCCAGGTGGCACCAGGCCGGTTCATTGGCAAGGCCGACGATGTGGTGGGCGAGGCCATTGGCGAGATCTATGGCAATGCCCTGCGCTGGCGCTACACCCTTGAGGTTCCGTTTCGTGACAGCACGATCAACCTCGATTTCGATGACTGGATGCTGCTCATCGATAACAAGGTCATGCTCAATCGCGCCGTGTTTAGCAAGTGGGGCATTCGCATGGGCGAAGTCACATTGTCATTTTCCAAATGAGCGCCAACCCCCCGATTCGAGACTGGAAAGACAAGACCGTTTGGGTCGTTGGAGCCTCTTCGGGAATTGGCGAGGCCTTGGCGGTTTTGCTGGCGCAAAAAGGGGCGCGGGTGATTGCGAGCGCACGGCGTGAAGATCGCTTAAAGGCGCTAAGCCCTGCACCCTTTTGGGTATTGCCCGTGGATATTTCGCAGCAGAGCTCGATTGCCCAAGCAATTGACTCCATGAGCAGCGCCAATGCACTGCCCGATGTGGTGCTGTGGGTGTCTGGCACCTATCACCCCATGGCCAGCGATGCGATTGACCTGCAGGCGGTTCGAGAAACATTTGAGATCAACACGCTGTCGGGCTATGCAGGGCTGTCGCTCATGCTCAAAGCCTGGGGCCAAACTGCTGCCAAGCCACGGCACTGGAGCTGGGTCTCGAGTGTGGCGGGCTATCGCGGGCTTCCCCAGGCAGCGGCCTATGGGGCAAGCAAAGCGGCACTGACATATCTGGCTGAAGTGAATCATGTTGAGCTCAAAGCCAAAGGCGTTGCGGTCTCTGTGGTGTGCCCTGGGTTTGTCGAGACTCGGCTCACTCAAAAAAATACTTTTAGCATGCCCGCCATCATCACGCCCGAGTTAGCTGCACAAGAAACTCTCAAAGGCCTTGCCAAAGGCCAGTTCGAGATTCATTACCCCAAACGCTTTACGCTGTGGCTCAAGCTTTTGCGAGTGCTGCCCTACTCGATTTACTTTGCCCTGATCAAAAGAGCGATTCCTAAACCATGATTGATCGCTTTATCGCTGCTGCCCAGACACTCACCGCCGACACGGTGGATCGTCTTGGGGAGTTCTATGCAAACGAGTGCGAGTTTACAGACCCGTTTCAGACCGTCCATGGGCGCGAGGCCGTCAAGCAGGTCTATCGCGAAATGTTTTCGCATTTGCATGCGCCGGCGTTTCACAATGTGCGCCTTTTGGGCGCACCCCGTGTCAACGACAAGGGCCAGGAGCTCGTGCTGGCCTGGGAATTTTCGTTTGCGCTGTCGGCCCACAAACCGCGCCAAAACATTCCTGGCTGCAGCCTGTTACAGCTTGATGAAGCCCTACAAATCGTGAGGCATTTTGATTACTGGGATGCCTCGCAGTTAATGCAAGCCCTGCCGCTGCTTGGCCCTGTCATCGGCTTTGTTCGCAAAAAAATTTCGCAGAACAGCAATTCTTGACCCTACAATAGCGGCGAAAAAAGGCGAGGACAATGCGAACACCACAGGCTACTGAAATGCTCTACCCCGAGCTGTTCCGCGCGTTTGAGCGCATTCGCTGGGACCTGGAAAAAGATATTCCCTGGCACGAGTTTGATGCGAGCCGACTCAGTGACGAGCAGGCTCAGACCATCAAAATGAATGCCATCACCGAATGGGCCGCGCTACCCGCCACCGAAATGTTTTTGCGCGACAACCGACACGACAGCGACTTTTCTGCTTTTATGTCGATCTGGTTTTACGAAGAGCAAAAGCATTCATTGGTGCTCATGGAGTATTTGCGCCGCTTTCGGCCTGACCTGGTTCCCAGCGAACAAGAGCTACACGCGGTGCGCTTTGATTTTGATCCCGCGCCGCCTTTGGAAACCTTAATGCTGCACTTTTGCGGCGAGATCCGGCTCAATCACTGGTACCGTTGCGCCGCTGAATGGCATACCGAGCCAGTTATTAAAACGATCTACGACACGATCGCCAAAGATGAAGCCCGCCATGGCGGCGCCTACCTGCGCTACATGAAAAAAGCGCTGGCCACGACGGGTGACACTGCGCGTGCGGCCTTTGCAAAAATCGGCGTGCTCATGGCCAGCGCACGACGCACTGCCCAAGCCTTGCATCCCACTAATTTGCATGTCAACCAGGCGCTTTTCCCCAATGACACGGTGCAAAGCAGAACGCCGGAGCCCGGATGGCTGGAGCGCTGGCTCGATCAACAGATCCATTTCGATGCCAGCTGGGAAAACAAAGTGGTTGAAAGGATTCTTCACAACCTTTCATTGCTGTTCGAACAGCCCTTTGCCTCAGTTCAAGAGCTCAATCGATTCCGCAAAAGTTTTGCGCAAGCCGCCTCTTGAACAGCGCTCCTTTGTTTGAAGAAAAAATCTGTGCGCCTGAGGCGCTTGCAGATCGGGTGCGCCACTTGCCTTCGCCCATCGTATTTACCAATGGCGTGTTTGACTTGCTGCACCGGGGCCATGTGACCTACCTGGCGCAGGCCCGTGCGCAGGGAGCGAGCCTGGTTGTCGCTTTAAACGACGATGCTTCTGTCAAGCGCCTTGGCAAAGGCGAAGACCGGCCGATCAATACGCTTGAAGATCGTTGTGCCGTCATTGCCGCGCTTGAAAGCGTGAGCTTAGTCACTTGGTTTGCGCAAGATACGCCACTGTTGCTGATTCAAACCATTTGCCCACAAGTTCTGGTCAAAGGCGGCGACTGGCCCGTAGAAAAAATTGTGGGCGCTGATTGGGTGCAGCAACGCGGTGGCCGCGTGCTCTCAATTGCGTTTGAACATGAGCGCTCCACCACGCGCATGTTAGAAAAAATTCGCAAGGCTTAAAGTGCCAGGCAGGCCAGGCCTCGAAGCGAGAGCCCCGGCTGCATGACCAGCCGGGATAAAACAGAGTCTTGCCCAGTCGCCTGCAGGCAAGACTTCCACTGTTGGGCACTGCCCCCATGCAGCCATACTTCACGCACACTCAGCTGCTGCACAAGCGCCGATACATAACCCGTTTGGGCCAAGGCAATGCCTTGACCAATCGCCAATGCTGAATTGCGGGGCGGCTGCTTCAATGACAAGGCGTCGATTTTTGGTTCATAGCGCAGGCCTGCCGTGCCATGACGCAGGCCTTCTTGCATCATGGCCAGGCCCGGCAAGATCCATCCGCCCGAAAATTCAATCTGAGTCTCATGGGCTTGTCTGCTCACGGTTAAAAGATCAAGTGTTGTCGCCGTTCCGGCGCTCACAATCAAATAGTTGCCCGCCGGCGCATCCCGAAGCAGGTGGGCTGCGCCAATTGCGCAAGCCCAGCGATCTGCGCCAAGCTGTGCAGGCTGTTCATAAGCGTTGCGTACCCGACAGCTTGACTGAAAAAGCATGTGCTCTGCTGTGGCCACATGGGGTTGGGGTGCGGGCCGGCCTGCCCAATTGGAATAGGCTTTACGAATCGACTCGGCCGCTTGTGCCGGGCCCACCGAAAGCCATGAAAGGGCCGTGTCTTGCGGACGCACACCTGAGGGTGTGCTGATTTCCGACCACAGCGCACACAAGGCCTGGGGGCTCGCCTGTGCGTTGGCAATCGAGGCAGGCTGCAGCAGTGCATCGCCTGTCGCGGTGCCTGTTGCACCGCTGGCCGATAGCCAGGCGCTTTTTACAGCGGTATTGCCCGCGTCAACGAGCAGAACTGCCTTAAATGTCATGCCAATTCCTCAACGCTTCGCAACGATAGCTCTCCGATTTGAACAGGCAACACCGTGCCATCGCAAAACAAACACAGTCGTCCCTGCGCATCGACGCCTTGATGCAAACCCTGCTGCAAGATCTGGCCGGAATGCGGATGCACCACCGCCACCTGTCTTCCTAAAAAAATATCTCTGCATGAAAAATCGGCTGACCAGCGCGAGTTTGAAGGCGCATCGCAGAGCCTTTCAACCGCTGCACACAAGGCATTTGCAATCTGCTCAGGGTCTGCCGCTTTCACGCCGAGGCTGCGCAGGTCTGCAACCGGCCGATTCAAGTCCGGTTCGATCGGCCAGGAAAGATTAATTCCAATGCCAGCGATCAGCCAATCCTTTCCTGACACGCGGTGCCGCGACGCCAAGACCCCACACAACTTGCCACTGTTGCCCATGACATCGTTGGGCCACTTCAGGGCCAGCCTGCCGCTGAGCACAGGATAGAGCTCTTCCAAGGTTTCAAGGGTCATCAGGCTAAGTCTTGCCGGCCAGGCGCCTGCCTCAATTAAGCCCCGATCCAAGGGCCAGGCCGCCGACCACGCCAGGCCATCGGGGCTGTCTTTCCAGGGCCGGCCATGGCTGCCCATGCCCGCTGTCTGTTGGGTTGTCCAGACCGCCATGGGGCCAGGGCTCGCAGCGAGCCTGCGTTGCAGCTCAAGCTGAGTCGAGTCAATGGATGCCAATCGTTCACAGGTCCACATTCTTGGCATCATAGCCGCATGAAACGGGCGACTTCCTTGCTGATTTCGGGATTGCTATATGCGGCCGGGCTCGCCGTGATTTCGCTGTCACCCCTTAACGGCTGGCGTTTTGTTCCCGAAGCGCCGTGGTCTTTTCTGGCCCAGCCCTGGCCCAAGTACTGGACCGGTCTTGATGTGCTGGTCAATGTGCTGGCCTATATCCCATTAGGAATTTTGCTGTGCCTGGGCTTGTCGCATCATTTACGAAAAACCCCATGGAGAAGCTTTGCCGCATTTTTGCTCGCTTGCCTGGGGGCCTTCGTGCTGTGCACCCTAATGGAAGGGCTTCAGACCTATATTCCGAATCGTCGATCGTCGATTTTGGATATTGTTTCCAATGTTGGCGGCGCCGCCATTGGCGCCTTTGTGGCGGGAGCTTATGCAGAAAACCTGCGCCGAGGCATTTCAATTGACAATCGCTCGATTGAGATCGGGGCGCTCATGCTCTTTGGCTTGTGGCTGCTTGCGCAGGCCGCGCCGCAACAAATCTGGCTGGCCTTGGGCGATGTGATTGCCCATTCGGGGGAAATTTTTTCAGGCCAAAGAATCGTGGCCGAAGCGCTGTGCGTATCCAGCGCCTTGCTGGCCTGCGGCTTGATTTTGCACCTCACCTTGTTGGAGTCTTCCCGCTGGCTGCCCGGCTATCGGCCAAGCCATTGGTTTTTGACCCTGATTGGGCTGGTGCTGGCCACTCTCAGTGTTCGGGCCGCCTGGATTTTGTTGCTGCACAGCCCCGAAGCGCTGTGGGCCTGGTTTGGCCCGGGCACCCAGGCCGGCCTGGTCCTGGCCTTGCTCAGCGCCTACGGCTTGTCAGGGTTAAAGCCCAGCCAGCAAAAAACTGCAACCCTGGCGACCTTGTCGATCACGATTCTGCTCACCAATACGCTGCCCGAAAACCAATATGCATCGCAGGCCTTTGCAGGCTGGTCCTCGGGCCCTTGGCTTAATCTGCGTGACCTTGCAAATTTTTCAGCGGTGATCTGGCCGTTTACAGCCCTGCTGTGGGTGACACTGGCCCTAAATCGGCGGGTCGTGGCCGCGCTTGACCATCGCGTGCCGCGGTAAATCGGCACTTCACCGGGATAAAATCCATCTATGTCTTTTTTCGAAAAACATGTGTTTTTCTGCGTCAACGAGCGCGAAGGCGACGCACAGTGCTGCGCAGGCTGTGGCGCTGCCGAAGTGCAGGCCTATGCCAAAGAACGCATTAAGTCGCTGAAAAAAAACGGGCCAGGCAAAATTCGCATTAATCGTGCGGGCTGCCTTGATCGTTGCGACGAAGGGCCCGTGTTGGTGGTGTATCCCGAGGCCGTGTGGTATCGCTATGTCGACAAGTCAGACATTGACGAAATTATTGAAGAGCACCTCATTGGCAATCGGCCGGTAGAGCGCCTGAGAATTTGAATTCCGCAACACAACGCTTTTTGATTGCTGGCCCCGCAGGCCAGCTTGAAGTCGCCCTGGATCAGCCTGCAGACCGAAGCGCCGTGACCGGCCTTTCTTTGGTGGCCCATCCACATCCACTGTTTGGCGGAACGCTCGATAACAAAGTGGCACAAACCATGGCGCGCGCATTTGTCGCGCAAGGCGCTGTCTGCATTCGGCCTAATTTCCGTGGCGTGGGCAAAAGCGAAGGGGCACACGATCATGGCCAGGGTGAAATAGAAGATCTTTGGGCAGCCTGGCAGTGGCTACTGCGTGAGTATTCCGAGGTGAAGGGCCATCGCTGGCTTGGTGGATTTTCGTTTGGCGCAATCATGGCCACACATGTTGCGCAACAATGGCCTGGCCATTCGATCAGCCAGAGACAATCGCCGCTGGATCGTGTCATTCTGGTGGGCCTGGGCCTGACCGAAGACCGGCGCGAGCCCGCACCGCTTACGCCACAGGCCCGATTGATTCACGGCGAGTACGATGAAGTCGTAAGCCTGGGTGCAGTGACCAACTGGGCTGCGCCACAACGCCACCCAGTTTTAGTGTTACCGCATGCGGGCCATTTTTTTCACGGACAGCTGCCCTTGCTGAAAGATTGCATTACGCGTTGTTTGATCGCATGAGATTTCTTAAAAAAATTCTCGTCTCCAGCCTTGCAGCCTTCATGCTGCTGGCCCAACCCTGCCATGCTGCGACATGGCCCCAACCACCGAAAATTGCCGCGACCAGCTGGATTTTGATCGATGCCACCACGGGCCAAACCCTTGCGGCTGACAATGCCGATGCAGCCATTGAGCCTGCCTCGCTCACCAAGCTCATGACGGCCTACCTCACTTTTACGGCCTTGCGCGAACGCCGCCTGCGGCTTGAACAAAGCGTGCCCTCTCCCGCAGAAAATGAGATTCCGCCAGGCTCGCGCATGTTTCTTACGTCCACATCCGAAGCGACTGTGGCCGAGCTGCTCAAAGGCCTGATTATTGTCGGCGCTAATGACGCAGCAATTGCCTTGGCAAAGGCCATTGCCGATTCAGAGCAATCCTTTGTCGAGCTCATGAACAAAACCGCAGAAAAGCTTGGGCTGCAAAAAACCCGATACGCCAATGCAAGTGGCCAACAACAGGCAGGCCACAAAACTTCGGTGCGGGACATGGCCAAACTCTCCGAGGCCTTGATCAATGAATTTCCTGAGCAGTTGCGCGAATTCGGGCGCCGAGAATTCACCTACAACAGCATTCGCCAGCTCAATCGAAACCGGCTGCTGTGGCTCGATAACTCAGTCGATGGCCTGATCACGAGCCGCACCGATGCCGAAGGCTATACCATTGCCATCAGTGCAAGACGGCCACAGCCTATTGGCGCCCGCGAGCGCTTGCAGCGACGATTGGTGGCCGTGATTGCAGGCGCAAGCAGCGAAGAGACCCGCTCGCAAGAGGGGCTAAAGCTTTTGAATTT
Source organism: uncultured Burkholderiaceae bacterium (assembly GCA_964442225.1). GTDB lineage: Bacteria > Pseudomonadota > Gammaproteobacteria > Burkholderiales > Burkholderiaceae_A > Lacustribacter. The sequence goes on along the minus strand of CAYTWR010000002.1, from coordinate 106,180 downwards.
CGGTTTTCAGCAATTCGATGTCATGCGCCTGTTCCGGGTCAATGAAATCAGTGTGGAAGTGCCGGTATTTAAAGGCGCGGTGGCCAACACGCGAATCCACTTTCCCAAAGATGTGCTGGTGGCAGTTCCTCGCGGGCAAGCCGATAAAATCAGAACCGAACTGAAGCGCCCTACCGCTTTGCTGGCCCCGTTGACCGTTGGGCAACCCGTAGGGGAACTGGAAATCTGGCTAAACGACCAAGCCATACATCGTGTGCCCATGACCATTGCAGACCCGGTCAAGCCGGCGGGTTTGTTCGGCCGCGCGATTGACACGATGCGACTATGGTTGAAATCAATTTCGAAATGAGCAGCTCATGATTCAAGGCATTCAAGGCAACCCCACGGTTTATCTCAACGGCGAATGGACCCCGCTGTCAGACGCAAAAATTTCTGTGCTCGACCGGGGGTTTATTTTTGGCGATGGCATTTACGAGGTAGTGCCTGCTTACCAACGCAAGCCTTTTCGCATTGAGCAGCATTTAAGCCGGTTGCAACGAAGCCTCGGGGCCATTCGCATTCGTCCGCCCATGGCGCGTGAAGGCTGGATTGCGCTCGTTGAAGAAGTGATCAAGCGCAATGAAGGCGAAGACCAGTTTGTGTATTTGCAAGTGACCCGGGGCGTGGCCAAGCGTGACCATGCGTTTCCCATTCCCGAAGTGGCGCCCACTGTGTTTGCAATGTCAACCCCTTTTGTGCGGCCAAGCAAAGCCCTGCGCGAAGAAGGCATCAGCGTGATTTCCTTGCCCGATGAACGTTGGCTGCATTGCGATATCAAATCCACCGCCTTGCTGGGCAATGTCCTGGCGCGCCAAGCGGCAGCTGATCGCGGCGTCATGGAAGCCGTCATGTTTCGTGATGGGTTTTTAACCGAGGGGGCGGCCAGCAATGTGTGGGTGGTGAAAGATGGCATTTTGTGCGCACCGATTCGCAATCATTTGGTGCTTGAAGGCATTCGCTACGGGCTCATGCAAGAGATCGCCGAGTCACTGGGCATTCCGGTGCAGATTCGCAGGATTCGACAGGCGGAAGTGATGCAGGCTGATGAATTGCTCATGACATCGGCCACCAAGGAGGTGCTGCCCATTGTGCGTATGGACAACCGGCCGGTGGGCCATGAATCACACGCAGGGTTTCCGGGCCCCATGTATAAAAAAATTCGAGAGGCGTATGACCGAGCCATTGCTGCACTTTCCGTGTGAATTTCCGATCAAGGTCATGGGGGCACGCGCCGACGGCTTTGCCAATGCAATTTGCGCACTCGTGCAAGCGCATGACCCGGAGTTCGATCCAGCCACGCTTGAAATGCGCCCAAGCAGAAATGGCAACTACCTTGGGCTAACGGTCACCGTACGCGCGCAATCACAAGAGCACCTCGACAATCTTTATCGGGCACTCACCCAACACCCCATGGTCAAGGTGGTGCTGTAAGCCATGGTGATGCCCATCTTGCGCAAAACCTTGCGCGATTGTGCTTACCTCGACACGTTGCAAGACATGCGTGCCTTTACCGAGACGCGCACGGAAAACACACCCGATGAACTCTGGCAGGTCGAGCACCCGCCAGTGTTCACGCTTGGCGTGGCAGGCGCTGAGCAACACGTGCTTGCGCCTGGGTCGATTGCCGTGGTGCGCACCGAGCGTGGCGGACAAGTCACCTACCATGGGCCGGGCCAGGTAGTGGTCTACACCCTGATCGATATTCGGCGCCGTGGGCTGTTTATAAAAGACACCGTGTGTCGGCTTGAGCAGGCCTTGATCGATACCGTGACAAGCTTTGGAATACCCGGCGCACAACGCAAGCCCAATGCCCCTGGCGTCTATGTGCCTGACCCCGCCCTAGGCTCCAAGGCGCCAGTGGCCAAAATCGCAGCCATTGGCCTGAAGGTCTCACGAGGGTGCACTTATCATGGGGTCGCGCTCAATGTCGACATGGATTTAGAGCCCTTTTCACGCATCAATCCCTGCGGCTATGCGGGAATGAAAACAGTCGACATGGCTACAATGGGCGTGGCGGTGCCTTGGCAATTGGCCGCTGACCGGCTTTGCGATTTCATTGAATCCCACCTGGGGTAAAAACGCTTATGTACGACCCGTCGAAAAAACAAAAAGGCGCTGAGAAAACCGCGAGAATTCCGATCAAGGTCGTGGCAGCCGACCCCTTGCCTAAGCCGGAATGGATTCGTGTCAAGGCTGCCGCCGCGTCTTCCCGCTTTATCGAGATCAAGCAAATTCTTCGTGAACACAAGTTGCACACCGTGTGCGAAGAAGCAAGCTGCCCCAATATCGGCGAATGTTTTGGAAAGGGCACCGCCACTTTCATGATCATGGGCGATAAGTGCACGCGTCGCTGTCCTTTTTGTGATGTTGGCCATGGACGGCCCGACCCGCTCGACCCCAATGAGCCCATCAATCTTGCAAAAACAATTGCGGCGCTGAAGCTTCGCTATGTTGTGATCACCAGTGTTGATCGCGATGACCTGCGCGATGGCGGGGCCCAGCATTTTGTCGACTGCATTCGCGAAGTGCGCACGCAATCGCCTCACACCCAGATCGAGGTGCTGGTGCCTGACTTTCGAGGACGGCTCGACCGCGCTCTGGACATTCTGAAAGCCGCGCCGCCCGATGTCATGAATCACAACTTAGAGACCGTACCTCGCCTGTACAAAGAAGCACGGCCCGGGTCGGACTATCACCATTCATTGCAACTGCTCGCCCAATTTAAAAAAGAAGTGCCTGGCGTGCCCACGAAAAGTGGCTTAATGGTGGGCTTGGGCGAGACTGATGAAGAAATTTTGCAAGTCATGCGCGACATGCGGGCTCACGAAATTGACATGCTCACCATTGGCCAATACCTTGCGCCCACATCGTCTCACCTTCCGGTGCGCCGCTATGTCCACCCCGAAATCTTCGCCATGTTCGAGCGTGAGGCACTTGCTATGGGCTTTACCCATGCTGCCGTAGGCGCCTTGGTGCGCTCTTCTTATCATGCCGATCAGCAGGCGCATCAGGCGGGGTTTTTCACGCCGAGTCATTGAAGCCCATCGACCTGCACATTGAGGGCATGAGCTGCGCCGGATGCTCGGCGAGAATCGAAAAAGCCCTAAACAAAATTCCCGGCGTTGTCGCTGAGGTGAGCCTGCTCGAGCACCGTGCGCGCATTACCGGCCTAGATGCCGAGCAGGCCATCGCTGCGATTCGACGCGCCGGCTACGATGCCTGGCCCGTTGCCACCAACACCCAAGACCCGGACACTCATGACGCCGTATCCTTGCATGACAGGGTGAGGCTCTGGATTTCAATTGCAGCACTGCTGCCGATGCTGGCCGAAATGGCTGCCATGGCCACTGGCGCACACGGCCTGGTGCCCCTCGCCGTTCAGCTGCCACTTGCCGTGGTCATGCAAAGCTATGTGGCCTGGCCGTTTTATCGATCGGCATGGCGAGCCCTTCAAGCCAAATCAGCCAATATGGAAACCCTGGTGAGCATTGGCACGCTGGCGGCCTTTGCTTGGTCGATCAGCATGTTCTGGGCAAGCAACCCCGTGTTTTATTTTGAGACCTCGGTGGTGGTGATCGCCATGGTGCGCATTGGCAAACATTTGGAACAACGCGCCGCACGACAAGCCCTTGATGCACTTGAAAAACTGATTCACCTTGAACAGGCCAATGTGCTGGCGCTGTCTGCTGAGTCAGGGCAGTGGGTCGACACACCTTGTGCCAATGTCAGGCCGGGCTCCAAGATTAAAGTGCATCACAACGAGACGATTGTTCTGGATGCAGTCATTGACACTGGACACAGCGAGATCGACGAAAGCAGCCTGACGGGCGAAAGCGTGCCGGTCGCCAAAGGCCCGGGAGAAAAAATTTATGCGGGCTGCCTCAATGTGTCAGGCACGCTTGTTGCCACGGTTGTTGCACCATTTGGCCAATCGCGGCGTGCGCAAATCGGCGAAAAAATTCTTTCAGCGCTATCAAGCCGGCCTGCGATTGCACGGCTTGCCGATCGGATTGCTGCAGTATTTGTGCCTGCTGTGTTGCTCATCGCCATGTCGGCCTTAGCGGTCCACCTGATTCTGGGCAGCTCACTGGCGGCTGCGCTTGACGCCGCTGTTGCAGTATTAGTCGTGGCCTGCCCGTGTGCTTTGGGTTTGGCCACTCCGGCGGCAATTGCCGCAGGCATGGCCAGAGCGGCACAACACGGCTGGCTGTTTTCGAATGCACAAGCCTTGCAGCAGGCCTCTGAAATTTCAGAGGTGGTGTTTGATAAAACCGGAACCCTCACTTCAGGCCGGCCGCAATTACTTGCCTTGCATGATCGTCAAGGCTCAACGCTTGGCGATTGGCCCGAGTGGCTTGCGATTGCAGTGGCGGCAGAGCGTGGGGTCGAACACCCTTTAGCAGGCGCCCTGCTGTCTTATGCGGCAGGCCGGCCTATGCCTGCCTGTGATCAGGTCGTTGAAGTGCCCGGCGCTGGCATTGAGGCATCGATTCGTTTGGGCCCGCAGGCAGGCTTGGTCACAACGCATGTCGGAAAGCCGGCGTGGGTTGCGCAACACAGCGGTGCCGTGCCCGACCCGGGCGATGCTCACCCCGAAGCAAGCGCTATTGATGTGGCGGTTAACGGGCAGTGGAAAGGACGGCTATGGGTGGCCGATGCGCTTCGTAAAGACGCTCAAGAGGCCATCGATTTGCTACTGGAAAACAAACTAAAGCCCCAAATCTTAAGTGGCGATCGCACGCTTGCGGTGGCGCGCATTTCCACAGCGCTTGGCGGACTGCAATTCTTGGCGGAAAAAACTCCCGAACAAAAAAGCGCCGAGCTCGATGCCATGAAAGCAGCCGGCAAAAAAGTGGCGATGGTGGGCGACGGAATTAACGATGCTGCAGCCATGGCCCATGCGCATTTGGGCATTGCCATGGCCTCGGGCGCAAATCTTGCGCTCAAAACGGCCGGCCTCACCATTTCCAGCAAAGACCCGCTGCGGGCCACGGCCAATAGCCTGCTGCTTGCGCAAGCGGTCATGCGCCGCGTGAAAGAAAATCTTTTCTTTGCCTTCAGCTTTAATAGTTTGGCCATACCGCTGGCCGCATTGGGCATGCTATCGCCGGTTATTGCAGGCGCAGCGATGGGCCTAAGCTCTGCAGCAGTCGTTGCGAACTCAACGAGACTGCTTCGATGGAAACCGCATTAGCAAGGGCTTTTTAACGAATTGGCGTCGCAACAGCGCCACCGGAATCACCCGATGGCTGCGCAGCGGGCGCAGCACCTTGGCCTGTGGACTGCACGGGCGCATTGTTAGTGCCTACAGCGCGCTCTTGCATGCGCTTGAGCTCGGCTTCAGTGATGATCTCAAAGGCGCGCACGACACGACGCACACCGGATACCCGGCTTGCGATCTCTGCAGCGCGGTTGGCTTCGCGGTCGGTGACAATGCCCATTAGAAAGACAGTCGAGGACTCGGTGTAGACCTTGATGACATTGGCCTGGATATCTTTGGCATCGACCAATGACGCCTTAATGCGCGTGGTGAGCACCGTGTCAGCGCCATAGGTCCTGAGAGAGGGTGCTGGCCCAATAACAATTTCGTTGAGCACCGTGCGGACATTTTCGACTCCGCTCACGATTTTTGCCGCCTGATCTTTAATGGCCTGATCGGGAACATAGCCCGTGACCAGGGCAATGCGGTTATAGCTCACCACAGTCAACGAAATGCGATCGTCTTTAAACGCGTCGCGAAAGCGGTTGTAGGCCTTGAGCTCAATCGCTTGATCGTCGGTCTGGGCGCCGGTTGTGCGGCGGTCTGCCAGCGAAAGGGCGCCGCCCACGACCCCAGTGGCCACCACCGGAAAACAGCCCGACAGGGCCACTGTCGAGACACCCAGGACACAAGCAATCGAGGCAATGCGCAAAGATTTGGTCAACATAAAAGTTCCTTTCAGACGCGATGGGGCATTATAAGTTCCCGCTAGGCCGTAAAGGCATTTTTAATCCAATGGCAGCGCTGGCCATCTACCGCATAAATATCGAATCGGCAGGCTGGCCACGTAACCGGATGATTGCGCTGCAGCCAGCACAGCGCAGCGCGCCGAATCCTTGCCTGCTTCGCATGATTAATGGAGTCCACGGCCTGGCCAAACCGCGACGGACGCCGGTAACGAACCTCAATGAACACGAGCACGGGGCCATCCCACATGATCAGGTCGATCTCGCCGACTTTATAAGCAATGTTTTGCGCCACCCAGCACAAGCCTTGTGCAATCAGGGCGTCGCGGGCCAAACCCTCTGCCCAGGCGCCACGGCGTTGGGCGGGTGTTCGATGAGAAGATGGGGGAGAATTCGGCAATGACATCGCGACTGTTTCCGCCCGGATTGTATGTAGCCGCTACGCCCATTGGCCATTTGGCTGATATCACCGATCGTGTACGGCAAGCCCTTGCCCACTGCGACTTGCTGTATGCAGAAGACACGCGTCGCGCGCAGCAATTGCTGGCCGGTTTGCAAATTTCTCGACCACGAAATACGGTGCATTGCCTGCATCAGCACAATGAAAGCGCAGTCAGCGCCCAAGTGCTCAATGCGATTGCCAATCAGCAATCGGTGGTGCTGATTTCCGATGCGGGCACGCCCGCGATCTCAGACCCAGGGTCTGAAGTAGTCGAAGCCGCTTGGCAGGCTGGCTATCTGGTAAGCCCACTGCCTGGCGCTAGCGCGGTCATGGCCGCCTTAAGTGTCTGCGGTTTTGCCCGATGGCCGATTAGTTTTTGGGGCTTTAGTCCCGCCAAAGCGTTGGCGCGCAAAGCATGGCTTGAAAAAATTTCGCAACATGGCGGTTTGGCCGTGTTGTTTGAATCGCCGCATCGGGCGCTTGCTGCTTTGCAAGACTGTGCAGAAGTTTTTGGGCCGCAAACCGCCATGGTCCATGCGCGTGAGCTCACCAAAAGCCATGAAACGATTTTTCGTGGCGCAATCGCCGAAGTGCAAAAAAAAGTTTTAGCGCTTCAAGAAAAAGACCCTGGCGCCAGCAAAGGCGAGCTGGTTTGGGTGTTTGATTTGGGTGACAAACCTGTCGCCAGCGCCAGCGACGCACAGCTGCAGGAATGGGCAGCGGCGCTCGCCAAAGAAATGCCCGCCGCCAGCGCGGCCAAATGCCTTGCCAAAATGCTCGGGGTGAGTCGTGAGGCTGCTTATGCCGCGGTGCTGCGCGAGATCAAATAATTCACAACTTCAAGCGCGCGGGCGTGGCTTCCGCCCACCATGGCAGGCGAGGTGAGATAGCGGCCATTGATGCCAAACACAGGCACGCCATCAAGCTTGTAGCTATTGACCAAGGCGTTGGCGCGTTTTTGCTGAGTCTGCACTGCGAATGAATTCCAAGTGGCCTCGAATTTGGCAACATCCAAGCCTTGAGCCTTGGCCCATGCAGAGGCTTCGATTAGAGACGCCATGGAATTTTTCTTGACATGAATTTCTTCAAACACCTTAATGCCCAGATCAGCTTCGCGGCCCATGGCCTCTAGGGTGTAAAAAAGTTTTTGCTGGGCATCGCCACGAAACGCGACATGCACTTTTTTAAACGCGACCTTGGCAGAGAGTTTTTTCTTCCACTCTGCAACAAAAGGGTCTAAGCGATAGCAATGCGGGCAGGCGTACCAAAAAAACTCGAGCACTTCGATCTTGCCCGGGCTTGAAGTAGGCACGGCTGGCTGCACCAACTTATAGTCAATGCCTTCATCGAATTTTTGCTGGCCAACGACAACCGTTGGCAACGCCGAAATGAGCGAGCCTGCAGCCAAGCCTAAAGAAAATTGACGACGATTCTTCGAATCAATAGACATGAAGCACTCCCCTTGCTTGCGATTTACTGCGGCTCGCCGACTCCGACGCGAATCACCACAGAGTCAATGCCGTTTTCTTCAACACGCGCCCGCGCCCGGTTCAGGTCTTCCAGTGATGGATAGGGGCCAAGGCGCACACGGTGCAATGTTGCGCCGTCGCGTTCGACATTGCTGAGCTTGGCTTCAAAGCCAAGAATCGCCATGCGTGCGCGCATTTGTTCAGCATCTTCCGGGGTACGGAAAGCGCCGACTTGAATTAAATAAGACATGCCCGCGGGTGATACCGCGCTCGTCTCAATGCCGGCCTCGGTGGGGGACTCCACAACGCCGACATCTTTGGGCAATAAACTCTTATTGGGGTCCGCCGCGGGTGGGCCGCCTTTTTTAACGGGCGTTTCAGGAGCTCGCGTGCCCACACGATCCACAAAGGGCAAGGGCGACTGGGTAATGTAAAGCGCCAACCCTGCCGCAAATAACAGGCCCAAGGCTAGACCCGCCATAAAGGGGCTTAGGGAAAATTTTTTAGCGCCGGGCAATGTTTTCGACATGGGCAAAGACTCTACCACTACATGCGGCTGGGGGCCGATACGCCCAGCAAGCCCAGGCCCAAGGCCAGCACCTGCCCCGTGGCAGCCACCAGCAAAAGCCTGGCATTTTTAAGTTGCTCTTGATCCACTAGCACTCGCTCGCTGTTGTAAAAACCATGGAAATCTGCCGCCAGCTCTCTTAGGTAAAAGGCCATTAAATGCGGGGAAAGTTCCTCGGCACACGCTTGCACTGTCGCCGGAAACTCGGCAAGCCGGTTTAAAAGCGCCTGTTCTTTGCTGGCGGTTAGCTGACCAATTAGCGCACGCGCATTGCCCGCCTTGCTTTTTGCATGTGCAAATACTGCCTGAGCGTCGGTGCCCGCCTGGGCCAGCACACTGCAGACCCGGGCATGGGCATATTGCACATAGTACACAGGGTTATCTTCGCTGCGTGACAAGGCCAGATCGACATCGAATACAAATTCACTGTCGGCTTTGCGGGAGACCAAGAAAAACCGAACCGCATCGCGGCCACGTTGCTCATCGACCGCAACGATCTTGTCCGTAGGGTCTTCGATCTCGCCAGACCAGGTGATCAGGTCACGCAAAGTGACATAGCTGCCCGCGCGTTTTGAAATTTTGACTTCTTGGCCGCCGCGCATGACCGTGACCATTTTGTGCAGGACATAGTCAGGGTAACCTGGCGCAATGCCAATGCCTAAGGCTTGAAGCCCTGCACGCACTCGCGCCATGGTTCCGTGGTGATCCGAGCCCTGAATATTGATTGCCTTGGAAAAGCCGCGCTCCCACTTGGTGACATGGTAAGCAACATCAGGCACAAAATAAGTGTAGGTGCCATCGGATTTGCGCATGACACGGTCTTTGTCATCACCAAAGCTGGTCGTGCGCAGCCACAGTGCGCCATCTTCTTCATAAGTGTGGCCACTATCGATTAAGGCCTGCACGGCAGACTCAACCCGGCCATCGAGATACAACGATGACTCCAGGTAATAGCGATCAAACTTCACGCCAAAGGCGCGCAGATCCAGGTCTTGTTCATGCCGCAGATAGCTCACGGCAAATCGACGAATCGCCTCAAGATCTTCTACATCGCCGTTTGAGGTGACCGCATCGCCATCGAGCGCCTTGGTGGTTTCTTGATTCAAATACGCTTGGGCAATATCACCAATATAGTCGCCGCGATAGCCATCTTGCGGAAACAGCGGGTCATCGGCAGACATGCCTTTGGCGCGGGCCTGTACCGAGATCGCCAGGTTATTGATCTGAGCGCCTGCGTCGTTGTAATAAAACTCTCGCGACACATTCACACCGTTGGCCTGCAATAGTGCAGCGAGCGAATCGCCTAAAGCTGCTTGCCGCCCATGGCCCACATGCAAGGGACCGGTGGGGTTTGCCGACACAAACTCAATCAAGACACTCAGGGCATCTGGAGAGACAGGCCTTCTTCCAAACTCGCCAGGCGCGCCTGCAATTTCTAACAAGACTTGCGCCCGGGCGGCAGGCGCAAGGCGGATATTGATAAACCCAGGGCCCGCGACTTCTACTTCCTGAATCAACCCAGTCGCCAGTGCGGAGTTTTTTAACAATGCAGCAATTTCTTGGCCCAGCTTGGCCGGCGGCAGGCCCAGGGGCTTTGCGAGCCGCAGAGCAATATTGGTGGCAATATCTCCGTGTTCGGGCTGCCGGGGTTTTTCGAGTGTGGCTTGCACGGCCGAAAAATTAAATTCGGGCAAGGACCGTGCCAGGCCAGACGCCACCTCTTTTAGCGCGGCGAGCAGGGCTTCAGCAAGTTGGGAGCGTTGAGCAGAGAGCATGTTGGAAAATAGCTCATTTTACCTGCCCACACCGAGGGCAAGAATCAGGAGCAAAGAATGAAAGACAAAGAAAAAGAAAAGTCGGTCGCCACCGGAATTTTTTTCGGCTCCATGTTGTTCATGGTGGGCATTCCGTTTGTGCTGACCATTGCGCCCCTGATCTATTTGATCGCCACGCAGAAATCAGAAATCCTCGCCTCACCTGGATTCTTGGTGGCCGTTGGCGTTCCCTTGCTGATCTTGATTTACGCTGTCGTGAATATGGCCAGGCTCTACAAAAAGAAGCTCGACCAATAAGCCCGCGGTGGCGCGTCTGGCAGGAATCGAACCTGCGACCCTTGCCTTCGGAGGGCAATACTCTATCCACTGAGCTACAGACGCGAGACAGGCGATTCTACCCTCTCACCCCGGATTGTTGCAGTGCGGTAAAATGCCAATTCTAGCTTAGTTTCCCTTAAAAACCCCCAGGAGCACCGTGCATGATGACGGCACAGACCAACGAGATGATCGAAAACAAAACCTTCGATGAGATTCAAATCGGAGACAGCGCTCGCTTGGTCAAAACACTCACCCATTCTGATATTCAAGCCTTTGCGGCAGTGTCGGGCGACACCAACCCCACCCACCTTGATGCCCGCTACGCCGACACCACCGAATTTCATGAAATCGTCGGCCACAGCATGTGGAGCGGTTCCCTGATTTCCAGCCTGCTGGGCAACACCTTGCCCGGGCCCGGAACGGTGTATTTGGATCAGCAACTGCGTTTTTTACAGCCCGTGAAACTTGGCGACACACTGACCGTGGTGGTGCGGGCTACTGCAAAAGATTCCGCCAAGCGTGCAGTCACCTTTCAATGCTCGGTGAGCAATCAGCGCCAAGAACCGGTGTTGACAGGCGAGGCCATTGTGCTGGCGCCTAGCCAAAAAGTTCGCCTTGAAAAAATTCATGCGCCTCACATTAAGGTGTTTGACCCCGAGGCCCGGCTGAAAAACCTGCTGGCCCAAGGCGCCCATTTGCCCGCGATTCGCTGCGGCGTAGTGCACCCCTGCGAACCAGGTGCAATCCAGGGCGCACTGGATGCTGCGGCAAGAGACCTGATTATTCCAGTGTTGATTGGCCCGAAAGCAAGAATCGAATCGATTGCAAAGGCCAATGGGCTCGACATTAGCGGGCTGGAAATCGTCGACACACCGCACAGCCATGCATCGGCAGACATGGCTGCCAGCATGGCAGCCGAAGGAAAAGTTGAGGCGTTGATGAAAGGCAGCCTGCACACCGATGAGCTTATGGGTGCCGTGCTGCATACTCCGACGCTTCGCACCAAGCGCCGGGTTTCTCATATCTTTCGGTTTGAAGTGCCGCTGTATGACAAGCCCCTGCTGATCACCGATGCCGCGATCAATATCAAGCCAACACTCACCGACAAAGCCGACATTATTCAAAATGCGATTCAGTTGGCCCACATTCTTGGCAACCCAAACCCCAAGGTAGCGATTTTGTCGGCGGTTGAAACCGTCAATCCAAACATTGCCTCGACCCTTGATGCTGCTGCGCTGTGCAAAATGGCAGACCGCCGCCAGATCACAGGCGCTGAGCTCGATGGCCCGCTGGCATTTGACAATGCAATCTCAAGGGAAGCGGCCAAGATCAAAAAAATTGAGTCTTCTGTTGCAGGGCAGGCTGATATTTTGTTGGCGCCCGATCTGGAATCGGCCAACATGATTGCCAAGCAGCTGGAATATTTTGGCGGGGCAACCGGCAGCGGCATTGTGTTGGGTGCACGCATTCCCATTGCCTTGACCAGCCGGGCCGACGGCCCCGACACGCGCATGGCCAGCGCCTTGCTGGCCAAGCTCGTTGCCCACCACTATCGCAGCCACAAGCCTTAAAGAGTCAGTGATGTCCGCAACACAGTCGGTAATTCTTGCTGTCAATATCGGGTCTTCTTCAATCAAGTTTTCGGCCTACCCGATTCTTGAAGGGGCGACCCGCGCAATCGGGCCTTCTGTCTACAGCGGCACTATCCAAGGCCTTGAATCGGGCGAGCAATCATTTGAAGCAGCGCTTGCGCATTTGAAAGAAGAAATGTCTACTGCGCTTGGTGATGCGCAGATCAAGGCGGTTGCGCACCGGGTCGTGCATGGTGGCGAGCGTTATGTGCATAGCGTGGTGGTAAGCCCTGAAATTTTGCAAGATTTACACAGCCTTGATCGGCTCGCCCCCTTGCATCAGCCGCACAATTTGCATGGAATCTCAGCATTTTCAAAAGCATTTCCCAATCTGCCTCAAATCGCATGCTTTGACACCGCGTTTCACGCCACTTTGTCGCAGGCAGAAAAAGCCTTTCCGTTAACGCAAGCCCTTTATGCCCAAGGCATACACCGCTATGGCTTTCACGGCTTGAGCTATCACTATGTCTCCAAAATGCTCTCGGCCCACACCGCCACCGCCAGAGGCAAGCTGCTCATGGCCCATCTGGGCAACGGGTCGAGCCTGTGCGCCTGTATGAACGGCCAAAGTGTTGCCACGACCATGGGGTTTTCTGCAGTGGGGGGGCTGATGATGGGCACCCGCTGCGGCGATTTGGACCCGGGTGTCATGCTTTATTTGATGCAACAGGGCATGAGTGCGCAGGCGCTGGAAAACCTGTTTTATCGGCAGTCGGGATTAAAAGGCATGTCGGGACTTTCAGCTGATATGCGCACACTGCGTGACAGCAGTGAAGAATCTGCCCGATTTGCCATTGAGATTTATCAGCGGCGCGTGATTCGCGAAGCCGGAGGTCTGATTGCCACCATGAAGGGCGTTGATGTGATTGCCTTTGCTGGCGGTATTGGCGAAAACGACCGTGTGTTGCGGGCAGATGTCTGCGCGGGTTTGGGCTTTTTAGGCCTGCAGCTTGATCAAGAGAAAAACTTGCGCGCGCCGAATAAGCAGATCACAGCGATTCATGCCCCAGGCAGCTCGGTTGAGGTATGGATCGTGCCGACCGACGAAGGAATTGTTGCCGCACAAGAAGCGCTAGCGCTACTGTAGCGGTCATGTCGCTGCTTGTTTTATCTGATGCTTGCCTGGCCTTTGGCCATGTCGATCTTCTTTCGCATGCCGATTTTTCATTGGCCGAGAATGAACGCATTGGCCTGATCGGCCGAAATGGCACTGGCAAGTCTTCTTTATTAAAAATTCTGGCGGGTCAGCAGCAGGCGGACACCGGCACGCTGCAGCTGCGCCAAGGTTTAAGAATTGCCTTTCTTGCGCAAGAGCCCGATTTAAAGGATTCGGCCACTGTGTTTGACCAGGTGTCGCAAGGCATTAGCGAAGCGGTGGCACTGCGCAAAGAGTTTGAAACCCTTGATCACGAGCGCGACCATGCCCGCTTTGATGAGCTCTCGGTCAAGCTCGACGCGATCGGCGGCTGGACCTGGGAGCAACGGGTTGATGAAGTGCTGCAGCGATTAGGGCTTGATGCCCAGTCAAGGATTGCTCAGTTATCGGGTGGAAATAAAAAACGCGTGGCCCTTGCCCAGGCCTTGGTGACCATGCCCGATGTGCTGCTCTTGGATGAGCCCACCAACCATTTGGATATTGATTCGATTGTCTGGCTAGAAGCGCTGTTAAACGAGTTTCGCGGGGCGATTGTGTTTGTCACGCATGATCGTGCGTTTTTGAATAATGTCTGCACGGCTATTGTCGAACTTGATCGTGGACAGCTCAAGCGTTACCGCGGAAATTTTTCAGCCCATCAGTTGCAGAAAGAAGAAGAGCTTGCTGCACAAGCCAAGGCGTTTGCACGGGCTGATAAGTTGCTGGCCCAAGAAGAAGTGTGGATTCGCAAAGGCGTGGAAGCACGACGCACCCGCAGCGTGGGTCGCATTGCGCGGCTCGAAAAGCTTCGGCAAGCGCGGGCACAACGCCGCGAGCTGATGGGCAATATCAAGCTTGCCGTTGCCAGTGGCGAGCGCAGCGGAAAAATCGTTGCCGAACTCGTCAACGTGACTAAGCGCTTTGATCAAAAGCCCGTAATTCGCGATTTTTCATGCACGATTCTTCGAGGCGACAAGATCGGCCTGATTGGCCCCAACGGCGCAGGCAAAACGACCTTGCTAAAAATTATTCTGGGTGAACTTGCGCCCGATAGCGGCACCGTGAAACTGGGCACCAAGCTGGAGATTGCCTACTTTGACCAAATGCGTGACGCACTTGATCTTGACGCCTCGCTTGAAGATTTCATTAGCCCGGGCAGTGAGTGGATTGAGATCAATGGCGAGCGCAAGCATGTTAAAAGCTACCTGGGCGATTTTTTGTTTGCACCGGAGCGTGCCGCTTCACCGGTAAAAAGCCTATCGGGCGGGGAGCGCAATCGTCTGCTGCTGGCGCGTTTGTTTGCGCGGCCTGCCAATGTGCTGGTGTTGGATGAGCCCACCAATGATCTGGATGTGGAAACCTTGGATTTGCTGGAAGAGCTGCTACAGAACTATTCCGGCACCGTGTTTTTAGTAAGCCACGACCGGGCGTTTCTAGATCAGGTCGTGACCAGCGTGATTGCCTATGAAGGCAATGCTAACTGGCGAGAATATGTAGGCGGCTATGAAGATTGGCTGCGACAGCGTGGCGTGGCGCCGCAAGATCCAGGGGGTTCAAAAAAACCCCTTGCGCCTGCTGCAAAGCAGGTTGTGGCCAGCGCGAAGCCTGCCAAGGCGCTAAAACTCAACTCAAAAGAAAAACAAGAGCTTGCCGCCATTCCCGATCAGATCACGGCTCTGGAAAACGAGCAGGCTGAAATTAGTGCGCTGTTGGCAAACCCTGACACTTATAAAACCGATGGTGCACGCGTGGCCCAGCTGCAAGCCCGCTTCGCGCAAATCGATTCGCTCAACGAAACCCTATTGAACCGCTGGGAAGAACTGTTGGCCAGGCAAGACGCTGGGGCGTGATCCGGCAAGAATTGACCTTGCAAATTCAACTTTCATAGTTGAAAATGCAAGGATGAAAAAACCCCCGATTGACCGCCAAATCCTTCCCAGGCTGCTCGAGGCCCTGGAACAGCAGCCCGCGGTCGCGCTTTTGGGCCCGCGCCAGTCAGGCAAAACAACCCTGGCCGCGGAGATTGCTCGTCAACGGCCAGGGGCTATTTTTTTGGACCTCGAGCGAGAATCCGACCGAATGCAGCTCACCAACCCTGAGCTTTTCTTTTCGCGCCACCGTGACCGGCTAGTCATTCTGGATGAGGTCCAAACCACACCTGAGCTGTTTCGGCAGCTACGCCCGGAGATTGATGCCCGACGAACAGCGGGTCGTTTTTTGTTGTTGGGTTCTGCCTCCGGCCAGCTATTGAAGCAGTCCTCGGAATCACTGGCGGGCAGAATCCGATACATGGAGCTCGCCCCGTTTTCACTCAAGGAGATAAAGAGCCCTGAGCTTGAACCTGAACAGCGCACCGCAAAACTCTGGCTGCGCGGCGGGTTTCCCGAGAGTTATTTGGCCACAAGCGATACAGGCTCTTTTTCGTGGCGTGAAGATTTTATTCAGACATTCCTGGCAAGAGACTTGCCAGGCCTGGGAATTACCACGCCACAAGAGACGCTGCGTCGCTTTTGGAAAATGTCAGCCCATTTGCATGGCCAGGTCCTTAACGCATCTCAGCTGGGGCTTGCGTTGGGCGGAATTTCACCAACATCGGTCAAGCGTTATGTCGATTGGCTCACCGATAGTTTCATGCTGCGCCGATTAGCGCCTTATCTGGTCAACGTGGGCAAACGTCTTGTAAAGTCTCCAAAGGTTTATATCCGCGACAGCGGCATTCTGCATTCGCTGCTAGGAATTCACAGTCTTGACGAGTTGAGTGCCAACCCAATTGCAGGTTTTTCCTGGGAGGGTTTTGTCATAGAACAGTTGGTGGGTGATCTGCCAGCGTCTGCCACTTACGGTTTTTACCGAACTTCTGCCGGCGCTGAAATGGATTTGGTTGTGGAACAGTTTGGCAAGAAGATCGGCTACGAAATGAAACTTTCAACAACCCCAAAGCCGGGCAAGGGGTTTTGGAATGCCTGCGAGGATCTAGGGTTAGACAAGGCTTTTATCGTAGCCCCAGTACGCAATGCGTATCCGCTCGCCGAAAATGTTGAAGTGATCCCGCCAGAAATGCTTGGCGGTTTGCATTAATACAATAGGGTTCGCTGCCTGCTAATGCAGTGCGCTGGCCGCTGCAACCTCGGGGCTGTCGGCCCGCAATGAAAACACCGGAATTTGTGCTTCAAACACGGTCGTGTCTTCGGCCACACACAGGTAGGTACCATGCATGCTGCCCACGGGGCTGGCAATCTGTGTGCCGCTGTTATAGGTAAAGCTGTAAACATCAGAGGCAGGGTCGGACTGCTCGGGAATAAACTGCGAGATTACGGAGATATCAAATTTGGGATCGAACATTTTTTATTCTGGCGCTATCAACTTCACGCTCGGAAAATAACTCTTATAGCGTCGGGTATCCCGAGTCAGTATTGGCAGGCCGCTAACTGCTGCGTGCGCGCCAATAAAAAAATCACCAAGCACATTGGTCTTGCTCCCACTACTTCGCCGATATTGAACAAATGCCTTGCCCGCCAAAAAAAGGGCGGCCTTCGGTATCTCTAAAGTGAGCAGTTCCATATCGCGGATTGTTTTATCTAACGCCTCGACAGTTGAGAAAGTCAGTGACAACTCTGCATAAATGATTGGGTTAATCGCTAATCGATACACCTTAGATTGTGCATTTAACTGGGCAATCGACCAGTCAGACCATTCTGGATCGTTTTCTAATACATCTACCAATACATTGGTGTCGACTAGCATCAGCCTTCGCCGCGCAGCAGCGCCATAAGATCTTGCGTGCGCCACTTCACATCGGCCTTGCCGCGAGCCACTTCAAAGCGATTGGTCTTGCGCCGAGCAGTGGTTTCCGTCTTGTGAAGCACGACCTCGCCATTTTCGTTTACAGCAAAATCTAGCTTGGCTCCGGGCTTAAGGCCCAAGGAGTCGCGAATTTGCTTTGGAATCGTGACCTGGCCCTTGATTGTTAAGGTGGTAGACATAAAGACTCCTTTTATTACCAAAAATTTTACGGTAATACTTTTTTGCGATCAAGTTAAATTTCATGATGTCCACGGCCAGAGTGGGTTCAGACCTCCACCGGATCCACATCCACATGCGGGTCCATGTTGCGATTGGCCTGCATCCACGCCTCGGCCAAACCTAATAACTGGTGAAGCTGTGGCCGTGAACTTGATTCCAACAACAACTGGCCGCGCCAACGGCCCGCTTGGGTTTCTGGGTAACGGGCTACGGGGCCATAGGCCGACACCGCCCAGCCGTACTCCTTTGCACGTTCCTGCAGGTCATCTCGCAATACTCGCAGCGCCGACTGTGCCTTGCGCGCATCGGCATGGCTTGCACGAATTGCCGCCATAAACGCAAAGGGTGGCAGGCCCGCGGCTTGCCGATCGGCCATTTCTTTTTGCGCAAAGCCTTCGACATCCTGCGCAAGTAAAAACCGATACAAAGGATGTTGAGGGTAGCGTGTTTGCACTAATACCTGTGCGGGCGTTCCGCTTTGCTCGTGCCGCCCCGCCCTTCCGGCTACTTGAATCAGTGTTGCAAACAATCGCTCGGGCGCACGAAAGTCAGGATTTAATAATTGCGTATCCGCATCGGCCACGACCACCAAACGCATGCGCGCAAAGTCATGGCCTTTGGCCAGCATTTGCGTGCCCACCACAATATCCACTTCGCCGCGCTCAATTCGTGCGAGCTCGGCTTGCAGCGCCTTGCCTTGCTTCACGCTATCGCGGTCAATGCGGAGAATTCGGGCAGCGGGAAATTCTTCTTGCAATGTTTGCTCAAGCCGTTGTACGCCGCGGCCAACAGGCTGCAAATCGGTGTCGCCGCAATCGGGGCACTGGCGAGGAACGGGGGCGAAGATGCCACAGTGATGGCATTGGAGTCGCCAGGTGGATTGCCGCGCCGCTTCGCGGCTCGCAATGACGGGTTTATTTCCGTCACTGCGAGGGCCCTTGGGCCCGTGGCAGTCTGCTGAAGCAGACCTATGCAGCACGGTCGGCACGCTGCACTCGGCACATTTCGATGACCAGCCGCAGCTCGTGCACATCAGCACCGGCGCATAGCCACGGCGATTTAAAAACACTAACACCTGACCGCCATCGGCCAAGACCTGCGCAATCGCCTGCTTACTCTGGGCACTCAAACCCTCTTTCGCCGGATCTTTTAGCGTGTCGATTAAGCGAATGGGCGCTGGCGGCTCGCCCGTTGCACGATTGGGCAGGATGTGCCGCTGATATTTGTTGCGCACAATCTGCGCCCAGGTCTCGATTGAAGGCGTAGCACTTCCCAACACTAATGGAATGCCCAATTGTTGAGCCCGCCACACGGCAAGGTCGCGGGCCGAGTAGCGCATGCCCTCTTGCTGCTTATAGGAATGATCGTGCTCTTCATCGATCATGATCAATTTGAGGTTTGGCAGCGGCGTCATGATGGCAAGCCGTGTGCCAATAATTAACTGCGCCTGGCCGGTAGCGGCGCTAAGCCAAAGCCGTGCGCGCTCGCGTTCCGACACTTCACTGTGCAGCACGGCAATGCTGGTGTTGGGCAGCGCCTCTTCAAATCGGCCCACCAATTGCGGAGTAAGCCCAATTTCAGGGACCATGATCAGCACTTGGGCAGTTGGGTTTTGTTCAAGCATTCGACCCGCGGCTTCGGTGTAGACCCGGGTCTTGCCGGAGCCGGTGACTCCGTGCAGCACATGCACGCCGGGAGATTGGATGGATTGAAGGGCGTGGAGTTGGTGGGGGTTTAACGGCGTGGATTGCCACGGGCCTTCGGCCCTCGCAATGACGTTTTGAGGTTTGATACTCGCGTTGACATTTTGATCTTCGGCCCTCGCGACAACACCTTCGTCACTGCGAGGGCCTTTAGGCCCGTGGCAGTCTATTTCCGCCATCAACCGATCAAAATTGCTGCGCCCCCCCTCTTTCTTTGCAACAAAATTCTTGAGATCTCTCAGCCATTTGGGCACCAGCCCAACGGCGACAGTTCCAAAAGGCCGACGGTAATAGCGCGCAGCAAAGGCCATAAGCTCGATCCAGGCAGGGTCAGCCGCTGGAAATGCTGCAACCGCGTGATCAATCGCCTTGATTTTGTCGGGGGAAAGTTGGGCGTCAGGCTCGCCTAAGCCTGCAGCATTTTTCCCAAATTGCTGCGCATCAATGACCAGTCCCAGCATCTTTTTTCGGCCAAACGGCACGCATACCCAGGTTCCATGTGGCAGAGTTTCGCCCGCCCAAGCGTAGTCAAGGCTTGGCGCCATGGGTGTGTCAACAGCCACTGAAATCAAGGCTTTCGAGCTTGTGGATAACTCTGTGGGCAATTCAGTTAGACGGTCGCTTGAATTTTCATTTGTCAAGTCTACCCCTTCCAACAGTTTTCGAGATCTTTTGAAAACTCCCGAAATATCAATAACTTAGAACAAGTTATTTAAAAGGGAATATAAAATACCAGCGCAAGGGACTATCGACTGTTTCTGTGCATAAACCACGAAACTTCCCGCTGTTCAGGGATAGCCCCAAGCCCCGAAAAATGCCGTTTAGCGAAGCTTTTTAGAGTAGTTAGCGACCGCTTCTACCAGGCAGCTTACATTGTCTGGGGGTGTGAACTGGGAAATCCCGTGGCCCAAATTGAACACATGGCCCACGCCCGCCGTGACCGGCCCAAAACTCTCCAGAGTTCTGGCCACTTCGGCCTGAATATGGGCGGGGGTGCCCAACAGGGAGGCGGGGTCAAGATTACCTTGCAGCGCACAACGACTTCCGATCAGGCTTCGGGCCTGGCCAAGATTGGTCGCCCAATCCAGTCCCACCGCATCGGCACCCGTAGCCGCAATGGATTCGAGCCACTGGCCGCCACCCTTGACAAAGGCAATCGTTGGCGTGGGCTTGCCATCAGTTTCACCGCGCGCTTTGCGAATGCCAACACTGGCCCGCTGAACATTTTCAATAATGGCTTTAATGTGTTTTTGTGAGAAGCGCTCAAAGTGCGCTTCGGGCAAAAAGCCGCCCCAGGAATCGAAGACCATTACCGCATCGGCGCCGGCTTCAATCTGCATAATTAAGTAATCACTCACCGCAACCGAAAGCTTTTCCAGCAAAAGCTGCAAGGCATCGGGGCGGCTGTACATCCATTTGCGAACATCCAGAAAATCATCGCCACTTGAGCCGCCATTGATCATGTAACACGCCAGTGTCCATGGGCTGCCCGAAAAACCGATCAGCGGCACACGCTGATTCAACGCTTTTTTAATGGTTGACACCGCATCGGCCACATACCGCAGCTCACTCGTTGGGTCGAGCCGGCCCAGTGCAGCAATATCGGCTTCAGATTCAAGTTTCTTTTTAAAGCGCGGCCCCTCACCTTGCACAAAATACAAACCCAGGCCCATGGCATCGGGAATAGTGAGAATGTCAGAAAACAAAATCGCCGCATCCAGGCCATAGCGATCAATGGGCTGCAAGGTGACTTCACAAGCCAGCTCGGCATTTTTGCAAAGGCTCATAAAGTCGCCCGCTTTCTTGCGGGTGGCATTGTATTCGGGCAGATAACGGCCGGCCTGGCGCATAAGCCACATGGGGGTGCGTTCCGTGGGCTCACGGCGCAAAGCCCGAAGAAAAAGATCGTTTTGGAATTTTTGCATGAGGTGTCAGGCACGGTGTCAGGCACGGTGCCTGACACCTAGGAATTATTTGCCGCGAAGTTTTTGAATGGCGCGCAGCTGGGCGATTGCTTCCATCAGCTCGGCCTGGGCGCGGGCGTAGTCGATATCGGCAGCTTTCTTGGCAAGCGCCTCTTCTGCCATGCGCTTGGCTTCAAGGGCTTTGGCTTCATCAAGATCTTTACCGCGAATGGCAGTGTCAGCCAATACCGTTACGGCACGAGGCTGCACCTCCAGAATTCCGCCGGCAACAAACACGAGCTGCTCTTCTTCACCTTCGTTTTGAATACGAACAGCACCTGCGCGAATGCGAGAGATCAGCGGCGTATGGCCGGGCAGAATTCCGAGCTCGCCAGACTCGCCAGGCAGTGCAACAAAACTGGCCTGGCCGGAATAGATATTCTCTTCCGCGCTGACGACATCGACTTGAAAAGTTTTAGACATTCTTGTTTGCCTTATTGCAGGGTCTTGGCTTTCTCGAACACTTCATCAATGCCGCCAACCATGTAGAAGGCCTGCTCTGGCAACGCGTCGCACTCGCCATCGACAATCATCTTAAAGCCACGGATGGTTTCTTTAAGCGGCACATATTTTCCGGGCGAGCCGGTAAACACTTCGGCCACATGGAAAGGCTGCGACAAGAAACGCTGGATCTTACGGGCACGAGCCACCATTTGCTTGTCTTCAGGCGAGAGTTCGTCCATGCCCAGAATCGCAATAATGTCGCGCAGCTCTTTGTAGCGCTGCAGGGTTTGCTGCACGCGACGGGTAATGGTGTAGTGCTCTTCGCCCACCACATTGGGATCGACCTGACGCGAAGTGGAATCGAGCGGGTCAACGGCCGGATAAATACCGAGCGACGCGATATCACGCGAGAGCACCACCGTGGCATCCAAGTGCGCAAAGGTGGTTGCAGGCGACGGGTCGGTCAGGTCGTCGGCAGGAACGTACACGGCCTGAATCGAAGTGATCGAGCCCACTTTGGTCGACACAATTCGCTCTTGCAAACGGCCCATTTCTTCGGCCAGGGTGGGCTGATAACCCACGGCAGACGGCATACGGCCCAAGAGCGCGGACACTTCAGTTCCTGCCAGGGTGTAGCGGTAAATATTGTCCACGAAGAACAGAATGTCACGGCCTTCATCGCGGAAACGCTCGGCCATGGTCAGGCCCGTGAGCGCCACACGCAAACGGTTGCCCGGGGGTTCATTCATCTGGCCAAACACCATGGCCACTTTGTCGAGCACGTTAGAGTCTTTCATCTCGTGATAAAAGTCGTTGCCCTCACGCGTGCGCTCGCCCACACCAGCAAACACCGAAAGACCCGAGTGCTGCTTGGCGATGTTGTTAATGAGTTCCATCATGTTCACGGTCTTGCCCACACCGGCGCCACCGAACAGGCCCACCTTGCCGCCCTTGGCAAACGGGCAGATCAGGTCGATCACCTTAATGCCGGTTTCCAGCAATTCAACCGACGGCGACAGGTCTGCAAATTTAGGCGCAGCCTGGTGAATTTCACGACGCTCGTCGCACTGCACTTCGCCGGCTTCATCAATGGGGCGGCCCAGCACATCCATAATGCGGCCCAAGGTGCCGTGGCCCACGGGCACGCTAATGCCCTTGCCGGTATTGTTCACAGCCATGCCGCGGCGCAAGCCATCGGATGAGCCCATGGCAATCGTGCGCACCACGCCGTCGCCAATTTGTTGCTGCACTTCGAAAGTCAGGCCTTTTTCCACCAGCGGGTGCTCGGATGACGCGTCAAGCATGAGGGCATCGTAGACCTTGGGCACGGCTTCGGCGGGAAACTGAATATCCACCACCGCGCCAATGCACTGAACAATCTTGCCTTGTGCTGCACTGCCTTGAACATTGCTCATTCTTCGTTCCTTAAATCAATTCATTAACCAGCATGCAAAAAATTCGGGCGCTCGGTTTACACCGCAGCCGCACCCCCCACAATTTCTGAAAGCTCTTTCGTAATGGCTGCCTGACGTGCCTTGTTATAGGTAAGCTGCAACTCATCGATCAGTTTTTTCGCGTTGTCCGACGCCGCCTTCATGGCCACCATTCGAGCGCTCTGCTCACAGGCCATGTTCTCGGCAACCGCCTGATAAATCACCGACTCGACGTAGCGAATCAAAAGATCATCCAGCACCGAAGCCGCATCGGGTTCGTACAAATAATCCCAGTCATGGGCAGCGTCTGTGCGATCAAGGCGATCATCGGCCAAGGGCAACAGCTGCAACACCTGAGGCTCTTGCTTCATCGTGTTCACGAACTGGTTGTAACAGAGGTAAACCGCATCGACCTTGCCTTCGGTAAAGGCATCAAGCTGAACTTTCAGCGGGCCAATCAGGGCCTCAAGCCTTGGCGCATCGCCCAACTGCACCGCATGCGAGACCACTTCAGCGCCCATGCGACTAAAAAAGCCCAGGCCTTTGTTGCCGATTGCCGTGACCTGCAGTTTGGTACCCTGCGATTCCCATTCACGCATCTTGAGCAACACCATGCGCAAGAGGTTGGTGTTTAATCCGCCGCACAAGCCTTTGTCGGTGGAGACCACCACGAGGCCGATTTTCTTGATGGACTCCCGCGTGGCCATAAAGGGGTGGCGATACTCCGGATTGGCCTGGCTTAGGTTTGCACAGATTGAACGAACCTTTTCGCCATAGGGCCGGCCCGAACGCATGCGGTCTTGGGCCTTGCGCATTTTTGATGCGGCCACCATTTCCATCGCCTTGGTGATCTTGCGCGTGTTTTGCACGCTTTTGATCTTGGTGCGTATTTCTTTTGAGCCAGGCATTGCGCTTCCTTAGTCAGAATCCTGTGGCCACTGATTAATAAGAGCCGGTTTTCTTGAAGTCTTCGATGGCAGCACGCAGCGCGGCTTCATCTTCTGCCGAGAGGTTTTTGGCTGCCTCAATACGCGACACCAGATCGGCGTATTTCGATTTCATGTGATCACGCAATGCGCGCTCGAACGCGCTGGCCTTGGCCACATCCACGTCTTCCATGTAATCGTTGTTCACGGCAAACAAAGTGAGCGCCAT
>CAYTWR010000002.1:73705-82035 GCA_964442225.1 uncultured Burkholderiaceae bacterium | reverse complement strand
GCGTTAATCGCGGGGCGGATACCGGCATTAAACAGATCGGTTTCCAAAAAGATCTGGCCGTCGGTAATCGAAATCACGTTGGTCGGAACGAAGGCGGACACGTCACCGGCCTGAGTTTCAATAATTGGCAGTGCAGTAAGCGATCCGGTTTTGCCTTTCACTGCGCCATTGGTGAATTTTTCAACCCACTCTTCACTGACTCGGGCGGCACGCTCAAGAAGACGCGAGTGCAGATAGAACACATCGCCAGGGAATGCCTCGCGGCCTGGGGGGCGACGCAAAAGCAAGGACACTTGACGATAGGCAACAGCTTGTTTCGATAAGTCGTCGTAAATAATCAGGGCATCTTCACCACGATCACGGAAATATTCGCCCATGGTGCAGCCGGCATAAGCAGCGAGGTACTGCATCGCTGCGGAGTCAGAAGCGGTTGCGGCCACCACAATCGTGTAGGCCATGGCGCCGGTTTCTTCGAGCTTGCGCACCACATTGGCAATGGTGGAAGCTTTTTGGCCAATCGCCACGTACACACAGTACATGTTCTGGCCTTTTTGATTGATGATCGTGTCGACCGCCACCGCCGTTTTACCGGTCTGACGATCGCCAATGATCAGCTCACGCTGGCCGCGGCCAACAGGCACCATGGCGTCAATGGCTTTGAGGCCCGTTTGCACGGGCTGGTCTACCGATTTACGCCAAATCACGCCAGGCGCAACTTTTTCAATCACATCGGTGAGCTTGGCGTTAATCGGGCCTTTGCCATCGATCGGCTGGCCAAGGGAGTTCACCACGCGGCCAACGAGCTCGGGACCAACGGGAACATCCAGAATGCGGCCGGTGGCTTTTACAACATCGCCTTCGGAGACTTCTTCATAGTCGCCCAGAATCACCGCGCCAACAGAATCGCGCTCAAGGTTTAGCGCCAGGCCAACGATATTGTTGGGGAATTCAAGCATCTCGCCTTGCATCACGTTCGAAAGACCGTGGATTCGGCAAATGCCATCGGTCACCGTCACGACGGTGCCCTGATTGCGCGAGTCTGTGGAAAGATTCAGACCCTGGATCTTGCTTTTCAGCAGTTCGCTAATTTCGGATGGGTTGAGTTGCATTGCGAATAACTCCTAGTTCATCAGGGCAGTGGCCATGCGGGCAAGCTTGCCGCGCACAGACGCATCAAAAACTTCATCACCGATAGCGATTGACACGCCACCGATCAGTTCCGGATCAACAGTGACCGAAACCTTTACTTTTTTTCCGTGCTTTTGTTCTAACAACTTGGTGAGCTCAGCCACTTGGGCGTCGTTCATGGGGAATGCCGAAGTCACTTCGGCAAACAGCACGCTCTCCGCTTGATTGCGCAGCGCTTCAAACATGTGGCTCACTTCAGGCAATGCTGAAATGCGCTCGTTTTCAGCCATTAAGGCCAGCATGTCGCGCTCGCTTTTGGAAATTGACGGCAGGGCAGAGGCCATGAGCTCAACGAGCTTGCCACTGGGCACGGCCGGGTTTCCGATCAGCTCGGCAATTTCCGGGGATGCTGCGACTTGCGCAAGCCCGGCCAAAGACTCAGACCAATGGGCCAGAGACTTTTCTTCCTGGGCAATTCCAAAAGCGGCTTCCGCGTAGGGCCGTGCAATGGTGCGCATTTCAGCCATAAATCAGAGCTCTTTCTTCAGGTTGGAAAGAAGGTCAGCGTGCACCTGTGCATTAACTTCACGCGACAGAATCTGCTGAGCACCTTTCACCGCCAAGGCGGCGACCTCTTCACGCAGCTGATCACGGGCACGCTGCATGGCGGCGCCGGCCTCGGCTTCAGCGGCTTCCCGGGCCTGTGCCACGATCTTGGCAGCCTCGGCACGAGCCTCTTCGACCAGTACGGAGGCCTGACGCTCGGCGCTTCCACGCACATCAGAGGCCAAGTTCTTCGCCTTGGAGAGCTCGTCTTGCACGCGACGCTCAACCGCCACCAGGTCTGATTTGGCTTTATCTGCGGCGGCTAAGCCGTCGGAGATTTTCTTGGCGCGCTCATCGAGTGCCCTCATGATGGGTGGCCACACGAACTTCATCGTGAACCAGCCCAGAATGAAGAACACAACTAACTGCGCGATCAGAGTTGCATTCAGATTCACTTTGGAACCCTTTTCTTTCCGTTAATCCAAAACCCAAGCCTGCTGCTCACCATGAAGCAGCCGGCCGAGCCCACAACAACCTTGTGCGTGTTGCTTAGCCGGCAAACGGATTGGCAAACGCAAACATCATGGCAATACCCACACCGATCAGGAAGGCCGCATCAATCAGGCCTGCCAACAAGAACATCTTGGTTTGCAGGGCATTCATGAGCTCAGGCTGGCGTGCGGAAGCCTCAATGAATTTGCCACCCATGATTCCGATGCCAATACAAGCACCGATGGCACCAAAACCAATGATCAGACCGCAGGCAAGAGCAACAAAAGCAACGTTCGTCATAACAACTCCTCAGTGGGAATAAATAAAAACAACACCTTCAAAAAAACCAGGCTCTGATTACTTCGTTCAGTGCCCCTCATGAGCCTGGCCGATATACACCAGGGTCAGCATCATAAAGATGAAGCCCTGCAGTAACACGATCAGGATGTGAAAGATCGCCCAGATGGAGCCGGCCAGCACATGCCCAACAAAACCCAGGGCCGTTGCTGTTCCACCCAACAAGGCAATCAACAAAAATACGAGCTCGCCGGCATACATGTTTCCGAACAGTCGCATGCCGAGCGACACTGTCTTGGCAACAAACTCAATAATGTTCAGGCCAAGGTTGGCCAGCCATAAGGCAGGATGTGAGCCAAAGGGCGCGCAAAACAGCTCATGAACAAAGCCGCCAAGTCCTTTGATCTTGATGTTGTAAAACAGCATGAGCGAGAGCACACCAAGCGCCATCCCCAGCGGGCCGTTTAGGTCTGCCGTGGGAACAATGCGGTGGTAATGAATAACACTGTCTAAGCCCGTGAGCGCGAAAACAAAGTGCGGCAGGTCAACGGGCAACAAATCCAGGGCGTTCATGAAAATCACCCACAGGAAAACCGTGAGTGCGAGCGGCGCAATGAACTGTCGATTGCCATGCACGATGGATTTGGATTGGTCTTCGACCATTTCCACCACAATCTCAACAGCGGCCTGAAATCGGCCTGGCACCCCTGAAGTGGCCTTACGGGCAGCCGACCACAGCAGAAAAATAACTAAAAACCCCATCGATACCGACCAGAACAATGTGTCGATATTGAGAATTGAAAAATCAACGATGTTTTCTTGCGGCTTGCCTGTGGTGGTCAGATGCCCCAGGTGGTGAATGATGTATTCAGAAGAAGTTGGGGCGGTATTGGCAGCCATAAGTTTTTACTTGTTGTACTGGTTGTTTAAGCCGTTGCTTGCGATTCGCTCAAAGTCAAATTTTTTAAAACTTTTATTACACCGCTTTTGCAGCCCGCCACTTATCGACCTGGGCACTTGCCCACGGAGCCAACAACAACGACTGCAGTGCCACCACCAAGCCAACAATCAGGCCTGGCCACGACAAGCCTTCAATCCACCGATATGCCAGCCAAAGCAGCAATACCGACAACGCAATCTTTACAAACTCCCCCACCAACAGCACCACGGGCGCAAACTGAGGCTGGCTTGCTTTGACTCGCATGGCCAGCAGCGCATTCGGCACTACGATGGACCCTCCCCCTGCGACCAGCGACAGGGCCACGATTGGGCCCCACACCAGCCAAGAAAACAACCCGGCCAGCAGTGTGACGAGCGCTTGAACTGCCACTGCAATCAGCACCTTGTTTTTCCTTTTATGGGCTGTTTTGCAGCTCGCCAATCACCACTAGCGAAAACCCTGAGAGCATATCGTCCGAATGGCTGAGGTGTCAATTCAGACCTCTAAACCCTGGGGGGCTAATCGCGCAATCACACCATCCAATTCTTCCATGCTCGAAAAGCGGATCACAAGTTCGCCGCGACTGCCACGGCCCTGTTTGAGCACCACCGGCAGCCCCATTAAATCGGAAAGCTGATCTTGCACCCGGGACCAATCGCGCTGGCCTTTTGCGCCTGGTTTTTTTCCGACAGTTTTCAGGGGTGAAAGGCTCGCCGTTCCGGCTGCAATTTTTCCAACCAGCCGCTCAGTGTCACGCACCGAAAGCTGCTCGGCCACAATACGCTCGGCCAAGGCGCGTTGCTGAGCGGGCGGCAGGGGGAGCAAGGCCCGGGCATGGCCCGCATCAATGCTTTGATCGCGCAACATGGATTGCACCGCGGCAGGCAGCTGCAACAGTCGCAACAAATTGGAAGTCGCACTGCGAGAGCGGCCCACGGCTTTGGCAGCCTGCTCGTGGGTAAGCCCAAACTCACGAATCAATCGATCAATGCCCTGGGCCTCTTCGAGCGCGCTTAAGTCTTGACGCTGCAGGTTTTCAATCAAGGCCATGGCCAATGCGGCCTGGTCATCAACTTCTCGAATAATCACCGGCACTTCTTTTAGGCCTGCGATTTGTGCAGCCCGGAAACGGCGCTCGCCCGCAATAATTTCATGCGATTTTCCGGCACTGCCTTTAATCGGCCGCACCAAGAGCGGCTGCATGATGCCCTGTGCTCGAATGGACTCTGCAAGCTCTTGCAAGGCTTCTTCGCCCATGTCTTGACGCGGCTGGTATTTGCCGGGCTGCAATGCACCGACCGACAAAGACTGTTGGCTCGCGCCCGATTTGAGCTCGGGAACTGCCCCGCCTAACAAGGCATCCAGGCCCCGGCCAAGGCCTTTTTTCTTCACGCTATTCATGCCGCCTCCACAAGGGTCGATTCAAGCCTTGCGATCAATTCGCGGCCAAAATCGACATACGCTTTTGATCCCCGAGAACTGGGATCGTAAATAATTCCAGGCTGTCCAAAGCTGGGCGCTTCGGCCAAACGGACATTTCGGGGAATCACGGTTTCAAAGACCTTATTGCCGAAATGCTGCATCAACTGATCCGAGACTTGTTGCGACAAAGTCATGCGCGGATCGAACATGACGCGCAACAATCCAATCACGGTGAGCTTTGGGTTCAGGTTGGCATGCACCCGCTTGATTGAATTCACAAGATCAGAAAGCCCTTCAAGTGCGAAATATTCGCACTGCATG
The DNA here is from genome assembly GCA_964442225.1 of uncultured Burkholderiaceae bacterium. GTDB lineage: Bacteria > Pseudomonadota > Gammaproteobacteria > Burkholderiales > Burkholderiaceae_A > Lacustribacter. The sequence goes on along the minus strand of CAYTWR010000002.1, from coordinate 76,889 downwards.
GGAATAATCACGCCATTTGCTGCGCACAAACCGTTCAAGGTCAACAGCGACAACGACGGCGGGCAATCGAGAATGACAAAATCGTAATGCTTGGCCACCTCTTGCAACGCGTAAGCCAAGCGGTGCTCTCGATTGGGCAGCTCCACCATTTCAATTTCAGCACCTGCAAGCTCTCGATTGGCGGCCAGCACATCGTAGTTGCCGGCTGTGGAACGCATGCACGCTTCTTTTAGAGGAGAAAGACCCAAGAGCACCGGGTACACCGAATGCTCAAGACTGTGCTTGTCAATGCCGCTGCCCATGGTGGCATTGCCTTGAGGGTCCAAGTCAACCAAAAGCACTCGTTTGCCAAGCTGGGCCAAGGCTGCAGACACATTGACGGCGGTGGTGGTCTTCCCCACGCCGCCTTTTTGATTGGCGATCGCAAAAACCTGGCAGTTCAATCACACCTCCCGACCCAGGCAAGGTGTCGGGCTTCCTGGATGCCCGGTGTATTCATTTTAATGATGTCACTCACAACTAAGTTATTGATTTTATTGTTTATTTTTATAAGTATGCGGTCACTTATATTTTCTTTTTGCCGCCCGATCATCGCCGCCCAGGCGGTATTGGGGCCCGAAATTCCAAGGGTCAACTCTAGAAATACGGGCAACGCGGCAAAAGCACGCGATGTAATCAGATCATACTCAGGCTTGGACTGAATCGCAGAAACATCCGCCTCAATCACCCTGACCCTTGGGCCTAAGCCAAGACGGCCACAGACTTGCCGCAAAAAGGCGGCTTTTTTCTGATTGCGCTCAATCAGATCGATTTTTAGCTTGGGCATGGCAATCGCCAACACCACGCCAGGCACCCCCATGCCCGAGCCCACATCGGCCGCCCTGATCGCAGGATCTTTACCAAATCGAGCCGCAATCACTGGCCATACGCCAAGACCATCCAGAATGTGACGGCGTACCTGTTCAGAGGGCTCTTCAATGGCCGTCAGGCTATGTACCCGATTCCACTTGTTCAACAGCTCTAAATAGGTCGCAAGCTGGTTAATTTGCGCTTCGCTTAGGGCGTAATCAGGATTTGTCCAAAACTGCCGGATCTGATCCACAACATCGGGCTGTAACACCGCGCAAGACTCCATTTAAGCGGCCTTTTCACCCGAGTCCAGCATTGAGCGCCCGGCCCGCATGCGCTTGAGGTGAATCCACAGCAAAGAAATTGCGGCAGGCGTCACCCCAGAAATTCGGCTGGCCTGGCCCAGGGTGTGGGGCCGAATGGTATCGAGCTTTTGCTGCACCTCAATCGATAAGCCACGGACCGCCCGGTAATCAATTTCCTCGGGAATCGCTGCCTGTTCCTGAGCTTGCTGCCTTGCAACTTCATCTTCCTGCCGGCTGATATAGCCCGCATATTTCGCCTGAATTTCCACCTGCTCGCGCACCTGTGGGCTCAAGGTTTCCGACGGTTGCAGGCTTTGCACGCCTTGCAAATCAATCATGTCGAGCAGGCCTTGGTAGCGCACCTGAGGGCGCTTTAAAAGCTCCAAGGCGCTGACTTCGCGATCCAAGGTGTCAATTCCTGCTTCTTGCAGGGCCCGCTGCGGGAAGCGGCGCGGACCCACCAAGGCGGCTTTTAAGCGCTGGGTTTCTCGCTCAATCGCTTCTTTCTTGTCGCAATAGGCTCGCCAGCGTGTGTCATCGATCAGGCCCAGGTTTCGGCCCAGCTCGGTTAAGCGCAGATCCGCATTGTCCTCGCGCAGGCTTAGGCGGTATTCCGCTCGGCTCGTAAACATGCGGTAAGGCTCGGTCACGCCACGGGTCACCAGATCGTCGACCATCACCCCCAGATAAGCCTGGCTGCGGGAAGGCACCCAAGGGCTTTGGTCTTTGACCTGCAAGGCGGCGTTTAGGCCTGCCAAAAGCCCTTGAGCGGCGGCTTCTTCATAGCCCGTGGTTCCGTTGATCTGGCCAGCAAAAAACAGGCCTCCAATGGCCTTGGTTTCAAGCCAGGGCATGAGTCCCCGGGGGTCGAAGTAGTCGTATTCAATCGCATAGCCGGGCCGAAGAATATGGGCGTTTTCAAGGCCGCGCATGGAATGCACCAGCTCAAGCTGGATATCAAAGGGCAGGCTGGTTGAAATCCCGTTCGGGTAGACCTCATGCGTGGTCAAGCCCTCGGGCTCCAGATAAATCTGATGCGATTCCTTGTCCGCAAACCGGTGGACTTTGTCTTCAATCGAGGGGCAATAGCGGGGCCCTACCCCTTCGATCACCCCCGTAAACATGGGTGAGCGGTCTAGCCCGCCCCGAATAATGTCGTGGGTTTTGGCATTGGTATGGGTTACCCAGCAGGGAATTTGCTGCGGGTGAAGGCTTTCGCTGCCCATAAACGAAAACACTGGCACTGGGTCAAGATCGCCTGGTTGCTCGGCCAATACTGAATAATCGATGGTTCTGCCATCAATTCGGGGGGGCGTACCGGTTTTGAGCCTGCCCTGGGGCAGTTTTAGCTCCCGCAGCCTTGCCGCCAAGCTAATCGACGGAGGGTCTCCGGCCCGGCCACCCGCATGGTTTTCAAGGCCAATATGAATCTTGCCATCCAGAAATGTCCCTGCGGTTAGCACCACCTTGGCAGCCTGAAACACAATGCCAGCCTGGGTTTTCGCACCTGTCACGCGGTTTCCTTGAATCAACAGGTCGTCGACTGCCTGCTGGAAAATCCACAGGTTTTTCTGGCTCTCGAGCCGGGTTCGAATGGCCTTTCGGTAGAGAACTCGGTCGGCCTGGGCTCGGGTCGCCCGAACAGCAGGGCCCTTTGAGCTGTTCAGAATCCGAAATTGAATGCCCGCCTCATCAGTAGCCAAGGCCATGGCACCGCCCAAGGCATCGATTTCCTTGACCAAATGCCCTTTGCCAATGCCACCAATCGAGGGGTTACAGGACATTTGGCCGAGAGTTTCGAGGCTATGGGTGAGCAAAAGCGTGCTGCAGCCCATCCGAGCAGCAGCGAGCGCAGCCTCGGTCCCGGCGTGACCGCCACCGATCACGATGACATCGAAACTCTTTGGATAAATCATGGGTGTTTCACGTGAAACATTACGGCGCCTGCAAAGGCGAGAGGGCGAAGTCTAACGCCTGTTGAGCTCATTGGCGAGCCCTTTGGACCTATACGCATAGCTCGGGGCCCACTC
>CAYTWR010000002.1:24554-73605 GCA_964442225.1 uncultured Burkholderiaceae bacterium | reverse complement strand
ACCGGCAACCGTCAGGTATTTAATCTCCAAGTACTCATCCATACCGTACTTCGAGCCCTCACGCCCCAAGCCAGACTGCTTCACGCCACCAAAGGGCGCCACTTCGTTAGAAAAATTACCCGTGTTAACCGCCACCATGCCGGCCTCAAGCGCTTCGGCCACACGGAATACGCGGCCAAGATCGCGAGAATAAAAATACGCTGCCAGGCCAAACTCAGTGTCATTGGCCATGGCCACTACCTCTTGCTCAGTTTTGAAGCGGAACAACGGCGCCACGGGGCCAAAGGTTTCCTCGCACGAAATCCGCATGCCGGGCGTTACATCGGTCAGCACAGTGGGCTCAAAAAACAAGCCGCCAAGGGCATGGGGCTTGCCGCCCACCAACACTTTCGCACCCATGGAAAGAGCATTGTCCACATGGGCTTTTACCTTCTCGATTGCCGCCTGCTCGATCAAAGGACCAATCTGCACGCCGGATTTATCGCCAGGGCCCACGCGCAAAGCACCCACCTTTTCGGCGAGTTTTCCGGCGAATGCATCGTAAACGCCCTCTTGCACATAAATTCGATTCGCACAAACACAGGTTTGGCCGGCATTGCGATACTTAGAAGCAATTGCGCCTTCCACCGCTGCATCAAGATCGGCGTCGTCAAACACAATAAACGGGGCATTGCCGCCCAGCTCAAGGGAGAGTTTTTTAACCGTATCGGCCGACTGACGCAGCAAAATGCGGCCCACTTCAGTCGAGCCGGTAAAGCTTACCTTGCGAACCCGACTGTCTTCACAGAGAACTTTTCCAATCTCGGGTGCAGCGTTGGCATCGCCAACCACCACATTGAAAACCCCCGCGGGAATACCCGCTTTCAAGGCAAGATCGGCCAACGCCAATGCCGTTAACGGGGTGGCTTCAGCGGGCTTTACAATTACAGTACACCCAGCAGCGATAGCAGGCGCACACTTACGAGTAATCATGGCCAAGGGAAAATTCCAAGGCGTAATCGCCGCCGCCACGCCAATGGGCTCTTTCATGACAAAAAGCTTTCGCCCAGGCACCGGCGAGGGAATGACATCGCCATAGACTCGCTTGGCTTCTTCGGCAAACCATTCCACAAAAGAAGCGCCGTAAAGCACCTCGCCTTTTGCTTCGGCCAAGGGCTTGCCCTGCTCCGAAGTCATGAGACTCGCAAGCGCATCGGCGTTTTGCACAATCAACTCAAACCAAGCGCGAAGCTTCGTGCTGCGCTCACGCGAAGTTGCAGCACGCCACTTTGGCAATGCATCGTACGCGGCTTGAATCGCTGCGAGTGTTTCTTCGCGGCCCATATTGGCCACCATGGCAATTGTCTGCCCTGTGGCAGGGTTAACAACAGCAAACTCCCGGCCCGACACAGCCCCCACCCACTGGCCTGCGATCAGGCCTTTGTTAATCAGCGGCGCGCTCATTTCATGGTCGGCATGACAAACTCGGCGCCCGCACGAATGCCCTTGGGCCAACGCTGCGTGATCGCTTTGTAACGCGTGTAAAAACGCACGCCTTCAGGGCCATGAATGTGATGATCCCCAAATAAAGAATCCTTCCAGCCGCCAAAAGAATGAAAGGCCATGGGCACTGGGATGGGCACATTAATGCCCACCATGCCCACTTGAATGCGTGATGCAAACTCACGCGCACTGTCACCATCGCGGGTAAACAGCGACACACCGTTTGCAAACGAATGGCTGTGAATTAATTCAAGCGCCTGCTCAAAATTTTCCACTCGTACAACACTTAACACTGGGCCAAAAATTTCTTCTTGATAAATCTTCATGGAAGGCTTTACGTGATCGAACAAACACGGCCCAATATAAAAGCCGTTTTCAAAGCCCTGCACCTTTAATCCACGGCCATCCACTACAAGCTTGGCGCCTTGCACAACCCCACTATCCACATAGCCGCGCACTTTTTCCAAATGCACACTCGTGACCAAGGGGCCCATTTCAGCGCCTTTCGCATCGCCCGGCGCAACACGAATTTCCTTGGCTTTTTCGGCAATCTTTTGCACCAGCCCATCGGCCACATGACCCACTGCAACCGCCACTGAAATGGCCATGCAACGCTCACCCGCCGAGCCATAGGCCGCACCAATCAATGCGTCAACGGCCTGATCCAGATCTGCGTCGGGCATGACCACCAAATGGTTTTTGGCGCCGCCTAAGGCCTGAACGCGTTTGCCATTTTTTGCGGCGGTCTCGTGAATATATTTTGCAATCGGCGTTGAGCCCACAAAACTGATTGCCGCAACCTTCGGGTGGGCCAACAAGGCATCGACCGCTTCCTTATCACCCTGAACCACATTAAACACGCCATCGGGCAGGCCGCATTCTTTCAGGCCTTGGGCAATCATCAAAGAAGGCGACGGGTCGCGCTCCGAGGGCTTTAACACAAATGTATTTCCGCAGGCGATCGCAACCGGGTACATCCAGCACGGCACCATTACCGGGAAATTAAACGGCGAAATGCCGACACACACCCCCAAGGGCTGACGCATGCTCCAGGCATCAATGCCGCTGCCCACCTGCTCGGTGTATTCGCCTTTAAGTAAATGCGGAATGCCGCAGGCAAACTCCACCACTTCCAGCCCGCGCTGCACTTCCCCCTTGGCATCATCAAAAGTCTTGCCATGCTCGGCCGTAATGGCCATGGCCAGCGCATCCATATTGCGTTCCATCCACTCCTTGAACGCAAACAGCACACGCGCCCGTTTTACCGCAGGCGTGGCTGCCCAAGCAGCAAACGCCTTGGCGGCTGCATCAACCGCTTCATTGACTTGCGACACAGTCGATAACATGACTTCCCGCGCAACTTCTCCGGTGGCCGGGTTGTATACCGGTGCGAGACGAGAGGGAACCTGTGCAGAACGAGCGCCGTTAATCCAGTTGCCAAGAATAGATTGCGCAAGAACCGTTTGAGGTGAATTCATTAGAACATCTCCAAAGTGCCATAAGCCATTCTGACAATCAGAATGGCTAAAAGAATCAGGAAAAACCTGCGTACAAATTGACTGCCTTTTTTCACGGCCAAATGGGCACCGGCCACTGCGCCCGTCATATTGCACGCCGCCATTACCAGGGCCGCCAGTAGAAGAAACTCTCCTGCGGGAATGAAATACACAAGCGCCGCCAAATTGGTCATGACATTGACCACCTTGCTTGATGCAGACGCATGCAGGAAATCATAACCAAAGAAACGAACGAAAACGAAAATCAAAAATGCGCCCGTGCCAGGGCCAAAAAACCCGTCATAAAAACCCAAGGCTGCGCCCGCAAGAAAACCCAACGCCCGCTGCTGGGCCAGGCTCAATCGCGGGGCATGCACCGCGCCAAGCTCTTTTTTCTTGAAAGTGACAAACGCCACCATCACCAAAAGCACCAACACCAAGGGCTGGGCCAACTCTCGCGGCAAAAGACTCACGGTGGCCGCGCCAAGCCAAGAGAAAATTGCCGCACCCACCAAAGCCGGGAGCACCGAATTCCACGGCAGTGTTACAGCCCGCAAATACCGCGTTGCCGCAATCGAGGTTCCGGCAATCGCTGAGATTTTATTGGTGCCAAACAAGGTCGCTGCCGACGCCTGGGGCACAAAGGAAAACAAGGCAGGAACCTGCACCAAGCCCCCGCCGCCCACAACTGCATCAATAAAACCCGCAATCAGGGCAAACAGGCCCAACAGCAACAGCACGGTGCCATCGGGAGCCCCCGCTTGGCCCAGACCCAACACTTCAGAGATCAACACTTGTTAGCATCACAAAATGAAACCGCTCATTGTGACATCAGGGGACCCCGCAGGCATTGGGCCAGAGATCGCGCTTAAGGCGGCTGCCCAATGGATGCAGGGCGGCGCCCACCAACGGCCAGTGCGTATCGCGGGGGATGTCAATTGGCTTACTGATCTTGCCCGTAAACTTAAAATTCCCACTCAAAACATCAAATATCTCCCTGTTCAATGGGATACAGAAAAAATTTTGGTTGGAAAAGTGGGAAAAGCTGCCGGCCAAGCAGGTTTCGAGTCCATTCGGGCTGCAGTCACCTTGTGCATGCGGCAAGAAGCGGCCGCCCTTGTGACCGGGCCGATCCACAAAGAATCACTTGCCCTGGCTGGCCACCCTTGGCCAGGCCACACCGAGATGCTCGCCGATCTCGCCAGCCCCTCTTCACCGCCCACAGTGCGCATGATGTTGGTTAATCATGAACTGCGGGTCGTACTCAATAGCGTGCACCAGTCGCTAAGCGACATGATCGACGCCCTTGAGACCAACGCGCTGACGCAGACCATTTTGCTTGCCGACCGCGCCTGCCGAGAGCAAGGCGTGCAAGCACCCCGTGTTGCGGTGGCGGGGTTAAATCCGCATGCAGGCGAATCTGGTCTGTTTGGCCGCGAGGACATTGACATCATTGCGCCAGCCATTGCCAACGCAAAAAGTTTGGGTATTGATGCCTCGGGCCCGTGGCCTGGAGATACGGTGTTTATGCGCGCCCGCAATCATCGAGACTTTGATGTGGTGGTGGCGCAGTATCACGACCAAGGGCTCATTCCCATTAAGTATTTGGGAATTGATCAGGGCGTCAACATTACCTTGGGCCTGCCGTTTATCCGCACGAGCGTGGATCATGGCACTGCCTTTGATATCGCTGGAAAAAACAGCGCAGACCCTCGCTCAATGCTCGCCGCAATTGCGCTTGCCGATCGACTGGCAAGCCAGAAGGAAAACCCTAGCCAGGCATTGGCGAATCATTGATTGCCACAGGCCCTTGGGTCACCCCGAGGGGCCGTTAGGCCCCGTGGGGGTCCATTAAGCCGCCAGCTTCTCCTGCAAGCGCGACTCCAACACCGCCTTCGTCTGCACCAATGCTTCTGGCAAACCGTGCGCCAGCTTTTCAAAAAGCTCCGCGTGCAAGGCAAACTCTTCCTTCCAGGCTTTCTGATCAATGGATGTGATCTTGGAAAACTGCTCACGCGAAAACTCAAGGCCAGCCCAATCAAGATCTTCATAACGCGGCGTCACACCAAACACATGTTCAGCACCGCCGGCTCTGCCTTCAATGCGCTCCAACATCCACTTCAACACACGCGCATTCTCGCCAAATCCCGGCCACACAAACTTGCCATTTTCATCAGTGCGAAACCAGTTGACACAAAAAATCTTGGGTAACACCGCTCCCGAGCGTGAGAGTTTTTCGCCAAGATCAAGCCAGTGTGCAAAGTAATCGGCCATGTTGTAGCCACAAAACGGCAGCATGGCAAAGGGGTCGCGACGCACTACCCCTTGTTGGCCTGCAGCCGCCGCGGTAGTTTCCGAGCCCATCGTGGCCGCCATGTAAACCCCTTCTTCCCAGTTGCGCGCCTCGGTGATCAAAGGCACGGTGCTGGATCTGCGGCCACCAAACACAAACGCATCAATGGCCACACCGTGCGGGTCATTCCAGTTTTCATCAATGACTGGATTTTGTGTGGCAGCAACCGTGAATCGTGCATTGGGGTGGGCCGCTTTGCGTCCCTCGGCCTTGGCAATTTCAGGCGTCCAATCACGGCCCTGCCAATCAATACAGTGCGCCGGCGGTGTTTCGGTCATGCCCTCCCACCAGATATCGCCATCATCGGTTAACGCGACATTGGTAAAGATCACATTTTCTTTTAGCGATGCCATGCAGTTGTAATTGGTTTTTTCATTCGTGCCTGGCGCAACGCCAAAGTAGCCAAACTCGGGGTTAATCGCCCTTAGTTTTCCGTGTTCATCAGGCTTGATCCAGGCAATGTCATCGCCAATCGTGGTGATCTTCCAGCCGTTTTGATCCAAACCTTTGGGCGGAATCAGCATGGCGAAATTGGTTTTGCCGCAGGCTGAGGGAAACGCGGCGGCCACATGGTATTTCTTGCCCCAAGGCGCTTTCACGCCAAGAATCAGCATGTGTTCAGCAAACCATCCGGGGTTCATTCCATGGGCGGCCTTGCGACCCATGGAAGATGCAATGCGCAAGGCAAAACATTTTTTGCCCAACAAGGCATTTCCGCCATAGCCCGAGCCATACGACCAGATTTCCTGGGTCTCGGGGAAATGCACAATATATTTGGTGTCGTTGCACGGCCAGGCCACATCAGGCTCGCCTGCCGCAAGGGGCTTGCCCACCGAATGAACACAGGGCACAAACGATCCATAAGAGCCCAACACATCGTAGACCGCACGACCCATGCGGGTCATTAGGCGCATATTCACCACCACATAGGGCGAATCAGAAATTTCAACGCCAATATGCGCAATCGGCGAACCGATAGGGCCCATGGAAAACGGAATGACATACATGGTGCGACCCCGCATACAGCCCTCAAACAAGTCATTTAGGGTCTTGCGCATGTGCGCCGGGTCAATCCAGTGATTGGTGGGGCCAGCATCTTCTTTGCGATCCGAGCAAATGAATGTGCGGTCTTCAACACGCGCAACATCCGAAGGGTCAGACCAGGCCAGATAAGAATTGGGGCGCTTGGCGGGGTTTAATTTTTTAAGCGTGCCGCTCGCCACCATTTCAGCGCACAAACGATCGGCCTCTTCTTGAGAGCCATCACACCACACCACTTTGGCGGGCTGGGTTTTTTCAGCAATGGATTGGACCCATTGAATCAGGCCCTGATGATGAACATAGCTTGGCGGATTGATTTGCATAAGTTTTGAAAACTTCCCTGATAATTGGAACGGCTTTTTTAGTAAAAATCAGTTTATCACTCGACATTATCAACATGAACACAACGCAAGCCTTGGTTTTCCTGAGTTGCGGGGGCACTTTTGAGAAGGTCTACTTTCCGGAACAAGGGCTGCTCGGCTTTGATCGCTCGCGCATTTCAGAATGGGCATCTGCATGCCGCATTGCGCAACCCTGGCGGGCCGAAACCATTATGCTGATCGACAGCCTGGAAATGAACCAGGCGCACCGCAATCAGTTGGCAGAAAAAATCGCGGCAACACCCGAAGACCGCATCGTGGTGATTCATGGCACGGACACCATGGTCGAGAGCGCAAAAACAGCCATGTTGCGCTGCCGAAGCACCCAGGTCATTGTATTTACCGGCGCCATGGTTCCTGCCAGCCAGGAAAATTCCGACGCACTTTTTAACCTGGGCATGGCGACGGCCACAGCCCAAGTGCTTAACCCAGGGGTTTACATTGCCATGAGCGGACAGGTTTTTTCGGCTGACAAAACAAGAAAGAATCGCGAACGGGGAATATTCGAATCAACCCTGGACCCAGCCGAGGCGCAGACTGAAACCAATGAGAATGACACTGGCACGCTGCGCATTACCCGACGCAAAATGACCGGATTTTTTCGTTAAGGCTTTTTATTTGCCAATACAAAACCGGCCAAAGATCTCGCCTAGCAAATCATCAGAGGTAAACTCACCGGTGATTTCCGACAGGGCCGTTTGCGCTTGCCGCAAACACTCCGCCAACAACTCGAGCTCATGCTCGTTCAAATGGTCTTGAGCCGCCTGAAGTTGGGCCGCAGCCCGCGACAAGGCCTGCAAGTGCCTGGCCCGTGCAGAAAACACCCCTGCACTCGCATCGCCCGCCCAGCCCGCCAACTCGAGCAGCCTTGCACGTAGGCGATCCAGGCCGTGACCGGTCTTGGCAGAAATCGCAATCGCATCCTGAATCGCATCAACAACCTTTGGCTGTGCCGAGAGATCAGATTTATTGAGCACATAGATCACTGAGCGCGCCGAGACCACCCGAGCCATCACTTCCTGCTCCAGGCGCGCATCGGCTGCGATCGCACCGCTGGCATCTCGCAACAGCAATACCACTTGGGCCTGTTCAATCTCTCTCCAGGTGCGTTCAATGCCCAGTCGCTCCACAAGATCTTGCGTCTCGCGCAGGCCTGCCGTATCGGTCACATGCATGGGCACGCCATTGATCACAATCTCTTGAACAATCCGGTCACGCGTAGTGCCCGCGATATCGGTAACCAAGGCAATATCTTGCTCCGCCAGGGCATTTAACAATGATGACTTTCCCACATTCGGCGCACCCACCAAGACCACACGCAAGCCCTCACGCAGGGCGGCCCCACGAGAAGCGCTTTGCGCAATGTCTTTTAAAAGCTGTGTAAGTCTCGCAAGCTTTTCCTTGACCCCTTCGCGGGCAATAAACTCAATATCCTCTTCGGGAAAATCCAGACAGGCTTCAACACGCATTCGCAGATCAATCAAGCCTTGCAACAGCCCATGAATCTGTTCGCTAAACCGGCCTTGCAAGGAAGCCAAAGCGCTCTTGGCTGCCCGTTCGCTGCCCGCATCAATCAAATCAGCCACGGCCTCGGCTTGTGCCAAGTCGAGCTTGTCATTTAAGAATGCGCGCTGTGTGAACTCACCGGGCTGGGCTAAGCGAATCGCTTGGCCCGATGGCAGGGTCGCACCAAGGCAGCGGGCCAATACGACATTCATCACCCCAATGCCGCCGTGGCCCTGAAGCTCAAGCACATCTTCACCAGTGTAGGAATGAGGCCCCGGGAAAAAAATCGCCAAACCATCATCAATGGCTTGGCCCTGGGCATCTAAAAAACTCAGATGGGTGGCAACCCTGGGCACGAGAGCTTTGCCGCACACCGCCTGCATAAGCTCCCGACAAGCAGGGCCTGAAACCCGCACAACCCCCACAGCGCCACGGCCTGAAGCGGTGGCGATTGCGACAATGGTGTCAGCCAACACTGCCATCGCCGCACGCCTTGCTTAGCGGTGTGAAGCAGCTGTTTTCTCGATCTGCTTCATGACATACCACTGCTGGGCAATCGACAAAATATTGTTCACCAACCAATACAACACCAGGCCAGCTGGAAAGAAGAAGAAAAAGATCGAAAACACAATGGGCATGGCCATCATGACCTTGGCCTGAATGGGGTCCGGTGGCGGCGGGTTAAGCTTGGTCTGAACATACATGGTTACCGCCATAAGAATCGGCAGCAAGCCAATGGGCATGCCCAAAAACGGCAAGACGCCAAACAAGTCATCGGGCGCCGAAAGATCTTGCACCCAGAAAATCCACGGCGCGTTGCGCATCTCCACGCTGGCCAACAACACCCAGTAAAGCGCAATAAACACCGGGATTTGCACCAGAATCGGCAGACAACCGCCCAGAGGATTAATCTTTTCAGTTTTATAAAGCTCCATCATGGCCTGGTTCAGCTTGCCTTTATCGTTGGCGTAAAGCTCGCGCAGCTTCATTAAACGAGGCGATACCGCCTTCATCTTGGCCATGGACTTATAGCTCGCCGCCGACAGAGGGTAAAAAATCAGCTTGATAATCACCGTGAGCAAAACAATCGACCACCCCCAGTTTTTCACAATGTCATACAGCTGCTCTAGCAGCCAATAAATAGGCTTGGCTAAGAAAGTGAGCCAACCATAATCCACCACCAGATCAAGGCCCGGCGCCAGCGCTGCCAGAGTGTCTTGCAATTGCGGACCGGCAAATAACACAGCCTCATGCGTTTGTTGAGCGCCTGGCGCAATTACGGGCAAGGCCTGAATCAGGCCAACGCTGTAGAGATTGCTTTCAATGCGCCGCGTATAAAACTCACGGGCAGCATCGTTTTTAGGCACCCAGGCACTAACAAAATAATGTTGAACAATGCCAAACCATCCGTCACTGGCATTTTTCACATGTGAAGCTTTATTTTTCTCAACATCGGCAAAGTCAATTTTCTGAAACTTGCCTTCATCGGTGTAAATCGCAGGGCCAATAAAGGTTTGATAAAACTTGCTCTCCCCCGGTGGGCGATCACCATTGCGCATAAGCTGCAAATAGACCTGGGGCGACACGGCATCGGCACCTGTGTTTTGAACAGTATGCGCCACTCGCAACACATAGCCCGACTCATCCAATGAATACGTTTTTGTAAGCTTCACGCCACCCGACTCCGAAACCAGGGCGAGGTGTCGCTTAGGGTCTAAGCCTTCTTGCAAAGCGGCCTGTTTAAACACCGACATGTGGTTGGGAAAACTCACTTGATTCGCGTTTTGTCCAACCAGGCCCGATTGGGCTTCGTAGCGACGTGCCTGTGACGAATCAAACAACACCACACGATTGGCTTCGTAAGCTTCAGAAACCTGGGTGAGCAATATCGCCTTGACCAGCCGGCCGCCTTGACTATCGACCACAAACTCCACTTCATTGTTTTTCAAAACGAAGGTCTGACTTTGGGTCGCAGGCAAGACTGCGGGCGCTGCCGGCATCGTGGCGGGAGCGCTTGGCGATGGCACGCCTGCAGAGGCTTGCGGAACTGAGGGATCTTTCACAGCGGATGGTGTCGCGATCTCTTTTTCTGTTGCAGCAGGCTGCTGCTGAGTGCCGAACATAGAGCCTTGGCCGCTATGACGCATCCAAGCATCCCATAACATGAGCAAAGACAGTGAAAAAATCACCCACAAAATCGCACGACGAGTATCCATGTAAATCCTATTTATTGATTGATTCTGGAACAGGATCAAGACCGCCCTGGCACCATGGGTGGCAACGGCCTAGACGCTTGGCTGTAAGCCAGCCCCCAGCAAACAAGCCATGGCGATCAAACGCTTCAATAGCGTAATCCGAACAATGGGGAAGAAAGCGGCATCTTGGCCCAATCAGGGGGCGAAAGGTCCACTGGTAAAGCCGAACCATACCAATAGCGGCCAATGTAAATGGGTTTCGCAAGGTGGTCATTTTTGGATAGCGTTTTTCATGGCTTGGCCAAGATCTTGTTTTGACCGAAGTCTCCCCGTTAACCGCCACGATTCCTTTGATAAGGGCTGGCTCACTCGAACCACCCAAGACCCGGTCGGCGCTTGCGAAGTTTCAAAGCCCCTGAAAATAGCACGGGCCCAACGCTTGATTTGATTGCGTTGAACCGCTGTTCTAACCAGCTTTTTGGGAATCACAAACCCCAATCGACCACTCAAAGAAGGTGCTTGTGCCCGATAGATCGAGAACGCCCCCGCCCGAGCAACAGGCCTTGTCATAAGGGCCTGCCGAAAAACTGCTGGGTCTCGCAAGCGATCATCGCGCTTGCCCATGGTGAAACTTAAACAGCGAGACGCTTGCGGCCCTTGGCACGACGCGCCCGGATCACTGCCCGGCCGCCTTTTGACTTCATGCGTACAAGAAACCCATGGGTGCGCTTGCGGCGAACAACAGAGGGTTGATAGGTGCGCTTCATAATTCTGATCCTGAACTTTTAGGGTTAACACAGAGGAACCCCACAGTATAAGACCTTTATGGTGTTTTGGTCATTTTAGGGCAAACCAATCCTGTGGATAACTCGTGTTCTCAGGTAAAATTCGAGCCCATGGAATCCCTCTGGCAAGACTGCCTCGTTTACTTCGAACGAGAGCTTCCTTCACAACAATTTCAGACCTGGTTTAAGCCCCTTGAGCTCCTTCGGATCGATCAAAACGGGGCCAACAGCCGGGTCGTGCTGTGTGCGCCAACACGGTTTAAGCAAACTTGGGCCAAAAGCCAGTTTTCAGCGCCTTTGAGCAATTGGTGGTCTCGAACCCTGGGCACCCCGGTAGAGCTCGAAATTGAGGTCAATAGCACCGAAGATTCCACAGAATTGTCGACTGAACAGGACAGCAGTCAGTCACCAGAGGCACCCATTGCCAAGTTAGCCTCCCAGGAATCGTCCGAGCATTACCAACAAAGCCGGCTGAACCGGGAGTGGGCTTTTGACACCTTTGTTCCTGGTAAGGCCAATCAACTTGCCAGGGCTGCAGCATTACAAGTCGCTGACAACCCCGGCAAAGGCTACAACCCCTTGTTTCTTTATGGTGGCGTGGGTTTAGGCAAAAGCCATTTAATTCATGCGGTGGGAAATTGCCTCATGCAGGCCAACCCCAATGCTCGGGTTCGCTATATCCACGCAGAAGCTTATGTTAGTGATGTCGTTAAGGCTTACCAACGAAAATCATTTGATGAATTCAAGCGTTACTACCACTCCCTGGATTTATTGCTCATTGATGATATTCAGTTTTTTTCAGGCAAACAAAGAACACAAGAAGAGTTCTTTTATGCTTTTGAAGCCCTGATTGCGGCTCAAAAACAAATCATCATTACCAGCGACACTTATCCCACCGAACTCGGAGAAATCAACCCTCGCTTGGTCACACGGTTTGCCTCAGGGTTGACCGTGGCCATTGAACCCCCCGAGCTTGAAATGCGGGTGGCCATTCTGATGAAAAAAGCAGAATTGGAAAACTTCCCATTAAAAGAAGAAGAAGCATTTTTTATTGCCAAGACATTACGCTCCAATGTTCGTGAGCTTGAAGGCGCGCTTAAAAAAGTAATTGCGTATTGCGGCTTTCACCAAAAACAGCCTTCGTTAGAGGCCGTTCGCGAGGCACTCAAAGATTTGTTGTCCTTGCAAAAAACACTGATTTCCGTTGAAAACATTCAAAAAACCGTTGCGGATTTTTACAACATTAAAGTTGCGGATATGTACAGCAAACGCAGGCCTGCCAATATCGCCATGCCCCGCCAAATTGCCATGTATCTCGCAAAAGAACTCACCCAAAAAAGTTTCCCTGACATTGGGGATCTTTTTGGCGGCCGCGATCACACAACGGTGTTGCATGCAGTTAAAAAGATTTCTGAGCAAAGAGGAAAAAACGCTGAGCTCAACCACCAGCTGCACATCCTTGAACAACAACTACGGGGATAAGCTGTGAATAACTCTGTATTTCACTTGAACAAACAAAAGGGGCAGTTGAACACCCAATGTGCTGTGCACAGGCCCCCACTGCTGTCCCAAACTTGCCCACAACTTATTCGTTGGCCGAAAGCCTTGTGCACGAACGCATCGCAACGCTTATCCACAGATAACTGGGCCTTTAACTACGACTACTAATTTTTGAAAGAACAATAATTATGATTTTGATAAAAGCCCAGCGCGATGCCCTGCTCAAGCCTTTGCAAACCGTCACCGGAATTGTTGAGCGCAGACACACCCTGCCTATTCTCTCGAATGTCTTGCTCACCAAAGAAGGCGCAGAGGTTGCGTTTTGTTCTACTGACATTGAAATGCAAATTAAGACCCATGCCGAAATGGGGGCAGGATCAGACAATGCGGCAACCACGGTCGCGGCACGAAAATTATTAGACATTCTTCGTGCCTTGCCAGAACAAGAAATCACCGTTTCCTTGGCTAGTAAAAAATTAGTGGTGTCACAAGGCAAATCTAAATTTAGTTTGCAGACTTTGGCGGCAGAAGAATTTCCGACGGTGACCCCCGCTGAAGCCTATCCGGCAAAAGTGGTACTGACGCAAAAGGCGTTAAAGCACCTGCTTCATTTGGTGCATTTTGCAATGGCACAGCAAGACATTCGCTATTACCTAAATGGCCTGCTGTTGGTCATTGATCGTGAGAGCCTTAAAGCCGTGTCGACCGACGGCCATCGTTTGGCATTTTCGGCAGTAAAGGCCGGTGATGAGGGCGTTCAAATTGATATTGCAGGAGACCGCCAGGAAGTTATTATTCCCAGAAAGGCAGTGCTTGAGCTGCAACGATTGTTATCTGAAACCGATGATCAAGTAGTGATCGAGTTTGCGGCGAATCAAGCCCGATTTACATTCAATCAAATTGAGCTGCTTTCCAAGCTTATCGAAGGAAAGTTTCCTGATTATCAGCGGGTTATTCCAACGGGTCACACCAAAATTGTTTCTTTGGATCGGGAATTGTTTTTAGCAGCGTTACAACGCGCTGCGATTTTAACCACTGATAAATTTAAGGGGGTACGGCTTACCCTGTCCTCAGGAAGCCTGCGAGTTTCATCGACCAATGCTGAACAAGAAGAGGCGTCTGAAGAACTCGAAGTCGGTTATCAAGGTGATCCGGTAGATATTGGCTTTAATGTTCAGTACCTGCTCGATGTGCTGGCAAACCTTAAAAACAAAACGATTCATGTGGCATTGCAAGACCCCAATGCCAGTGCCCTAATCACTGCTTCAGAAGACAGTGAATTCAAATATGTTGTTATGCCCATGCGCATCTAAAAAAGGATCCAGACTTGGTTCACATTAAATTCCCTCTTTGTCAGGAACAACAAGGCTCTGAAATGTCAGAAGGCTATGGCGCGTCATCGATCAAAATGCTTAAAGGCCTTGAAGCAGTTCGAAAGCGCCCTGGCATGTACATTGGCGATACGCATGACGGCACCGGCTTGCATCATATGGTGTTTGAAGTGGTGGATAACGCCATTGACGAAGCCTTAGCAGGCCACTGCGATGACATTGTTGTCACGATTCACACAGATAACTCTATTTCGGTTGTTGACAATGGCCGTGGCATTCCGACCGATATTCACAAAGATGACGAACTGGGCCGTTCTGCAGCTGAGATTGTCATGACTGAGCTTCATGCAGGCGGTAAATTTGACCAAAACAGTTACAAAGTGTCGGGCGGCCTTCATGGCGTGGGGGTGTCGGTGGTCAACGCGCTGTCCGATTGGCTTCGACTCACCATTCGGCGTGATGGCAAAACCCATGGCATGGAGTTTCGTGCTGGTGAGCGGGTTGATGCATTAAAAGTCATTGGCACCACTGATCGTCGCGGCACTGAAGTGCACTTTTTGCCCAGTGTCGAGATTTTCGGTCAAATTGATTTTCACTTTGACATTCTTGCCAAACGCCTTCGAGAGCTCAGCTTTCTGAACAATGGTGTAAAGATTCGCCTTATTGACCAACGAGAAGGCAAAGAAGAAAACTTTGCGTTTTCAGGGGGTGTTCAAGGATTTGTTCATTACATCAATCGCGCCAAAACCACTTTGCATCCGACTGTGTTTTATGTCGCCGGCGAAAAAGATGGGGTTGGCGTTGAAGCAGCGCTGCAATGGAACGATAGCTACAACGAAAATGTGCTGTGCTTTACCAATAACATTCCTCAGCGAGATGGCGGCACACACTTAACGGGTCTGCGGGCTGCCATGACCCGCGTGCTTAACAAATACATAGCAGAATCGGATCTTGCAAAAAAAGCCAAGGTCGAAACTTCGGGTGATGACATGCGAGAAGGCTTGACTTGTGTGTTATCAGTCAAGGTTCCAGAGCCCAAGTTTTCATCACAAACCAAAGACAAACTGGTGTCGAGCGAGGTGCGTCAGCCCGTTGAAGATGTTTTAGGCAAGGCTCTTGAAGAGTTTTTATTAGAGCACCCAAACGACGCAAAAATAATCTGTGGAAAAATTGTTGAGGCAGCGCGGGCGCGCGAAGCTGCACGAAAAGCCCGGGAAATGACCCGGCGCAAAGGCGTGCTGGAATCATTTGGCTTGTCAGGTAAGCTTGCCGATTGCCAAGAGCGTGACCCTGCCAAAGCCGAGCTTTATCTGGTTGAGGGCGATTCTGCAGGCGGTTCTGCAAAACAGGGCCGTGACCGCAAGTTTCAAGCCATTTTGCCGCTTAAAGGAAAAATCCTTAATGTCGAAAAAGCGCGGTTTGACAAGCTCATTGCATCCCAAGAAATCGTGACCCTGATTCAAACCTTGGGCACAGGTATTGGCAAAGAAGATTACAACCCTGAAAAGCTTCGCTATCACCGCATCATCATCATGACTGACGCCGATGTTGACGGTTCGCACATTCGCACCTTGTTGCTCACCTTCTTTTACCGCCAAATGCGCGAGCTCATTGAGCGGGGGTATATTTATATCGCTCAGCCGCCGCTTTACAAAGTCAAACATGGTAAAGAAGAGCGATACATCAAAGACGATGTGCAAATGCAGCAGTACTTGCTGACTTTGGCTTTGCAAGATGCGCAGCTGCAAACGCCCAATGGCACAGCCGGCGTGTCATCAGATTTAAGCCAACTTGCCAGCACTTATCTTTCTGCAACAGCGGTAATTGCAAAGCTTTCTAAAATTGTTGACGAACAAGCATTAAGGGCTTTGCTCGATGGCGTCACGCTTGATTTTTCCTCCAACGAGGCTGCGGTCAAGACAGCTGAAAATATTCAGCAATGGATGAATCGCCAGCAAAGTGCCGCGTTGTCTGGGCAAGATCAACAGGTCAGAGTCTTGGCTGATTTCAACAGCCAAAATGAGTCTTGGCGTTTACGTATTGAGCGGCCTCACCACGGCAATGTCCGACTCTCAACCTTAGATGCCGATTTTGTGGGCAGTGAAGACTACCGAACCTTATCTCAGGCTGCACAGGCATTAAAAACCGCAGTGCCCGCTGGCACCGTGGTGAGTCGCGGCAAAGGAGAACAGGTTAAATCGGCCCAAGTGAAAGACTTTGGCCAGGCCATGGATTGGCTGTTGCAAGAGGCTGAACGCGGGCTCTCAAAACAACGGTACAAAGGCCTGGGTGAAATGAATCCCGAGCAGCTATGGGAAACCACCATGAATGTTGAAAGCCGCACCTTGCTGCAAGTCAAAATTGAAGACGCCATTGCCGCCGACAATATTTTCACCACGCTAATGGGCGAAGAGGTCGAACCCCGACGCCAGTTCATTGAAGACAATGCGTTAAGGGTGGCCAACCTCGATGTTTAATCAGCTCGTCGTTGCGCTCTCCAGCCGCGCCCTGTTTGATTTTGAGGAAGAAAACAGGGTGTTTGAAGAGTCCGACGACCGAGCGTACATGCGTTTGCAAAGTGAACGCATGCAGCTGCCTGCCAACCCAGGGGTTGCGTTTCCCTTGGTCCGCAAGCTCATGGCGTTTAACACACCTGAGCATCAGCGGGTCGAGGTCGTGGTGCTTTCCAGAAATGATCCAGTGTCGGGCTTGCGGGTGTATCACTCTGCCCAACGCCATGGCCTGCCGATTCAGCGCGGGGTGTTTACTCGGGGCCGATCGCCGTATCGATATTTGAAGTCTTTGGGGGCACATTTGTTTTTGTCGGCCAATGCCTCAGATGTCGATCAGGCTTTGGAAGCGGGATACCCTGCGGCCCATGTGTATCCGCACTCGATCAAGTCAGTTGAGAATTTTCCCAATGAAGTGCGAATTGCCTTTGACGGCGATGCTGTTTTGTTTAGCGATGAAGCAGAACGCGTCTATCAAGCACAGGGGCTAGATGCTTTTGTCGCTCACGAGATACAGCGGGCGGGCACACCCTTGCCACCCGGGCCGTTTAAGCCCCTGCTTGAGGCCTTGCATCGTCTTCAACAAGACACGCGTGACAATTCAGTCATGCGGTTGCGCACGGCCCTGGTGACTGCGCGCTCGGCACCGGCTCACGAGCGGGCGATTCGCACCTTAATGGATTGGAATATTGAGATCGATGAAGCCATGTTTTTGGGCGGATTGAGCAAAGGTGATTTTTTGAAAGAGTTTGAGCCCGATTTTTTCTTTGATGACCAAACGCGGCATTGCGAGTCGGGTGCGGTGGCTGGCCCCACGGGCCATGTTCGGTCTGGGGTCACAAACGAATAACTTAAGCTGCTTTTTTCTTGCCGGTGGCTTTTTTCGCTCCAGCAGCTTTTGGTGCTCGGGCCTCAAACTCAAACCCAATCTTGCCTTCTGGGGTTTTGACCAAATAGGCCTTGAACTTTCGCCGCGTGCGGTTTGAAACAAAGCCATCGAGCAGGTCGGTCTTGCCAGTGCCCAAAAGTTTTCGAATTTGCTCAGCGGATATGCTTTGTTGCAACACCATCATGCCGGTTTTAAAG
The DNA here is from genome assembly GCA_964442225.1 of uncultured Burkholderiaceae bacterium. GTDB lineage: Bacteria > Pseudomonadota > Gammaproteobacteria > Burkholderiales > Burkholderiaceae_A > Lacustribacter. The sequence goes on along the minus strand of CAYTWR010000002.1, from coordinate 55,940 downwards.
TCGCACGATGGGCTGGGGCCCACACTTTTTTCGCAGACATACGCGTTGCCATGCGTGTAGACGGGGCTGCCGCATTTAGGGCAACTGCCAAATGACTCGTGCTGGCTGAAATCAACAGGCTCGTTATCTTCTTCGCCTTGTGCCGCATTGCCAAAATCAAATTCAAGCTTGTGTTCCGGCGTGATCTTTAGGCTTGCCACAAACGGCCTTCCCATTTTGCTGCGAAAGCCATCAACAGGGCCAAAGACCTTTTTCTCAAGCAGCTCTTCAACTTCTGCAAGCTCAAACGCGCGGCTTCCTGGAATTTTAGAAATCGAAAAATCACAGCTGCCACAGGCAAAACGACGGTAGTTTTCCTTGACCACCCCGCCACATTTTGGGCAAGGCGTTTTAAGTGTGGCGTAATCACCCGGAATTGTGTCGTTGGTGTAATTTTTTGCCTGGCTAACAATGTGCTCAGTGATTTTGGAGATTTCTTGCATGAAGGCTTCACGCGAGAGTTTTCCTTCTTCAATTTGCCGCAGCTTGTATTCCCATTCGCCGGTGAGCTCGGGCAAAGACAGTTCTTTAATATCCAAGCCACGCAGCAAAATCATCAGCTGAAAGGCTTTTGCCGTGGGCATCAGCTCTCGGCCATCGCGCAACAGATATTTTTCTGCCAACAGCCCTTCAATAATGGCTGCCCGAGTTGCAGGCGTTCCCAGTCCTTTGCCTGCCATGGCTTCGCGAAGCTCTTCGTCATCGACGAGCTTGCCTGCTCCTTCCATGGCTGAAAGCAGGGTGGCCTCGGTGTAGCGTGCAGGCGGCTTGGTTTTTAATCCCAGCGCCTCCACGTGTTGGGCTAACGGTTTTTCGTCTTTTTCAACCGGCACGAGTATGGCGTCATCCCCAGCAACTTCTTTGCCGTAGACCGTCATCCAGCCGGGGTTTATTAATACCTTGCCTTCGGTCTTGAACGCATGCGGTGCAATGGTGCTGATTCGTGTGGTGACTAAAAATTCTGCAGCCGGGTAAAACACGGCTAAAAAGCGGCGCACCACCAGCTCAAATATTTTTTGTTCAGGCTCTGACAAGGCTTTGGGCAACACACCAGTGGGAATAATGGCAAAGTGATCCGAGACCTTGCTGTTATCAAAGACCCGCTTGTTTGGCTTGACCCAGTTGTTTTTTAAAATGTCACCCGCAGCAATCGCAAAGCTCGCGGCTTTGGCCAACTCTCCCAAGGTGGTTTTAACCGTGCCGATATAGTCTTCGGGCAAGGCCTTGGAATCGGTTCTGGGGTAGGTCAGCACTTTGTGTTTTTCATAAAGCGCTTGCGCAAGACCCAGGGTGTTTTTTGCAGAAAAGCCAAAACGCGCATTGGCTTCGCGTTGCAAGCTCGTTAAATCAAACAACGCAGGCGCAATTTGGCTGGAAGGCTTGCTTTCCTCCGTAACGACCGCAGGTTTGCCCTTGCAAGCGTCAACAATGGCTTGGGCTTCTTGCCGCGACCAGAGCCGTTCCGCTTTTTGTTCGGGGTCCGCGTCGTTTTTTTTGAACTTCGGCGAAAACCAGCGGCCTTCATAGTCGCCAGCCTTGGCTGCAAAACTTGCGCGAACTTCGAAGTAATCCCTTGCAACAAACTTGCGAATTTTTTCTTCCCGCTCCACGACAATCGCCAGCGTGGGGGTTTGAACTCGGCCTACCGTGGTCAAGAAGAAACCACCTTCTTTCGAATTAAACGCGGTCATGGCCCGGGTGCCATTAATGCCAACGAGCCAGTCGGCCTCAGATCGGCAGCGAGCAGCATCGGCCAACGGGGTCATGTCCTGGTCCGACCGAAGCCCTTCAAAGGCTTCACGAATTGCGGCAGGCGTCATGGATTGCAGCCAGAGGCGTGAAATGGGCTGCTTGGCTTTGGTGTGCTGAACGATATATCGAAAGATCAGTTCGCCTTCGCGGCCCGCGTCGCAGGCGTTCACGAGTCGGGAAATTTCTTTGTTTTTTATGAGTCGCGCCAGGGTCTTGAGCTTGGCTTCGCTTTTTGCAATGGGTTGAAGGTCAAAGTGCGGCGGGATTACGGGCAGGTGGGCAAAAGACCACTTGCCCCGCTTGACCTCGTATTTCTCAGGCGCAATTAGTTCGAGCAAATGGCCCACGGCCGAGCCGATCACCATATCTTCGCGCTCGAACACATCGTCTTTTTTAGTGAAACCGCCAAGCGCCTTGGCAATATCCGAGGCAACCGAGGGCTTTTCTGCAATGACTAGGGCTTTGCTCATAGAGGCGCGGATCATAGGCGCTCTTTTGGCGAAGCTGCAAATCTTTTTTATGCCTTCTGGCGATATTTTTAATATTAGTAAGCGATTACTTGTTATTTTGAATTGTATTTAAGCCATCTTCCGTCAGCAAGCCGTGTGGCCAGATTTTCCAGCTCAAGCAAGAGCAGCCCGGCGTGCAGATCGCTGGCCGACAAACCACTGGCCGTTTGCAGGGCCAGGGGGCTGGTCGGCTGAAAGCTGAGCGCCTTGAGCACGGCCTGCGCCCGAAAATCTTGCGGCTGAGAAAAAAGCTGAGGCTGCGCCCGTTGCCGTTTGCGCGCGTTTGGCAGCACGACCCCAAGGTCTTCGAGCAGCTGGGTGGGAGATTGCACCAACTGTGCACCCTGTCGGATCAATAGATTGCAGCCCAGGCTTTGTGGCATGTGGATCGAACCGGGGATTACGAACACATCAATGCCTAATTCAAGACCGTGTCGCGCGGTAATGAGCGAGCCGCTTTGGGGGCTGGCTTCCACAACCAGGATCGCTCGGGCAAGCCCCGCGATAATGCGATTGCGCTGGGGAAAATGAAACGCCCGGGCAGGCGTGCCATCGGGATATTCGGTGATCAGCGCCCCGTGGGAGCTCACAATTTGTTGTGCAAGCTTGGTATTGCTAGGCGGGTAGATCGAGTCTCGCCCGTGGCCTAACACGGCCACTGTTTTTGCGGCACCTTGGAGCGCACCCGCATGGGCCGCGGCATCAATGCCCTGGGCCAAGCCGCTAATCACTGTAAGCCCGTGGTGTGAGAGCTCTTTTGCGAACCAGAATGCATCTTGTTGGCCTTGGGCGCTGGCTTGTCGGCTGCCCACAATGGCAATACCGGGGTTTTTGGCAAGTCGCACGATCAGGTCCCGATCCCCGCTGCCAAAAAGCATGCGAACACTGGGGTGTGTTTGGCTCAGGCTCGTGGGAAAATCGCACTCTGTGCATTGAAATTTAAACTCAGGTGTCATAGGTAGCGTTAACGGGTCCATGCGCGCTACCCTAACGCCCAATCGTGTTTTTCGGTATCGACCAAATAGCTGAGACATTCCGATGGCCATTCTTAAACTACTGCATTACCCCGACGAGCGTTTGCGCACAGTTGCCAAACCTATTGCCGTGGTCGATGACCGCATTCGCCAGATCGCCAAGGACATGGCCGAGACCATGTATGCCTGCCGAGGCGTTGGTCTTGCTGCGACCCAGGTCAATATTCATGAACGCATGATCTTGGTCGATGTTTCTGAAGATCAGTCTGAGCTTCGGGTGTTAATCAACCCAGAAGTCACCCCCTTGAACGACGAGAAAAAAGTGTTTCAAGAAGGCTGCCTTTCCGTGCCCGGAATCTATGACGATGTGGAGCGCCCTGATCAGGTTCGTGTGCGTGCACTCAATGAAAAAGGTGAACCGATCGAATTTGATGCGGATGGCCTGCTATCGGTGTGCATTCAGCATGAGATCGACCATCTCGACGGCAAGGTGTTTGTCGATTACTTATCCCGTCTAAAACAAGGCCGCATCAAGACTAAAATGCACAAACTGAAAGAAAGCGGCGCCTTTGATCAAGAGCCTGAATTTGCCAAGCGTGAAAATCGCATGGCCGAAAAGGTGTAAGTTTTTAACAGGCCCATGCGAATCATTTTTGCGGGCACTCCGGATTTTGCCCGCGCTGCCCTGCTCGCCTTGCATCAAGCGGGCCATGAAATTGTTGGAGTATTGACCCAGCCCGATCGGCCTAGTGGCCGTGGCCGCGCGCTTGCACAAAGCCCCGTAAAAGAACAGGCCCTGGCGTTGGGCCTGAGGGTGATGCAGCCCGAATCGCTACGCGCAGGCAAGCCTGGCGCCGATGAAACGCGGGCCGCGTTAAGTGCTTTATCACCGGACCTTATGGTGGTCGCGGCTTATGGTCTGATTTTGCCCAAAGACATTCTTGAACTTCCCCGTTGGGGTTGCCTGAACATTCATGCGTCTTTACTGCCGCGTTGGCGGGGGGCCGCACCGATACAACGTGCAATCGCTGCAGGCGATCTTGAAACCGGCGTTGCGCTCATGCAAATGGAAGAGGGGCTCGATACCGGCCCGGTATGGCGCGAAGAAAAAACCTTGATTTCCTCGGAAGATAATTTTGCAACCTTGCATGATCGATTAAGAGACATGGGGGCCAAAGCACTTGTCGATTTCTTGAAAGATTTTCCTGCGGCAGGCGAAAAGCCCCTGCCCCAGCCTTCAGAGGGCGTGAGCTACGCCCACAAGATTTCTCGCGACGATACCGTCATTCATTGGGCCGCTCCTGCATCAGCAGTGCACGATCAAATTCGTGCCTTTGATCCCTACCCTGGCGCCACTGCCGTGCTGCATGGCGAGACTGTGAAATTATTTTCCGTGTCAGGCATGGTGTCAGGCACGCTGCCTGGCACGGTGCCTGGCACCATTGTTGATGTGTCGTCGCAGGGCTTGACCATTGCGTGCGGCAGTGGCGCGGTGCGGGTTGAGGCGATACAAAGACCCGGCGCAAAGCGGGTTTCCATTAAGGATTTCCTCAATGGGCGTAGCGTGTCGCAAGGCGAGCAGTTTGGCTAGGCCGCTTGCCTTTGATATGGCCGATGCAGCATTGCGAATTGTGGCCATCATGTCTCGTGACACGGCAAGCTTGGCCGCGCTAGAAAAACAATCGCCCCTGTCGCCCGCAGTTTCAGACTTGGTGTATCGCGGCTTGCGCCACTGGGGCCTGGCCCAGGTTCGCCTCGCACGCATGGCAAACCAAGCGCCCGAAATCAAGATTTCCGCCTTGTTGGCGATTGCCTGGGCCGCCATGCATGAACGCATGCGCGAGCCTTATGTGTTGTTAGACCAAGCGGTCAATGCTGCCAAACGCCTTGTTGGTCAAAAGCCAGCCGGTTTTGTGAATGCTTTGTTGCGCAACACGGTCCGTGATCCTCAGGCCGTTGAAGATTTTGAAAATCCGGTTGCAAAGTGGAACGCGCCGTTATGGTGGATTGAAAAAATCCAGCGTGATTGGGGCGAGCAGGCCAGCGATGTCTTGGCGGCATTGCAGGTGCGTGCCCCGCTGACCGTTCGATTAGCGGGCGGTCTGGAAGCGCACATTGAAAGCTATCTTGAACAGCTTGCAGCCCAAGGCCTATCGGGTCGGGTGCTCGGCCCGGCGGCGGTCTCGATTGAGCCAGCGGTCTCGGTTGATCGCATCCCTGGCTTTGCTCAGGGTCAGGCTTGCGTTCAAGATGCCAGCGCCCAACAGGCCGCAAACTTGTTCGATGATCTTCTCGCTCGCGGACAGGCTTCACAAGGCCGCCCAACCGTGCTTGACGCCTGTGCAGCCCCTGGCGGCAAGGCCATAGCGCTCGCCCAGCGTCATGCTGCCGATGTCTGGGCGCTGGATAGCTCATCTGTGAGGCTTGGGCGCCTGAAGGCGGATTTGCCAAGGGTTTTACCAACCTTAAAAGGCCATATCCACCCAGTCAATGGTGATGTGTTGAGTCCGGCGCATTGGCCGGAAACCATGCCCCGGCAGTTCGATGCGATTTTGCTCGATGCGCCGTGCTCGGCTTCGGGGGTCTCCCGGCGTCACCCTGAAATTGCCTGGAAGCGTACCCCCGAAGAAATTGCCGCTGTGGCTGATACCCAACGCAAAATGCTGGATGTTCTATGGGCGCGGCTCAAACCCGGGGGAGAATTGGCCTTTGTGACATGTTCGGTGTTTCGGGAAGAGGGTGAGACGCAGGCACAGTTGTTTTTAGATCGCACTTCGGATGCCCGTGCCTTGCCATGTGCAGGTAGGCTCTTGCCGATGGCGAGCCCGCAGACCGGCCACAATCAGGATGGTTTTTTCTTTGCAAAATTTAAAAAAGTTTCTGGCACTGTTGGCCTCGCTGCTGTTGATCACAATTGTGTGCACAACACCGCGCCTGGCATTGGCCAATGAAACCGAATCCATTGTTCTTGTTGATCCGACGCTTGTAATTTCTGCAGAAGCGGGCTGGGTTGCGCAAGCCGAGGTACAGGTCAAGCTGAGCCCTGTTCTAATTGAGGCCGTCAAGCGTGGCGTGTCCTTGTATTTTGTTTCCGAGTTCGAACTTCGCAAAAATCGTTGGTGGTGGCTTGATAAGAAAATTTTTTCGCAAGCCAAAACGGTGCGCTTAAGCTATCACGCGGTGACCCAACAGTACCGGGTTGCTGTGGGAGGGCTGCATCAAGCAGCCTTTGAAGACTTGGAGGCGGCGCTTTCTGCTTCGGTGGGCATGCGGGGTTGGCGTTTGAAAGACGCGGGCGAGACCGTCGACACCGAGGGCCTCGATCTGGTGAAAGATGCCGCAACTCTGGAGCCTCGGATTCGGGTGCGTTTGGATAGCGCTCAGCTGCCCAAGCCGCTTCAGGTCAATGCCATTACCAATCGTGATTGGAATCTCTCAAGTGAATGGGTGGCGCCCAAGCTCGTGATTCAAAAATCCGGAGCACCATCCCAATGAGCGCAGCGCTTCGGCTCGCCTTGTTGTTTGTCTTCATATTGGCAGCTGCCTTGCTGCTGCTGCTCGCTTCGGCAAGCTCGAGCAGCTCGGCAGTGGATCGGTTTTATCCCTGGCTTGTCGGGGCTAATGCAGTCGTCGCTGCGGTAATGGCGGGCTTGACGGTGTGGGTAGTGCTGCGTGTGGTGCAGCGTTATCGCCGAAAAGTATTTGGCGCCCGGATCATGGTGCGCCTGGCCATTGCATTTGCCCTGATTGCAGCCATACCGGTTTCTTTGGTGTCCATTGTGTCGGCGCAGTACCTTGCCAAGACCATTGACTCCTGGTTTGGCCAAGGTGTCAATGTCGCCTTAGAGTCAGGCGTTTCCTTGGGCCGGGCCTCACTTGAAAAAATTTCTTCCGATGCCTTGAGCCGTGCACGGCGGCTGGCGATTTCAATGGAGGATGTGTCTCAAACAGAAATGTTGGGACTGATTGAAAAGGTGGTCGATGGGCGAGAAGGTGTCGATGTGTTGGTGCTCGGCGCCAGCGGCACGGTGTGGGCGAGCCGCAGCGCAGAGCTCATGACACTGGTGCCCCAGTTGCCCCCCACTGAAGCCTTGGATCGCGCACGCGCAGCGCGGCAGTTTGTCAGTGTTGAGCCCAAAAGCGAGATGTCGGATCCACGGCTTCAAGTGCGCGCCATTGCCATGGGCAGCCGAAAATCGGGGCTGGGTGACGAAGCCTTTTTTGTTCAGTGGGTTGAACAGGTTCCCGATTCGCTGACTTTAAACCTCGAGGCCCTCAACAATGGTGTTCGTGAGTATCAGCAGCTGGCACTCGGCAAGGAAGGCTTAAGAAAAATCTACGGGGTCACGCTTGCATTGACCTTGTTGCTCGCGTTTTTAGGCGCCTTGATTACATCGGTGTTGCTCAGTGGCTGGCTGGCGGGCCCCTTGAGACAGTTGGAGCGCGCCACCAAAGCCGTGGCTTCGGGAGACTATCGGCCGCTGCGGGTCGACCCCAAATCGACGGATGAGCTCAATGTGTTGGTCGCTTCATTTAATGAAATGACTTCACAGCTCAATGATGCCCGGGCGCTGGCCGAAAAAAGCCGAATGCGTCTTGAAGAGTCGAACTTGTTTTTGCAGCAGGTTTTGGCCCACCTGTCAGCCGGCGTCTTGATTTTTGACCAAGAGTGGAAGCTCACCGACTTTAATGCAAGCGCCGAGCGTATTGCAGAGACATCTCTCGGCGCTTTTCGCCAGCAGCCCTTGGCCGCTTTGCCGGTGCTGGCCGGTTGCGCGCCTCAGCTCGATGCAGGGCTACAAAAAGAAGGCGATGTTCAGTTTCAGCACGAGGGCCTTAGGCAAGACGGCAGCGCCATTACTTTGCTGGTGAGCGCAACCCGATTGCCCGGCAAGCGGGCGCAATATGTGGTGATTGTCGATGACATTGGCGAGGTGCTGTCTGCGCAACGATCTCGAGACTTTGCTGAACTGGCGAGGCGTTTGGCCCACGAGATCAAAAATCCGCTCACCCCGATTCAGCTCTCTGCAGAGCGTTTGCAACGCAGGCTTGCCGATCGGCTCTCGGGCGAGGAAGCCGATTTGCTTGGCCGCTCCACCAACACGATTGTTGAGCAGGTCAACTCTTTAAAGGCGATGGTCGACGAGTTTCGCAATTACGCGCGCATGCCAGCGGCCAATCCCGAGCCCGTTGAGCTCTCCGCCTTATTAGCCCAAATGCAAACGCTTTATGCCTCTGACCCCAGAATTCAGTGGCCGCCTGTGGGCGGTAATGCCTGGGTCATGGTGGACCGGGCTCAGCTGATTCAGGTGGTGCACAACCTGATTCAAAACGCCCAAGAGGCCATGAGCGAGCAGCCTGCCGGCACAATTTTGATTACGCTTGAGCACATGCGCTCAGCGCGTGGCGAGCCAAAGGTGCTGCTCAAGGTGGCCGACCAGGGCTCGGGAATTTCTCCAGAAGCGAAAGCCCGTCTCTTTGAGCCCTATTTCACCAGCAAAGCAAAAGGCAGCGGTTTGGGCTTGGCGATTGTGAAAAAAATCGTCGAAGAAAACCGCGCAAAAGTCAGTCTATTAAATCGGGCTGAGCTTGCCCCTGACCAAGTTACGGGAGCGGTGGCAGTAGTGGAATTTGCGAAACTTGAGAATGCGTCCGACAATCGAGCCGTGGATATGACTACTCAGCAAACGCATGGCTGACATTCTGATCGTAGACGACGAAATCGGCGTTCGCGAGCTGCTCAGCGAAGTGCTTCAAGACGAGGGCTATTCAGTCTCGCTGGCTGAAAACGCTGCGCAAGCGCGAGACCTTCATTTGTCCAAGCACCACGACCTTGTGTTGCTCGATATCTGGATGCCCGACATGGATGGCGTGTCGTTGCTCAAGGAGTGGGCGGCACATCAGCGGCTCACCGCGCCAGTTATCATGATGTCGGGCCATGCCACCATTGAAACTGCGGTTGAGGCCACACGCATTGGCGCGGTGGATTTTTTGGAAAAACCCATTGCCTTGACCAAGCTGCTTCAAACCATTGAATCCGCTTTATCCAAGCAGCAAAAAAAAACTGTCAGCCCCGAAGTCTCGGCGTATGAGCTTTCGCGAGAGCCAGAAACCGAGTACAGCATTTTTGAGTTTAGAAATGCAGCGAAGCAGGCACCTGCCGCAGAGCCCGCGCAAGAGCCCGAGCCGCCAGCGCCGTTGCCCAGCCCTCACGAGATTGCCCGTCAAGCATTGGCCGCCATTGACCTGGCCGGCCCCCTGCGCGAGGCCCGCGACGCCTTTGAGCGGGCCTACCTTTCCTACCACCTCGAAAATGAAAATGGCAGCATGACCCGGGTAGCTGAAAGCACCGGTCTTGAGCGCACCCATTTGTATCGCAAGCTAAAACAGCTCGGAATCGACAAACGCAATTAAGGCGTTTGCAGAAAGCGTCTCATTATGAAAATTCTGATCCTTGGTGCGGGCCGTGTGGGCGCAAGCCTGGCCGAGCAGCTTGTCCAGGAAAAAAATGACATTACCGTGGTGGATACCGCCAACGAGAGTTTGGCTCTATTGCAGGAACGTTTTGACCTTCGAACCGTTCGCGGCAATGCCACTTCTTTAGAAATCCTGGAAAACGCCGGCGCTGAAGATGCGGATATCTTGATTGCCGTAACGGCCAATGATGAAGCTAACTTAGCGGCGTGTCTGTTAGCCCATCGTCGCTTCAATATTCCCAAGCGGATTGCACGCTTTCGGTCCTCGCAATGGGTTCAAAACCCCGACTTGCTTGCGCCTGAGTCGTTCGCCGTGGATGTGGCCATTAGCCCTGAGCAAACCGTTACCGACTATCTGATCAAACTGATTGAAATTCCCGAGGCCCTTCAGGTGATCGAGTTCGCCAAGGGTTTGGTAAGCCTTTTAGCCGTGAAGGCAGACTCGGCAAGCCCGTTGGTGGGCCAGCCCGTGCGCGAACTGAAAAGCCATCTTCCGCATATTGAGTCGCGCATTGTGGCGGTGTTTCGCGGCACCAGCGCGATCGTGCCCGATGGCGACACCCTGATTGCAGCGGGTGATGAAGTGTTTTTTGTGGCGTCTACCCAGCATATTCGTCAAGTCACCAAGGAGCTGCGCAAAGAAGAGCGCACGGTTAAGCGCATGATGATTGCGGGCGGCGGCAATATTGGGCTGCGTGTGGCCCGTGGCGTGGCGCATTACATGACGCCGAAAATTATTGAAGGCAATCGGGCGCGTTGCAACACTCTGGCACAAGAGCTCAACGGCCAGGCGCTGGTCTTGCACGGCGACTCAACCGATGAAGAGCTGCTTGAGCAGGAAAATGTGGGCAATATGGATCTGTTTTTGGCGCTCACCAATGATGATGAAAACAACATCATGTCGGCCTTGTTGGCCAAGCGCATGGGGGCAAGGCGGGTCATTGCCCTGATCAATCGCCGTGCCTATGCCGAGCTTATGGAAGGCAGCCAGCTCGATGTTGCGATTACGCCCTCGCACGCCACGATTGGCGAGCTCTTAAAGTATGTCCGGCGGGGCGATGTGGCGGCCGTGCACAGCCTGCGCCGGGGCGCGGCCGAGGCCCTGGAGATCGTGGCCCATGGGGATAAGTCGACTTCCAAGGTGGTGGGCCGAAGAATCGAGGAAATCGCCCTGCCCAAGGGGGCCAGCATTGGCGCCCTGGTGCGGGGCATGGACACCGAGTCGCCCGAGGTGCTCATGGCCCACCATGACACTGTGATTCTTGGCGACGATCACTTGATCGTGCTTGTGACCGACAAGCGCGTCATTCCCAAGGTTGAAAAACTTTTCCAGGTGACTGCGGGGTTTTTCTGAGTTTTACGGGGTATTCCCTAGGAAACACTGTAAATTTCGCGACCGATAATCTCGCTTCGTGCTTTGCAAGCCTTAAGGGCAGAAAAGCAAGTGTGCCGACAGAAAAATTTCGTCGGCATGTCGGACATGTCAGACTCATCCAATCAGGAGATATCAATGGCAACAGCCAAAAAAGAAGCCGCTGCAGCAGCACAACAAGCAGCCCCGAATCGTCGTAAATTCCTTGCTGGTGCAGGCGCTGCCGGTGCCGGTGCACTGGCATTTCCCATGATTGCCAAGGCGCAAGGAACCACTACTTTCCGTTTCCAATCGACCTGGCCCGCGAAAGATATCTTCCACGAGTACGCGCTCGACTTTGCCAAGAAGGTCAACGACATGACCGGCGGCGAGCTGAAGATCGAAGTGCTGCCCTCTGGTGCAGTGGTTCCTGCTTTTGGCCTGCTCGAGGCCGTTTCCAAGGGAACGCTCGACGGCGGCCACGGCGTGATGGTGTATCACTATGGAAAAAATTCCGCTCTGGCGCTGTGGGGATCGGGCCCCTCGTTTGGCTTGGATGCCAACATGCTTCTGTCTTGGCACAAATATGGCGGTGGTGCCGCCTTGCTCGAAGAGGTTTATAAAGCTGTTGGCGCCGATGTGAAGTCCTTTGTTTACGGCCCCATGCCCACCCAAGCTCTTGGCTGGTTCAAAAAGCCCATTACCAAGCTCGAGCAAATGAAGGGTATGAAGTTCCGCACCGTGGGAATCTCGATTGACCTCTTAACGAATATGGGTGTGTCCGTGAACGCGCTGCCTGGCGGCGAGATCGTTCCTGCCATGGACCGAGGCCTGCTCGACGCAGCCGAGTTCAACAACGCTTCTTCTGACCGCCTGTTGGGCTTTCCCGATGTCTCCAAGGTCTGCATGCTGCAGAGCTACCACCAAAACGCTGAGTCCTTTGAAATGCTGTTTAATGGCCCCAAGTATCGGGCTCTGCCTCCCAAACTGCGTGCCATTCTGGACAACGCGGTTGAGGCCGCCTCTGCTGACATGTCCTGGAAGGCGGTGGACCGCTATTCCAAGGACTATGAAGGCATGCAAAAAGAGCAGGGCGTCAAGTTCTTTAAAACCCCGGAAGCCGTATTACGCGCCCAGCTCAAGGCTTATGACGAAGTAGTAGCCAAGAAAGCCGCCGAGAATCCACTGTTTAAGAAGGTCTATGACTCTCAGCGCGCCTTTGCAGCACGCGCCGTGAAGTGGGATATGGATACAAATGTATCGCGCCGTATGGCCTACGATCACTACTTCCGCCCGGCCGCCGCTAAGAAAGGTGCCGCCAAGAAGGGTTAAAATGGCGGGCTTTTCTGGCCTGGCTCCCCGTTGTGCTGACGAGTGCAACGGGGGCTGAAAAAAAGCAGCCTTGCCAACAGCAGGCTGCTTTTTTATTGATGAACTTTTGAACGGGTGTCATCGTGCAAAAACTGTTTCTCGCAGTCGACAAATTCTCAACCTGGATTGGCCATGCGTTTTCCTGGCTGATCGTTGGCTTGACCCTGTTGATCGGCTTTGAAGTGTTCTCTCGGTATGTGTTAAATGATCCACACCCGTGGGCCTTTGATGCGCAAATGATGCTGTATGGCACTTTATTCATGATGGCCGGCGCTTATACCCTGGCAAAAAATGGCCATGTGCGCGGCGATATTTTGTACGGTTTTTTAAAGCCTAAAACCCAGGCCACGCTAGACCTGATTCTGTACATCGTATTTTTTATTCCTGGGGTCGTTGCCTTGATTTATGCCGGCTACTATTTTGCGGGCGATTCATGGCGCATTCTTGAGCACTCATCAATTACTGCCGATGGCCCACCGATTTACCCCTTTAAGACCATTATTCCAGTTGCTGGCGTTGTACTGATTTTGCAGGGTGTTGTTGAAATTTTTCGATGCATTGTTTGTATCCAGCAAGGCGAGTGGCCCTCGCGCGAAGAAGACGTTGAAGAGGTAGATGTGGAAGAACTGAAAGCCATGATTTCTCACGAAGGGGAGAACAAGAATGCGTAAAGAGCTCCTCTTTGGCTTTTCCATCATGGCCTTGGTCGTGGTGGGTACCCTGGCCTTAATGCCCTGGGGCGATCTGCAATCAGGCCATGTGGGCCTGCTCATGTTGGCCTTGGTGGTGGTAACCATCATGCTGGGTTTTCCAACGGCGTTCACCCTGATGGGCATGGGTGTGCTCTTCACCTTCTTTGCATATTACTTCCGAGATCCAAATATTGCTCTTAACAATACTTTGACTCTGATGGTTCAGCGCACCTGGTCGGTCATGAACAGCGATGTGCTGATTGCCATCCCTTTGTTTGTTTTTATGGGTTATTTGGTCGAGCGGGCCAATCTGATAGAAAAGCTCTTTAAATCGCTTCACCTAACGCTGGTACGCGTGCCCGGTTCGCTGGCAGTCGCCACCATTTTTACTTGTGCAGTCTTTGCAACCGCCACTGGCATTGTGGGTGCCGTGGTGACTTTGATGGGCCTTTTGGCCTTGCCGCAAATGATGAAAAGTGGCTATGACATTAAAGTCTCGGCAGGCGCCATCACGGCAGGCGGCACGCTGGGCATTCTCATTCCGCCTTCGGTGATGTTGATTGTGTATGGCGCCACCGCCGGTGTTTCAGTGGTGCAACTCTACGCTGGTGCGTTTTTCCCCGGCATTATGTTGGCGCTTCTTTATGTGGGCTATGTGATTCTCATGGCTAAGCTCAAGCCGCAGTCCATGCCGCCATTGCCGGAAGAAGAGCGCAAGCTCAAACTTCCCGAAGTTTACGAGCGCATGAAGGGCGCTTTCAGCGATCGGGCCTTGCCTTCTTTGCTGCGCGGTTTGGTGGGTGCCCGTAACGCGGGTGTTGGCGCAGGGCAAATTCTGCGCACCTTATTTGTCACCTTGTTGCCAGCGATCTTTTTTGTTGCATTGATGGGGCTTATCTTTAACACGGTGACCGCCCCCGTGAAGGTCGATGACACGGCAGGTCTTGAAGTCATGGGCTTTGAGGCTGAAGTCAGCGAAGAGTCCACCGAAGACGCCGCTGCTGCAGAGGAAGAGTTGCAAGAAATCGGTGCTGAATCAGAGGCTGCGCCCGCGGCAAGCGAAGAGGCGAGCCCACCGGTTCAAGCAGCCGATGCCAGTTCGCAAAGTGCGGCTGCTGAAGCACCGGTGGCACAGCCTGAGGCAGAGCGTGTTCCGGCACCAGCCTGGTTCTGGTGGATGCTGGGCATTGGGGGCGCGGTCTTATTGGCCTTTTACGCCTTGTTCACCTGGGTGCGGCTTGAAATTTTCAAAATGCTCTTGGGGTCATTTTTCCCGCTGGCGGTATTAATTCTGGCGGTACTGGGCTCGATCGTGTTTGGCATTGCCACTCCTACCGAGGCAGCGGCTGTCGGAGCGATTGGCGGCGCGCTGCTTGCCGCGGCTTATGGCCGGTTGAATTACATAGTGGTGAAAGAGTCGGTGTTTTTGACGGCAAAAACCAGCGCCATGGTCTGTTGGTTGTTTGTGGGGTCTTCAATTTTCTCGGCCGCCTTTGCATTGTTGGGCGGGCAAGAACTTGTCGAGAAATGGGTCTTGAGCCTAGGCCTTACTCCGGTTCAATTCTTGATTCTTTCCCAGGTGATTATTTTCCTGTTGGGCTGGCCCTTGGAGTGGACCGAGATCATTGTGATCTTCATGCCGATCTTCGTTCCCCTGCTCGATAACTTTGGCATTGACCCCTTGTTCTTTGGCCTGCTGGTCGCGCTGAACTTGCAAACGGCGTTCTTGTCGCCGCCGGTGGCCATGTCGGCGTTTTATCTCAAGGGCGTCGCGCCTCCGCAGGTCACCTTGAATCAGATCTTTGCAGGAATGTTGCCCTTCATGGGAATTCAGCTGATTGCGGTGGTGTTGCTGTATGTGTTCCCGGCAATCGGCATGTGGCTGCCCACGGTGCTGTATCGCTAATGGGGCGCTGATTGAATGAAGCAGGCTGCCCAAGCGGGGCGTCGACAGTTTTTTAGCAAGGCCGCGACGGCGGCTGTTGCGGCCCCGCTAGCAGGCTGGCCCATGATTTCCGTTGCGCAATCGCCCGTGGTGTTGCGCATGCAAGGCGCTTGGCCCGCAAACGATATTTTTGCGGAAATGGCCCTGGAATATGTCAATCGTGTCAATGAAATGGCAGGCGGCCGCCTGCGCTTGGAGTATCTGCCCGCAGGTGCTGTAGTCAAGCCCTTTGAGATTATCGACGCTGTGAGCAAGGGAGTAATCGATGCCGGCCACCATGTCTCGGCTTATTGGTATTCCAAAAATAAAAGCGCCTCTTTATTTGGCACAGCCCCGGTCACTGGCGCAACGCCCGAGGTGAGTTTTTCTTGGATTCAACGCGGCGGTGGCCAGCAGCTGTGGGATAAGCTCGTTGCCAAGCTGGGTTTAAATGTTGTTGGTTTTTTTGCGTTTCCCATGCCTTCACAGCCCCTGGGCTGGTTTAAAAAACCGGCACCACGAAAAGCCTCAGACCTTAAGGGTTTCAAATATCGCACCGTAGGGCTGGCCGCCGATATGTTTCAGGAGATGGGTCTATCGGTCGTGCAGATCCCTGGTGTTGACATTGCCTTGGCCATGCAGCGCGGCGTGATTGACGCGTTTGAATTCAATAACCCCACATCTGATTTGCGCTTTGGCGCGCATGATCTTGCCAAGTACTATGTCATGGGCTCGTTTCATCAGACCCAAGAGTTCATTGAGATTATTTTCAATAAAGACAAATACAACGCCTTGTCTTCGGATCTCAAAGCAATCCTGCGGTATGCGGCCGAAGCGGCCTCAACTTCAAACGCCGCGCTGGCTTACGATACCTATTCCCACGATTTGCAAGAGTTAATTACCCGTTACAAGGTGCGCGTCACGCGCACGGACCCCGATATTTTGAAAGGCCAGCTCGCAGCCTGGGATAGGGTTGTGTCCAGGCTCGAAAAAGAGGTGGAGATGTTCAAGGAAATCAATGATTCCTACAAGGCGTGGACGCGTCGCGTGGGTTTTTACGATCATGTGAACACCCCCAACCTGGCCATGGCCTATGAGCATGTATTCAAGATCCGGCTGCCCAGTTAATGTTGAAGTGATCCAATGTCGAATCAACTAGTGCATCAGCTTTGTGGCCATGAAATTATCGATCTGCTGTCGAGCGGCAAAAGCTCGGCAAGCCAGTTTTACCGCGACCTTTTAGCCTTTGTTCTTCAGGCGGATCAAGAGATCAAGGCTTTTAGTCATATCGATCCAAAAGTGCTTGACCACCATGTGCGCAAGCTAGACGAATACCGTGCTTCGGGCGACGTGTTGCCCCCCCTGTTTGGCCTGCCGGTGGGGATCAAAGACATTATCGATACGACCGACCTTCGCACAGAATTTGGAAGCCCGATTTATGCGGGGCGTTATGCCGCAAGCGATGCAACGATCGTTCGCAGGCTGCGAGAGGCGGGCGCTGTGGTGTTTGGAAAAACCACCACGACTGAATTTGCCACCACCAAGCCAACCGAGACCCGAAACCCTCACAATCTCGGCCATACACCGGGCGGCTCATCAGCGGGGTCTGCCGCTGCCGTGGCCGCGGGCATGTTGCCTGTTGCAATTGGGACTCAAACCAATGGCTCTGTGCTTCGGCCCGCGTCTTTTTGTGGCGTGTTCGGATTCAAGCCCACGCGCGGGCTTGTGCCACGCACAGGCATGTTTGAACAGTCGCCGGCCCTAGACCAAGTGGGTGTTTTTGCCCGCACGGTTGAAGACATTGCCTTGGTGTCAGAAGCAATTGTGGGAGATGACGGATTCGATGAATCCACCAAAGCAATGTCTCCCCTGCGTTTTGTCGAGACTTGTAATTCTGAGCCACCGATTCAACCCAGGTTTGCCTTTGTCAAAACGCCCTGGTGGGATCAGGTCGAGCCGCAGGCCCAGCAGGCCTATCTCGCGTTGTTGGATCATTTGTCCGATCTCATCGAGGTGCACGAGCTGCCTGGGATCGTCACCAAGACCATCGATTGGCATTACAAGATCAATCATGTCGAGCTGGCATTCGCTTTGCAGCGTGAACTCGCCCAAGGCGCAGAGCAGCTTTCCAAGCCGCTTAAAGCGCAGATTGAAATTGGCTCAAAAATCCCGGTGGTGGAGTATTTGATTGCCAAAGATCGAATGGCCCATGTCACCTTTGCGTTTGATGACTACTTTGATCGCTTTGATGCCATTCTTTGCCCTGCGGCCCTTGGGGGCGCCCCCAAGGGGTTTGACACAACGGGCAACCCCATTATGCAAACGGTATGGAGCTATGCAGGCCTGCCCGCGATTAGCCTGCCCATGTTGCGTTTGCCAAACGGGCTACCCCTTGGAGTCCAGGCGGTCGGGGCTTATAAAAATGACGCGCGGTTGTTACGGTCGGTGCGTTGGTTAATGCGGGAGTTTGCAGCACGGGAGCATGCCCAATGATCTCGCGCCTTGTGTCATGAGCACGCTCGAACAAGACAATCGTCTCGACACCACCATCCCCGTCTTGGCGGTGGTGCGCATCCTGGGAATTCTGGTGTCATGCTTTTCTTTGACCTTCCTTATTCCGATCGGTTTTGGCTTGGCAAACGATGAGCCGTCACTGGTTGCCTTTGAAGAAGCGTTTTTGGTCACCCTGGTCCTGGGCGTATTGATTGTTGGCTTGACGTGGTGGCACCGGTGTGAGCTTCAACCCCGAGATGGATTTTTGTTGGTCGCTATGGTGTGGCTCGCCTTGCCTGTGTTTGCAGCCATTCCGTTTTACCGATTTATTCCTGAGCTTAATTTCGCACAAGCGTATTTCGAGGCGGTGTCGGGCTTAACGACCACGGGTGCCACCGTGCTGGTGGGCTTAGATGACATGCCGCAGTCCATCTTGATTTGGCGGGCGTTTATGCAGTGGCTAGGCGGCATGGGCATTTTGATTTTGGCCATCGCGATTCTGCCCTTGCTGGGTGTGGGCGGCATGCAGATTTATCGTGCAGAAATGGCCGGCCCAGTCAAAGACACCAAGCTCACCCCGCGCATTGCCGAGACCGCCAAACTGCTCTACAGCATTTATTTGCTGCTGTCGCTGATTTGTTTTTTTGCGTATTGGATTGCCGGCATGAGCTGGTTCGATGCCCTGGTGCATATGGGCTCGACCATGTCTTTAGGGGGCCTGTCCTCGCACGATGCGAGCTTTGCATATTTCAACAACCCCGTGATTGAAATGATCGCCGTCATTTTCATGCTGATTGCTGGCGTTAACTTTGTCATGCATGCGGTGGCGCTTAAAAACATGTCACTGCGGGTGTATTGGCACGATGCTCAAGCCAAATGGTTTTGGTTTACGGCTCTTGCCGGCTCTGTGGTGGTTGGGTTGTTTCTTTATTTCAATCAGGTTTACCCCAGCCTGTCCGAGTCGATGCGCCATGCCTTGTTTAACACGGTGTCGATTGCCACCACCACGGGATATGCCACGCAAGACTACGGGCAGTGGCCGCCCTTTGCGGGCTGGTTCATTATTTTCTTGTCGGCGTTTGCCACCAGTTCTGGGTCAACGGGCTGCGGCATCAAAATGATTCGTTTGATTGTGTTGGTCAAGCAAGCCCGGCGCGAGCTGATGCGCATTATTCACCCCAAGCTGATTGATCCTTTGCAAATCGGCGGCTCAGTCGTGAGCAATCAAGTGATCTTTGCTGTCTTGGCGTATATGTTGTTTTATGGGGCCACGGTCATGGTGGCGTCGTTTTCCTTGCTCATATCGGGCATGGATCCGATTACTGCAGTCAGTGCCACGCTCGCCAGTGTCAACAATGTTGGCCCGGGGCTGGGAGAAGTTGGCCCGGCATCGACATTTGCGGGCCTTACGCAGTTTCAGTTGTGGGTGTGTTCCATGACCATGCTGCTGGGCCGGCTTGAATTGCTTACGCTGCTGGTGGTGCTGCTTCCCGCGTTTTGGAAAGACTAGCCGGGTCACGGGCCATGAGCTGTGAGGCCACGGTTACGGCCAGCCAAACTGTCGTGGCAGCAAAGCCCCACTGAAAGGCGGCTTCATCGTAGCGACGCACCCCTTCAACCAGCAGGCCATTCCATTTCCAGTCCAGAATCGCCCCAAACAAGGGCTGTAGGCCAATAGCGCCAAGCGTTACCGATAGATTCACCAGCGAGGTGATGGTGGCGGTTTTTTGGCCGCCGACCAGGTCTTTGCCAAACGCGAATGACACCACCATAGAGCCTGCGGAAATTCCGATCAGCCACAGCACAAACACGGTAAGCCACAGAGAGCCTAATGTAACGCCACTGGCCAGCAGCATGAATCCCAGCATGACCAACACCGTGCCCACTAAAAGCGGTTTTTTGCGTTGCCTGCTGCGATCTGACCAAGGGCCAAAAATCAGGCTGCCAATGGCAAAGCCCACCATCATCAACGAGGTAAATGCCGTGGCGGTGCGCGCAGTAATTTCAAAAATGGTGGTGAGAAATGGCACCCCCCAAAGGCCCGCCATCATGACCATGCTGCCGGTGACTGCGGTCTGTCCAATGCATAGGTAAATGAGATCGCGCAAGGGAAGGTTTGCCAGCGATTGCCGAATGCTCATTTTGGCTAGCGCATCTTTGGTCTCAGGCGCGGGCGACCAGCTGCGATAGCCGCGATCCAAGGGATCATCACGCAGCACAAACACCATGCCGATCATGAGCAGGGCTGCAAACCCTGCACTGCCGGCCACGACAATGCGCCAGCCAAACTCATCGGACAACGCCCGTAAAGGAAAGCCCGCAAGCACCGCACCGAGTGTTCCGACAGCCAGCGATAAGCCCGATATCGAGGCAAATTTCTGAGGTGAAAACCAGTGGGCCGCAAGTTTGAGCATGCCGATCCACCCCACAGCGGCCGCTCCGCCAATAATGCCCCTGCCAACCGCTGCAGTGGTAAATGACTCTGCAAAAGCAAACAACAGGGTTCCCGCAATCGCTGCTGCAGTGGCTGCAATAAACAGTTTGCGCGGGCCGAATTTATCGGCGAGCAGGCCCGAAGGCAGCTGCATGATGGCGTAGCAATAAAAGTAAGTGGCAGAGAGCCAGCCGAGTGCGGTAGCCGTCTGCGCGAGCTCTTTCGAAAGCTCATGGGCCAGTGCAGCGGGGGTGACCCGCTGAAAAAACCCATAAAGATAAAAGGCGGCCGCCAAGCCCCACATTAAGAGTGAAAGGCCAAGCGGCGGGGCCGCAGCGCGAAGCGCGTCAGTCGTTTTCAATGGTTAATAAGTGTAAAAGCCTTTGCCCGTCTTGCGGCCCAGATAGCCCGCATCGACCATTTCTTTTAACAGTGGCGCAGCCCGATATTTCGGGTCTTCGAAGGCTTTGTAAAGCACATCCATAATGGCCAGCATGACATCCAGGCCAATCAGGTCGGCCAATGCGAGCGGGCCAATTGGGTGATTGCAGCCAAGCTTCATGCCATCGTCAATTTCAGCGGCAGAGGCCAGGCCTTCAGCGTAGACAAAAATAGCTTCGTTGATCATGGGGCACAAAATTCGATTCACCACAAAGCCGGCATGATTTTTAACGCCAATCGGGGTCTTACCAACCGCCTTGGCCAGTTCGGTCACCGCAGTGATCGTTTGTTCAGAGGTTTGTAGCCCACGAATCACTTCGACCAAGGCCATCACCGGCACGGGGTTAAAGAAATGCATGCCTACAAATCGATCGGGTCGCTTGGTCGCGGCAGCGAGCTTGGTAATGGAGATCGAGGATGTATTGGTGGCAATGATTGCTTCAGGCTTAAGCACCGCTTCAACGCCTTGAAGAATTTTGATTTTGATCGCTTCGTTTTCGGTTGCGGCCTCGATGACCATATCCACCTTGGCCAGGTCTTTGACTTCCGTGGTGGTGCAAATGCGCTTGAGCGTGTCTGCCTTGGCTTGTTCGGTCAATGCCCCTTTTTTGATCAACCGATCAAGCGACCCTGAAATGGTGGCCATGGCTTTTTGCAGCGCGGGCTCGGCAACATCTTGCAGCACCACATCAAAGCCGTTGCTGGAAAACGCCTGGGCAATGCCATTGCCCATGGTGCCCGCGCCAATAATGCCAATTGTTTTCATGGTCATGCCAATGATCCTTTCTTTTTAAATCGATACACCGCGAGCGTGCTTCGCAAATTGGGAAGCCAGGAAATTGCGTGGTCTTCATCGAGGTAGGCACGGCTTCGGATTGTAAATCCAAGAGAGGCGAGCAACTCCTCAAAGTCTTGGGCCGTGGCAAAGTGCAAGTTAGGTGTGTTGTACCAGGCGTAGGGCAGCCGCTTATTCACGGGCATATGGCCCTTGAACAAGGAAAATACATGCGACCAGTGGCCAAAGTTCGGAATGCTCACAATGCATTCATGGCCGATTTCCCCAATCTCACGCAAAACCCGCTCGGTTTCTCGAGTCGCCTGCAGCGCCTGTGAAAGCACCACGACATCGAATCGGCCACGGGCAAACATGGCCAGGCCTTCATCAATGTTGGCTTGTACAACCTGCACGCCGCGTCGAACGCAGCTCAGCACTTTCTCATCGTCGATCTCAACGCCAACGCCCTCACACTGCTGCTCTCGCGCAAGCCAGTGCAGCAAGGTGCCATCGCCACAGCCCAGGTCCAGCACACGGCTCTTGGGTGCTATCCATTGTGCGATTTGTGACAAGTCGCTGCGCAGCGCCAAGGTTTTTTTCATGCGCTAGCTCCTTGTGCAATTCCCTCAAAGTAGGCGCGCACCAGGTTGTGGTATCGGGGGTCTTCCATTAAAAAAGCATCGTGGCCGTGAGGTGCGTCGATCTCGGCATAGCTCACCGATTTTTTCGCTGCCAGCAGGGCTTCCACAATTTCACGAGACCGCTCAGGCGGGAAACGCCAGTCGGTAGTAAATGACACCAGCAATGACTTTGCTTTTACGCTGGCCAAGGCCTGCACCAGATTGCCGCCATAGTCTTTGGCCGGGTCGAAATAATCAAGTGCTCGGGTAATGAGCAAATAAGTGTTGGCATCGAAGTAGGTTGAAAACTTTTCGCCCTGGTAGCGAAGATAAGACTCAATTTCAAACTCCACATCAAAGCCAAAGCGATAGTCGTTGGAGCCCCGCAACTGTCGGCCAAATTTCTCTGCCATATCGTCATCAGACAAATACGTGATATGGCCGATCATGCGGGCCACGGAAAGGCCTAAGCGCGGCACAGTGTTATGCGCGTAATAATCACCGCCATGAAAATCGGGGTCATTCACAATGGCGCGCCTGGCAACTTCATTAAACGCAATGTTTTGTGCAGACAGCTTGGGGGTAGAGGCAATCACGACGGCATGCCCCACCCGATCGGGATACGCAATTGCCCACTGCAGTGCCTGCATGCCGCCCAAGCTTCCGCCCATAACAGCTGCAAATTTTTTAATGCCCAACCGATCTGCCAAGAGTGCTTGGGCATTGACCCAATCCTCGACGGTGACTACCGGAAAGCTTGCGCCGTAGGGCTTGCCGGTGGCGGGATGAATGCTTGCCGGGCCAGTCGAGCCAAAGCATGAACCCAGGTTGTTGATGCCAATGACAAAAAAGCGCCGGGTATCGACAGGCTTTCCTGGGCCCACCATGTTGTCCCACCAGCCTGCTGATTTTGGATCATCGCTCGATAAGCCCGCCACATGGTGAGAAGCGTTCAAGGCGTGACAAATCAGCACGGCATTGCTGTGATCGGCGTTTAGTTCGCCATAGGTTTCATAGACCAGTTCATAGGGCGCAAGCGACTGCCCGCTCTTAAGCGTCAAGGGCTCTGAAAATATCGCTGCCTTGGGGGTGACAATGCCGAGGGTGTTTTTGGCCCAATTGTTCTGCATGCCTAATTGTGACATTTCGGCACAAAGGTGCCCGAGCCTGCGCATGGTGCGCCCGAAAGTTTGCAATTGCCACGCAATCGGCGGGCGGCGGCTGGCAATACTCCTTGTTACCGATAACTTTTTGCCTAGGAGCATTGCATGACCCATTCCGCCTACCCCCCAACCTCACTGATTGGAACACCCGCCAGGCTTGTCCCTTCGCCACGCCTTGAGCCCAAACCGCTTCGGCCCTCGCACGCCATTACGCCCCGACAGCGCCAGGTCCTGTATTGCCTGATCGAGGGCAAGCCCACAAAAAGAATTTGTGAAGAGTTAGGGATGTCTATGGGTACGGCCAAAGTGCACATTGGCGCAATATTGCGGGCGTTAGGCGTGCGTAACCGAACCGAGGCGACTTTGGCGGCCTTGCGCCAGGGGTGGATCTACCCCGAAATGTGGTCGCGTTCTTGATTCCAGCGGGCAAGGGCTGCCGCAAGCTTTGCGGGGTCGCCTTGGCGAAGAATTTTGTTGGCCTGTTTTTCGCAGTCACTTGCCCGTGAGCGCAGAATTTCTTGCTTGACCATGAGCACCTGGGCTGGGTGCATGGAAAACTCCCTTAGCCCAAAGCCCAAAAGCAGGCGTGTCAGTTCAGGGTCTCCCGCCATTTCACCGCACACCGACACCGGTGTGTTTTGTTTGATACAGCAGCGGATTACCTCACGAACCAGCCGCAGCACCGCAGGGTGAAGCGGGTTATACAGGTGGGCGACCTCGCCGTCGGTACGATCAATGGCCAAGGTGTATTGAATCAGGTCATTCGTGCCAAGCGACGCAAAATCCATGGCGGGAATTAGGCCATCAATTGCAAGGGCTGCTGCGGGTACTTCGACCATGGCGCCCACGGCAATTGCTTCATCAAACTTTTCTTTTTTGATTCGCAGCTGCTCCATGGCTTGTTGCACAAGTTTTCGTGCCGCGATCATTTCCTGGGGGCCGCTGACCAGGGGCACCAGCAGCTTGATTGGGCCATAGGCCGAGGCGCGAAGAATCGCCCGAAGCTGGGTAGAAAAAAGCTCGGGCTCGACCAGGCACAAACGGATCGCCCGCAAAGCGAGCGCAGGGTTCGAGGGCGGGTCGCGATGGGCAGAGACGCTTGGCACATCCTTGTCAGCGCCAGAGTCCAGGGTGCGAATGGTGACCGGGTGTCCTTTCATGGCCAAGACTACTTGTCGATAGGCCTCGAACTGCTCGTCTTCAGACGGCGGATCGTTACGGTTCATGTACAGGAACTCGCTTCGAAACAACCCCACGCCCTGGCAGCCATGTTCCAGGGCTTGCTCAGCGTCGGTTGGAAGATCCAGGTTGGCCAGCAGGGCAATGCTGCAGCCATCGAGTGTTTGAGCCGCAACATTTTTAAGCCGAACGAGCCTGCTTCGGGCCACGGCCTGCTCAGCCTGACGCACTTCGTAAATGCTACGAATGGGCGCATCAATGCTGCCAATTACTACGCCGGCTTCTGCATCGATGATGATGGGCTCGCCTTGCTTGACCAGATGGTTCAGGCTTTGCAAGCCCACGACAGCGGGCAGCCCCAGGCTTCTTGCCAAAATCGCAGTGTGGGATGTCGGGCTTCCGGTGTCTGTGGCAAAGCCGGCAAATGAATGGCGCTTTAACAGCAACATATCGGCTGGCGCAATGTCATGGGCAACAAGAATCCAGGGAAGCGGGTCAGGATCAGAGCCATCGGCCGCTGCGTGTGGCGGCAATGCAATGCTGTGTACGCCATCAGGGTGGCGCATGGCCTTCAGGATTCGTTCAACAATTTGCCGAACATCGGCACGACGCTCCCTTAAATAAGGGTCATCAATCGCATCAAACTGCTCGGCAACCAGCTCGTATTGCTGCACCAATGCCCATTCGGCGTTGCACTGTTCTTGAACAATTCGATTGCGGGTCGCATCGACCAGCAAAGGGTCGTGCAGCACGACGGCCTGCAGGTCGAGAAAGGCACGCAGCTCTGCGGCAACCTCTTGGCCCAGATCGCCCCGCATGCGCTCAAACTCCTGGTCGACAGCGTTTACCGCTTGGGTAAAACGGCTCACTTCATGGTCAAGCTCGGTCGCCGCCACGCTGCGCCTGGGCACATCCAGCGAGGCGGGCGCCAGCACCCAGGCTTTGCCAATGGCAATGCCTTTGCCAACCGCGATGCCTGACAACGAAAATGCCACTGCTAGCTTTCCTCTCCAAATTTCGATGCAAACAACGCCACCAGCGCTTCCAGCGCTTCTTGTTCTTGTTCGCCGGTGGTTTCGATTTCCACCTCGGTGCCTTTTCCTGCGGCCAGCATAGTCACCCCGAGCACGCTCTTGGCATTGACTCGCTTGTTATTTCGAGACAGCCACACCTCGCAAGGATATTTGGTCGCCAATTGACTCAGCTTTGAAGAGGCGCGCAAGTGCAAGCCAAGTGTGTTGACAACAGGGACGGTTTGCTTGGGCATGTCAGTGTCAGGCCTTAAGCGGGGGGTTCAAGCGCAGCGCAGTTTGGTGCAACGCAATCGGCAAGCCGTTCGCGCAGTTCATGCGCAGGCAGTTCACGATACGTCATGGCTTTAAGCATCATGGGAACACTCACGCCGCTCACACCTTCAATGTCAAGATCACGATGCAACGACATCCATGCGCAGGCGCAGTTCGATGGCGTCGCCCCCAAAATATCGGCTAACAAAATGACACTGTTGGGCCGGCCTTCTGAAATCCATAGGCTCTCAATAAGCGCAACCCCTTCATCTAACGAGGAATTGGCAGCCACATCGGCCACCAGCACATCGGAGATGTAGCGGCCATATGCATGGCAGGCCACGGCATGCAGGGCCTGGCCTAAAGGGGCATGACAAACAAGAATAATGGCCGTCATAGTTGGTTTTGCACAGCATCCATAAAAACACTGGCAACATCAATACCCGATTGTTGAGTAATTTCTTGAAATCCCGTGGGGCTGGTCACATTGATTTCGGTGAGATAGCTGCCAATCACATCGATGCCAATTAAGAGCAGGCCTCGGGAGGCAAGTTTTTGGCCGACTTCAAGGGCAATTTCGCGGTCTTTGGCAGACAGTGGAATTACTTTTGCCGTGGCGCCGGCAGCGAGATTGCCCCGCGATTGGCCGGGCTGGGGTACACGGGCCAGCGCAAAGTCGATTGGCTTGCCGTTAATAATGATGACCCGCTTGTCCCCTTCGGTGATTTCGGGAATATATCGCTGCGCCACAATCGCTTTTTTGCCGGCTTCGCTTAACACTTCAAGGGCGGAAGGCAGATTGGGGTCTTGGGCCGTGAGCACAAACACGCCTGTGCCGCCCATGGCATCTAAGGGTTTGGCGACAATTTTTTCATGGTGAATGGCAAAGGCTTTGAGCGATTTAATATCGGCAGAAATCAGTGTGGGTGGCGTGAGCGCTGCAAACTCCAGGGCCGAAATTTTTTCACCATGGTCACGCAGGGCCTGGGGGTTATTAAACACCTTCACGCCTTGGCGCTGGGCGACTTCAAGCAGCTGAGTCGCCACAAAATAATGCACATCAAAGGGCGGATCTTTGCGCATAAAAATCGCCGCAAAATTTTTAGCGCTTTGCCAGCTTGCAGTCTGCTCAACCCACCAAGGCTGTGCCTGCGGGTTATCGATATGAATGTGGTGCGCAAAGACTTCAAGGCCCGCTTCTGGGCTGCTTGCAGCTGCGCGCAGCTCGTGCAGTTGGGCGACATGAATTTCCATGCCACGTCGCGCGCATTCGCGCATCATGGCAAATGTGGTGTCCTTATAGGTTGCAAAGGTGTGCAGCGCATCGCACACAAACAATGCCTTCAAGCTCATTGTGTCCTGCCTTGTTCAAGCTCTAGCGAGGCAGCAAGCAGGGCAAGCCGTGCGATCACGCCATAAACATAGAAGCGATTTGGCGCGTCATCGGGGTGTTTGGTGTGTTCGGGCTGCAGGCAGCTTTCATCAAAAGGCAGTGGCGCAAATTTCATGCCTGGGGAATTCAGGTTCTCATCTGGGCCGCGCTCGGCATGCACGCGATAAAAGCCGCCCACAACATAGCGATCAATCATATACACCACAGGCTCGGCAACCGCATCGTCCACCATTTCCAATGTGGGCACGCCTTCTTGAATCAGCACATCGCTGACTTGCATGCCTTCTTTCACAACCGCCATTTTGTTGCGTTGTTTACGGTTCAGGTTGACCACTTCACTGGCATCTTTAACTGTCATGACCCCCATGCCATACGTGCCGGCGTCGGCCTTGACTACGACATAAGGCTGCTGCTTGATTCCCAACTCGGTGTATTTGGCTTGAATTTTTTTCAGCATGAGTGAGACATTGTCGGCAAGACATGATTCGCCTTCGCGGGCATGAAAGTCGACATGTGAGCAGGTGGCAAAGAAAGGGTCTAAGCGCCAAGGGTCGATCTGAATCTGCTCGGCAAAACTTTTGACCACGGCCGAGTAATGGGCAAAGTGTTGTGACTTGCGCCGAACGGACCAGCCGGCGTGCAGCGGCGGCATGAGGTGCTGGCCCGACAACCCTTTAAGTATTTCTGGAATGCCCGCTGACATGTCGTTATTGAGCAAAATGGCACAGGGGTCAAAGCCAGCTACGCCTACGCGATGATTGTTTCGCACCAAGGGTTCAAGCACCAGTTCGCTGCCATTGGGCAGGGCCAAGGGTGTGGGTGCAGTGATCTCGGGAATCAGGGTGCCAATACGAATGGAAAGCCCTGCTTGCTTGAGTACCTCGGCAAGTCGGGCCACATTGGTGAGATAAAAAGTATTGCGGGTGTGGTTTTCTGGAATGAGCAGCAGCCTGCGCACATCGGGGCAACGGCGCTCAACGGCAGCGCTGATGGCCTGTACTGTCAAGGGCAGGGTGTCTTCGGAAAGATTATTAAAGCCGCCCGGAAATAAATTGGTATCGACCACCGAAAGCTTAAAGCCCGCATTGCGTAAATCGACCGAGGCATAAAACGGCGGCTGATGGCTTGCCCACTGCGTGCGAAACCAGTGTTCAATTTCAGAGCTTGCATCCAGGATTTTTCGTTCCAGATCAAGAAGCGGCCCGCCTCCGTCGGCGGCATTCAGTATTCGAGGCACCATAAGGGGGCATTGTACCCAGCGCTTATGAAAAAAAGCCCACCCCAGGTGGGGCGGGCTTTAAGCACATCCTTAGGAGATTTCTTCGAAATTACATGGTGTAGGCACGCTCGCCGTGTGAGCTTGTATCTAAGCCCTGGCGTTCCTCATCTTCAGAGACCCGTAACCCAATTGTCATTTTCACGATGAACAGGGCAATCACTGACACCACGGCCGACAAGATGATGGTGGTGATCACCGCTTCTGCCTGGATCAAGACTTGTGCGCCGATTGAGTACTCGCCCACCTTGTCGGCAACATAGTCAAACACGCCTGTGCCACCTAAAGAAGGCGCTGCAAACACACCGGTGAGAATGGCGCCGATGATGCCGCCAACGCCGTGCACACCAAAGACATCCAGCGAGTCATCTGCCTTGAGCAGCTTCTTTAAGCCAGTCACGCCCCAGAGACAGCCAAATCCCGAGGCCAGGCCAATCACCAGTGCACCGGCAATCCCCACAAAGCCGGCAGCCGGCGTAATCGCAACCAGCCCTGCCACCGCACCCGATGCGGCACCCAGCATGGAGGGCTTTTCACGAAAGATCGCTTCACCCAAGGTCCAAGCCACAATGGCGGCTGCGGTAGCAAATAACGTATTGGTCACAGCAAGCGCTGCAGTGCCCGTTGCCTCTAGGTTAGAGCCTGCGTTAAAGCCGAACCAACCCACCCACAGCATTGCAGCTCCCACCATCGTGAGCGTGAGATTGTGCGGGGGCATGGGCTCTTTGCCGTAGCCAATGCGTTTGCCCACCATGTACGCAGCAACTAATCCTGCAATGCCCGCATTGATATGCACCACCGTGCCGCCCGCAAAATCGAGCGCGCCTTTCGCCCAGAGCGCACCGGCAGCCGCAATTACGGCTTCAAGCGATTTGGGGTCGCCTACCTTAATCGCATCGGGCCCGTCCCAATACCAGACCATGTGCGCCGTTGGAAGATAAGCAAACGTAAACCAGAGCACCAAGAAAAATAGCACTGCAGAAAACTTCATGCGCTCCGCAAACGCACCGACGATCAGCGCGCAGGTGATCGCTGCAAAAGTGCCCTGAAAGGCAACAAACATTAGCTCGGGAATTACCACGCCACGGCTAAAGGTCGCCGCTACCGACTCTGCGGTAATGCCTGAAAGAAATAGCTTGTCGAAGCCCCCGAAATAAGGGTTGCCGCCAGTAAAGGCCACTGAGTAGCCATAAATTGCCCACAGCACAAAAATCATGGAAGCGCCGACCATCACTTGCATCAGCACGGAGAGCATGTTTTTGGCACGGACCAGGCCGCCGTAAAACAGCGCCAAGCCTGGAACAATCATTGAGAGCACCAGCACGGTTGAAAGCATCATGTAGGCGGTGTCGCCTTTATTGGGAACAGGCGGTGCGGCAGGCGCGACGGCTTCAACCGGGGCATCGGCCGCAAATGCGAGCGATGCCATGCCGAATGCGCCTGCTGCCGCAAGAGCGGGGCTGGCGTATTTCGCAAGCTTGGAAGTGAGAGTTTTCATAGGAACCTCGTTGAATTAGGGGTCGTTAGACGATCACAGTGCATCTTTGCCGGTTTCACCGGTGCGGATGCGGATCACTTGCTGCAGGTCGTAGACAAAAATCTTTCCGTCACCGATCTTGCCGGTGCGGGCTGCGCCCTCAATCGCTTCGATTGAACGTTCCAGCAAATCGTCGGAGACAGCAGCTTCCACTTTGACCTTGGGCAGAAAATCAACAACGTATTCCGCGCCGCGGTAGAGCTCCGTATGGCCCTTCTGGCGCCCAAAGCCTTTCACCTCGGTGACGGTGATGCCCTGCACGCCAATGGCAGACAGCGCTTCACGCACCTCGTCGAGCTTGAACGGCTTGATGATTGCAGTGATTAGTTTCATGTTGTCCTCTTGTTGAATGAAGGGCTGCGGTGTTTTGCAAAGCCCGTGGATTCAGTCAGTTGGGGTTAGAAGGTTGCGGAAAGAGAGAGCACGACAGCACTCTTGCCGAGGTCTTTCAAATCTGTACCCGTCCCACCGTCTACATCAACTTGCGAGTTAAATTTTTTCCAGTCGCCGCTATTTCCAATATAGGCTGCAGAGAGGGTGTAAGCGCCCAGTGCTTTGGAGATCGCAAGTTTGTAGTCGGTACCAGAGCTAGCATCTCCCCCAGTGCTGGTAACTTTATTTTTTAGGTCCAAGTAACCCGCGTGAGCGCTTAGCGTTAACCCATCTGCCAAAGGAATCGAGGCCGATAAGTCGTAGTAAAGCGTGCCTTTGGTCTCGGCAAGCCCAAAATATTTCGTGGTGGCATAAGAGGTTTTCAGAGACACGGGGCCGTAGGAAAATCCAACATAAACTTCATTGGTATTTGGTTTGTCCGGGGCTCCTACAGCACCCGGGTAGTAGTAATACAGGTTGCCAATATCTACGCCGACATCGCCAATCGCAAACTTGTAGCCGCCGTAGAAATCGATTTCCATACCGTCGCCGTTAAAGCTTGTGTACTCCGAAATGCTGGAGGCCCAAGTCCCCAGGTAAAAACCGCTCTTGTGGGCAAAATCAAAACCACCCTGGAGCGCAGGGCCTAAGTCAGTCTGCGAAATTCCACGGAATCGATAGTCCGAGAAAAGTCCAAAGTTGCCGCTAACGGTGTAATCGGGCTCGGCGGCTTTTTGCTGGGCCAGGGCAGGAAGGGTCATCGCTGCTAAAGAGAGTGCAAGAACTGTTTTTTTCATGAGAAGACTCCTGGTAAAGGGTTCGGTCGACGCGAGACCGCATTCCTTACAAGCGAAAGTCGTGCCAGGTTTAAATTCAGGGTATTTCTAATGCTTCGGTATCTTTTAGGCCTTCCCTGCCCCGCTTTTTCCTCATGCTTGTTCCGAGTCGGTGCGTGAAAAGCACTTTTTCGGTGCATTTGGCCGGGGGTGTGACGCTGCAATCAGTGCGTGCTAAATTTGGCTTATGGCTAAATCACCCTTTCCCAACCTTCCGCCCCTGCCCAAGGCCTTTGCCGATCTGCAGGAAAAAGTGACCGAGCTGGTCAAGTCATCCCCGGCTGCCGATGTGGAAAAACACATGAAGGCCACGCTGTCTTCGGCGTTGAACCGTATGGATGTGGTGACGCGGGAAGATTTTGAGATTCAGACTCAAATGCTTTCCAAGGCGTTGGAAAAACTGGCGGTGCTGGAGCAACGGGTCGCGGAGTTAGAGACCAAGAAGCTGAGCTAGTGCGTGGATCGCCACGCCGCTTCGCGGCTCGCGATGACG
>CAYTWR010000002.1:0-24454 GCA_964442225.1 uncultured Burkholderiaceae bacterium | reverse complement strand
TGACGCCTTCCCGCCGATGACCCCTTCCCGTCATTGCGAGGGCCAAAGGCCCGTGGCAATCCATGTTGTCGGATCAGCCGTTTGCCTAGGCCTTCAGTCTAATTACAAAATCTTTTTTCGGGCCAGACAATGGCCTGATGTCTGTCTCCATTATTCATTCGCGGGCCATTAGCGGCCTATCGGCCCTGCCCGTGCAAGTCGAAACCGATCTGGCTAACGGGCTTCCCAGCTTTTCAATTGTCGGCCTTCCCGACGCGGCAGTGCGTGAAGCGAAAGATCGAGTGCGTGCAGCAATTCACAATTCGGGTTTTGAGTTTCCCCAGCGTCGTGTCACGGTCAACCTGGCGCCGGCGGATCTTCCCAAGGAGTCGGGCCGCTTCGACCTTCCCATTGCCATTGGTATTTTGGTGGCCAGTGGCCAGATTGCACAACGGACTGGGCAACATCTGCTTAAGCGCTGGGAGTTTGTAGGCGAACTATCGCTGACAGGAAATCTGTTGCCAGTCCACGGTGCGTTTGCACTGGCCATGGGTGTTCTGAACGAAGGCGCGACTCACCAAACACGCTCCTTGGTGTTGCCTCTGGGCAATCGCGTTGAAGCTTCTCTCACCGAATCAACCCAGTTGGGTTTTGCAGCGTCATTGCGCGAAGTCACTGATTTTTTGCAAGAAGGAGTGTTTCTGCCGAGCATTGATCCTGCGGCGCTAAAGAACACCACGTATGAAAGCAGCGAGAGCGATTGGTCTGAAATTCATGGCCAAGAAAAAGCAAAACGAGCCGCACTGATTGCAGCAGCGGGGCAACACAATCTTTTAATGTTCGGCCCGCCCGGGGTGGGCAAATCGATGATTGCCGCCAGGCTTCCTGCCTTGTTGCCGCAACTGTCGCGCCAACAGGCCTGTGAGCTGGCCAGCCTTAAAAGCCTGTGTGCAGGTGTTGACCCCTACACTTGGCGCCGGCCCCCCTTTCGATCTCCCCATCACACCACGCCTGCAAGGGCTTTAATTGGTGGCGGCCCACCCATTCGGCCCGGAGAAATTTCGCTGGCACACCACGGGATTTTATTTTTAGACGAACTGCCAGAATTTTCCCGAGATTGCCTGGAAAGTTTGCGCGAGCCTTTAGAGACTGGAGAAGTGAGCATTTCTCGAGTGCGTGGAAAAACGAATTTCCCTGCAAATTTCATGTTGCTTGCCGCCATGAACCCCTGCCCTTGCGGATACTTTGGCGCACTAAAAGCGAAGCGTGTTTGCCGTTGCCCCCCTGATCGCATCGAGCGGTATCGGGCCAAAATTTCTGGCCCCTTAATTGACCGGTTTGATATGGCAATTCAACTTGACTCGGTTGCTGTTGAAAGCATGATCAAGAAAACAAGCTCAACGCGTTTAAACGCTGAGCTTCGTGAGCAGGTCACCCATGCACGGGCCGTTCAACAGCAACGACAGTCTTTCACCAATGGCCGCTGCCCACCCTCGGTGTTGGAAGTGGCAGGGCTGTTAAGCGAAGAATCAAGCCAACTGCTTGAGCAGCTTGCCCGACGTTTTTCATGGAGTGTGCGGGCCTGGCACCGCACGATTCGGGTGGCTAGAACAATTGCTGATTTGGATCATTCAAAAGGCATTGCATTGGGCCATGTGAGCGAGGCGGTTGAACTGCGGCGCGCCCTTGACCTGCCCGCTTAAGTCATCGCGGTACCCAGGCGGTTTAGCGCACGAGCTTTAGCGACTCAACAAATTGCTCGGCAATTTCCAGAGGCAGATCGGCCTTGGGCCCCACCGCAATAATTTCAATCACCATGGGTTCGGGCTCGCGCACTGTTAGCGAGCGCATGATCAGGTAGACAGGAACAAAACCGTGGCCCGCCTGAATACGCATTTCGCCACTGGCTCGCACTGATGTTGCAGCAAGGCCTGACACGGCGGCGGTGCTGCGAACAATAGAAGTGTGATCAGCGTTAATGTTGGCCAGCATGGCAGATTCCAAGGCCTTGCGTGTTGACTCATCGCCCTTGGCCACCCAGCCCACGGCAAACATGGCTTCATCGACTTTGGCAGAGCTAAGTGTCAATTGCATTGAGCGCGATGTGCCAGGAAGAACGACTTCGCGGGAAAACTGCACCGGCTTGGCAGGAAATGTGGCTTGCCAGCCATGCTCTTGGTTAAACACCACACGCCAATCGTGTTTGGGCGCACAGGCCATGAGCACAAACGCCAGGCTCGCCGCTAAAATGAAACGAACTCGCATGAAAGGAAGTGTAGCGTGATCATTGAATTCAAATCTAAGGCCAGCGGCGGCTTTTTCATGACCGAACCGGTGATGAAAATGGTCTTTTCTGCAATTGGCCGTGAGTTTTCTGAAAAAGGTATTTTCACTGAGGAACAGGTGCCAATCGTTCGGGCAAAACTGGCGCAGGTGGTTGCACAATCTCGTATGGCTGACCGTGGTCGTTTGCAAAGCCACGATGAAGCTGTGCGCGAAGGCGAAGCCAGCGAAAAAGATCTGCCGGTGAGCCTATCGCAGCGCGCCTTCCCTTTGCTGGAAATGCTCACCGCTGCAGAAAAGAAAAAAGTGCCCGTGGTCTGGGGCGTTTAAAGCCCTAAGTGTTAAAAGCCCAGCGCGGGGGAAAGTCGCGAGCGGGCCTCGTCTTCACTGACCCCTGCACGCTGGGCGTAGTCTTTGAGCTGGTCATCGCCAATCGTGCCCAAGTTGAAATATTGCGACTCGGGGTGCCAGAAATAAAAACCGCTGACTGCTGAAGCGGGAATCATGGCCAGGTTCTCGGTCAGTGACATGCCAATTTCCGCAGCATTCAATACTCTGAATAGATCGACTTTTACAGTGTGATCGGGGCACGAAGGATAGCCGGGCGCGGGGCGAATGCCCTGATATTTTTCTTTAATCAGCTCGTCGTTAGAAAGCGCTTCATGCCCCGCATAGCCCCAGAATTCGGTGCGAACGCGCTGGTGCAGTCGTTCGGCAAATGATTCGGCCAAACGGTCGGCAATGGCTTTGACCAAGATGGCGTTGTAATCATCGCCCTTAGCTTCATAGTCTTGTGCGAGCTTTTCGGCGCCCTCAATGCTCACCGCGAAGCAGCCGAGATAATCGCGAACACCGCTTGCGTCATCCGCGACATAGTCGGCCAAGGCTTTGTTGAACTCTCCACTGGGTTTTTGAGTTTGTTGGCGCAAGCCCACCCAGGTCAAGAGCGCTGTGGTTTTGGCTTCATCGGCGTAGATCGTAATGTCTTCTGGCGCAGTGCGCTGCGCGGGGAACAAGCCAAATACGCCGTTGGCGGTGAGCTTACGCTGCGATACCAGTTTCGCCAGCATGGCCTTGCCATCGGCATAAACTTGGCGTGCCTGCGCACCCACAATCTCATCTTCCAGAATTGCGGGGAAAGGCCCAGCCAGATCCCAGGTCTGGAAAAAGGGTGTCCAGTCAATGGTGTCGACCAGCTCATTTAAGTCGTAAGACTTCAGCACCCTGCGGCCAATGGCCTTGGGTTTTGGTGGCATGGTGTTTTGGAAATCGATTTTGGGTGCGTTGGCACGCGCTTGATCGAGTGTGAGCAAGGGCGTTGCCGTTTTTGCAGCATGCCGCTCGCGCAGTTTTTGATAGTCACGCAATAGCTCGCCAAGGTAAGCGCCCTTTTGTGCGGCATCGCTGGTGAGCGACTGGGCCACCGGCACCGAACGGCTGGCATCGGGTACCCAGATCACCGGGCCCGAGTAGTTGGGCGCAATTTTTACGGCGGTGTGCACCCGCGATGTGGTGGCCCCGCCAATTAACAGCGGAATCTGTTTGCAACGGCACCAGTCATCGCGCTCCATTTCTTTGGCCACATAAGACATTTCTTCAAGCGAGGGCGTAATGAGACCTGATAAGCCAATAATGTCTGCGTTGTGGTCTTTGGCAGCCTGCAGAATTTGTTGCGCAGGCACCATCACGCCCAGGTTGACCACCTCAAAGTTATTGCACTGAAGCACGACCGAAACAATGTTTTTTCCAATGTCGTGCACATCGCCTTTGACAGTGGCGATAATGATCTTGCCTTTTGCTTGTGTGGTGCCCGAGGCCTTTTGTTCTTCTTCAATAAAGGGCACCAGGTGGGCCACGGCGGCTTTCATGACCCGGGCCGATTTCACGACCTGGGGCAGAAACATCTTGCCTTGGGCAAATAAATCACCCACCACATTCATGCCGGCCATGAGTGGCCCTTCAATGACTTCAATAGGCCTTCCACCACGCGCAGCGATTTCCTGGCGCATCTCCTCGGTGTCGCCCACAATGAATTCGGTAATGCCATGGACCAGGGCATGCTCAAGACGCTTTTCGGCATTAAAGCCACGCCATTGCAGCTGGGTTTCTTCGCGCTTGCCTTCGCTTTTCAATTTTCCGGCAAAGTCAATCATGCGCTCTGTTGCATCGGGCCGGCGGTTCAGCACAATGTCTTCTACATGTTCGCGCAGCCCGGGGTCAAGGTCTTCGTAGACTCCGAGCTGACCAGCGTTGACGATGCCCATGGTCATGCCAGCTTTTACAGCGTGATACAAAAACACCGTGTGAATTGCTTCGCGTGCGGGGTCATTACCACGGAAGGAAAAGCTCACATTGGATACACCGCCGGATACCTTGGCATGCGGCAGGTTTTGGCGAATCCATTTCGTGGCCTCAATGAAATCAAGGGCATAGGCGTTGTGTTCCTCAATGCCTGTAGCAATCGCGAAAATATTGGGATCAAAAATAATGTCTTGTGGCGGAAAGCCCACTTGCTCCGTTAAAAGCTTATAGGCGCGCGAACAAATTTCTTTGCGACGCTCCAAGGTGTCGGCCTGGCCCTTCTCATCAAATGCCATCACAATCACTGCGGCACCGTAACGACGGCACAGCGTGGCCTGGCGCAAGAACTCTTCTTCGCCTTCTTTCATGGAGATTGAGTTCACAATCGCCTTGCCCTGCACACATTTCAAGCCTGCCTCAATCACGCTCCACTTGGAAGAGTCGATCATGATGGGCACGCGAGAAATATCCGGCTCCGAGGCGATTAGATTCAGAAAGCGCACCATGGCCGCTTCGGAGTCCAACATGGCTTCATCCATGTTCACATCAATCACCTGGGCGCCGTTTTCAACTTGCTGGCGGGCCACGGCAATGGCCTGCTCAAATTCACCGGCCAAAATTAATTTTGCAAACTGCTTGGAGCCTGTGACATTGGTGCGCTCACCCACATTTACAAAAAATGAGGATTCATCAATATTGCAGGCCTCAAGACCTGACAAACGCAGCTTGGGCGCGACTTCAGGAATTTTGCGGGCCGGAAATGCTTCCACTGCCTTGGCAATGGCCGCAATATGTTCGGGCGTAGTGCCGCAGCAGCCGCCCACCACATTGACCCAGTGCTGTTCGGCAAACTCTTTTAAAAAGCCAGAAGTGATCGGCGGTGTTTCGTCAAAACCGGTCGGCGCCATGGGGTTGGGCAGGCCAGCATTGGGGTAGATGCAAATCGCGGTATCGGCAAGCTTGGAGATCTCTTCGACATAGGGCCGCATCAGTGCGGCACCCAGGGCGCAATTTAAGCCCACCGTAATCGGGTTGGCGTGCCGAATGCTGTTCCAAAATGCTTCAACGGTTTGGCCCGACAGAATTCGACCCGAAGCATCGGTAATCGTGCCCGAGATCATGACCGGGTAGCGCATGCCGCGTTTGGCAAACACCTCTTCCATGGCAAAGATTGCGGCCTTGGCGTTCAGTGTGTCAAAGATGGTTTCCAAAAGCAGCACATCGGCCCCGCCTTCAATCAAGGCGTCAATCTGTTCCGCATAAGATTCGCGCAGCTGATCAAAATTGATATTGCGTGCACCGGGGTCGTTGACATCGGGCGAAATCGACGCGGTGCGCGGTGTGGGCCCAATGGCGCCAGCCACGAAACGGGGTTTGTCGGGTGTCGAAAACTTTTTGCAGGCCTCTTTGGCAATGCGGGCCGATTCAAGGTTCATGATTCGCGCAAGCTGCGGCAGGCGATAGTCTTCTTGTGCAATCGTGGTTGCACCAAAGGTATTGGTCTCAACAATATCGGCGCCAGCACTTAAGTACTGATCGTGAATCTGGGCAATCACATCGGGCCGGGTTAACGAGAGCAGCTCGTTATTGCCTTTGACATCAATGCCTTGGGCAACGGCCTGGGCAATGGCTTCGCGCACCCCCGCAGGCAGTTGCGGTGCGCTTGTTCCACGGTATTCGTCTTCAGAGAGCTTGTACTGCTGAATCATGGTGCCCGTGGCACCGTCGAGCACCATGATGCGTTTGGCGAGTTGCTCGCGAAACGGCACAAAGGCGGGAGATTCAGGCAATTTTGAAGGCATGGGGGAATTGTAGCGGTGGATTGCCACGGGCCCTGTGGGCCCTCGCAATGACGAATTAAAAGCCCGTCAGCAGGGCCCTCGCAATGACGAATTAAAAGCCCGTCAGCAGGGCCCTCGCAATGACGAATCTCACGGCGTCATCGCGAGGGGCTGCTAAGCCCCGTGGCGATCCAACGAGTCTAGCCAGCAAACCAAGCCATCCGAGTTTAGTTTTAGATCAAGGTCCAGCACATCCAGACACTGCGCATCGGTGAGTGTCACGCCGTGAGCCCGCAGATCGCGCATCATCACGGTCTGCAAATCTTGGCGAATTCTTGCAGCCCGCTCGCTGCCTGCATGTTTGTGGCGCAAGGCAATCTCAACATATTCATCGGTTTGCGCAAGCAAAATCTCCCCATGCCTTACCACATCGCCAAGCTGGGCATAGTGGGTTAGGTAGACAAACTGGGGCTTGGCTGCCATGAGCCTGCGTACAGAATTTTTAAAATCGTCCGGCGTGAACTGCGAGGGCGAGGTGGTGACAAAACAGTAAGCGCCCTTGGCCGTATCGAAGTCCCGATAAGAAATGCCAAAGGTATCGCCTGTGAAAAAACTGTTGGTGCGCACATCGCGAATGTAGACATGGTGTTTGGCATGGCCTGGCGAATCCCAAAACTCAATGATCCGGCCGGCCAGCGAAACGTGCGCGCCCTCGGGCGTTTCAACAATGCGATCCTGCGCAATGGGCACGAGTGTTCCATATTCGCGCTGGGCCATTTCCTCGCCATAAACCTCGCATACCGCAACAAACAGTTTCGAAGGGTCGACCATGTGTCGCTTGCCGCGCGGGTGCACCGTAACTTTGGCATTGGGGCAGTGCTGCGCCAACAGGCCTGCGCCGCCCGCATGATCCAGGTGCACATGGCTGAGCAAAATCCAATCGACATGCTCAGGGCCAAGCCCTAGGGCCTTGATCGAATCGAGGATGCGCGGCACCGTGTAGTTGGTCGATGTATCCATGACCGCGACGCGGCCGTTTTCAACGATCAGGTGAACCGCGTCGAACTCTTCGCGAAAATAGCCCGAATCAATGCCATAAATACCGTTTCCGAAATCACGCAGTGTTGGCGTAATCAGCGGAGCGGTTTGGTGAAGGTGAAAAGCAGTGGCGTAAGTCATACCGCGATTATGCAAGCTTGGCCTTGATCAAATCACTGACTTGCTGTGGGTTTGCTTTGCCCTGTGATTTTTTCATGACCTGGCCTACCAGGGCATTCATGGCTTTTTCTTTGCCGCTTTTGAATTCTTCCACCATTTTGGGGTTGGCAGCGATCACTTCATTCACAAAGCCCTCAATGAGCCCCGTGTCTTGAATCTGCTTGAGCCCCCGCGCATCAATCACAGCATCGGCGGCGTCAAATTCGCCCGCCCAGATCGCGCCAAACACCTCGCGCGCGATCTTGTTGCTGATCGTTCCATCGACCACCCGGGCAATCACGCCGGCAAGCTGCCCTGCCGAAACTTTTGATTGTGCGATTTCAAGGCCTGATTGATTCAAATGCGACGCCAGATCACCCATGATCCAGTTGGCAGCCAGTTTCGCGTCGACTTTTAGTGTCTTGCCTGCCTTGAGCACCTCAAAGAAATAATCGGCGGTATCGCGGCTTGAGGCCACCATTGAGGCGTCGTAATCCGAGAGCCCAAACTCTTGAACCAGCCGTGCGCGCAACGCCTCCGGCAGTTCCGGCAAAGAGGCTTTCACCGAATCGATCCAGTCTTGGGTAATGACCAAGGGTGGAAGGTCTGGATCAGGGAAGTAGCGATAGTCATGGGCATCTTCTTTAGAGCGCATGGCGCGGGTTTCTTCGCGCTCTGGGTCAAAAAGACGGGTCTCTTGCACCACGGTGCCGCCATCTTCAATCAGCTCGATTTGGCGTCGTGCTTCCACTTCAATGGCTTTTTCTAAAAAGCGGAATGAGTTCAGGTTTTTAATTTCACAGCGTGTGCCAAAACCTTTTTCGCCGACAGGCCGAACGGACACATTGGCATCGACCCGAAAAGAGCCTTCCTGCAAATTGCCATCGCAAATGCCGATCCAGGTCACCAAGGTGTGCAACGCTTTGGCATAAGCCACCGCTTCTTTTGCTGATCGCATGACCGGTTCGGTCACAATTTCTAGCAAAGGGGTTCCGGCCCGGTTTAGGTCAATGCCTGAGCAGCCCTGAGGCAGATCCTCAATGCCTTCGTGAATTGATTTGCCCGCATCTTCTTCTAGGTGGGCGCGCGTTAATTCAATTGATTTCACGCCTTGGTCGGTCACGATCGTGACCAAACCGCCCTGCACCACAGGGATTTCAAACTGGCTGATTTGGTAGCCCTTGGGCAAATCGGGATAAAAATAATTTTTTCGTGCAAACACCGAATGCAGGGCAATGTTTGCGCCAACCGCCAAGCCAAATCGAATCGCGCAGGCTACTGCCTCGTGGTTTAAAACCGGCAACACGCCGGGCAAGGCCATGTCCACCATATGTGCCTGCGTGTTGGGGGGCGCACCGAATGCCGTTGATGCCGGTGAGAAAATTTTCGACTTGGTCTTGAGTTGCACATGGGTTTCAAGGCCAATCACGATTTCCCAGCTCATGCCGCACCCCCTTTCAACCCCTCGGGTGTTTTCAGGTGCCAATCGGTCGCTTGCTGAAAATAATGGGCGGCCTTTAACAAACGGTTTTCCTGAAATTTGGGGCCGATGAGCTGCAGTCCTACAGGCCTGCGGGCATGGGCGCCCTGGCCAAATCCGCAGGGAATTGACATGGCAGGCAAGCCCGCAAGGTTAACGCCCAAGGTGTAAATATCGGCAAGATATTCCTGCAAGGAGTCGGTGATGGGTTCGTTAATTTCCCATGCAACCCTCGGGGCCACAGGCCCGGCAATCAGGTCGCAGTGTGCAAAGGCCGATTCAAAATCATCGGCCACAAGCCTACGAACCTTTTGGGCCTGCAGGTAATACGCATCGTAATAGCCATGTGAGAGCACAAAGGTGCCGATCAGAATTCTTCGCTGCACTTCTTCGCCAAAACCTTCTGAGCGCGAGCGGCAATAAAGGTCTTCAAGATCTTTGGGGCTTTGCGCCCGATAGCCATAACGCACGCCATCGAAGCGGCTTAAGTTGCTGGACGCCTCTGCCGGGGCGATAACGTAATACGCCGGAATGCTTAAGCGTGTTCGAGGCAGGCTCACTTCCACCACATTGGCGCCAAGCGCCTGAAATTCCTTGATGGCGCAGTCAATGGCCTGCTGCACTTCTTGAGCGAGCCCCTGGGCAAAAAATTCTTTGGGAAGGCCAATTCGCAGCCCATGTAGCGGTTGCGTGTTGCTCGCACCTTCCGAGGGCTCGCCCAAGCCACGGCTGAAATCTTCTGCGGGCAGGGCCAGGCTCGTGGAGTCTTTTTCATCGAACCCGGACA
Organism: uncultured Burkholderiaceae bacterium; assembly: GCA_964442225.1. Classification (GTDB taxonomy): domain Bacteria; phylum Pseudomonadota; class Gammaproteobacteria; order Burkholderiales; family Burkholderiaceae_A; genus Lacustribacter. The sequence continues at coordinate 14,646 of CAYTWR010000002.1, read as the reverse complement.
TGGCCGAGAGCAGCACTGCGCAATCAAGTGCCGTGCGGGCGATGGGCCCTGCCTGATCCAGGCTTGAAGCGTAGGCGATCATGCCCCAGCGCGAGACCCGGCCGTAGGTTGGCTTGATCCCGGTGAGGCCGCACATGGCACAGGGCTGGCGAATCGAGCCGCCCGTGTCGGTGGCGGTGGCAGCGGGCACAAGCCCAGCGGCCACGGCCGCGGCCGAGCCGCCAGAGGAGCCACCGGGGATGGCAGCCGGATCCCAGGGGTTTTTAACCGGGCCATATGCCGAGTGGGTATTGCCCGAGCCCATGGCGAATTCGTCGCAGTTGAGCTTGGCCAGGTTCACGGTGCCGGCGAGGCTTAATTTTTCCACCACAGTGGCATCGAAGGGGCTGCGATAGCCTTCCAAGATTTTGGAAGCGGCAGTGGTGGGCCACTCCTGGGTCACAAAAATATCTTTATGGGCAATCGGCAGGCCTACCAGAGAGAAGGCTTGTCCGCTGGCCTTGGCGGCCTCGAGCTCGCCAGCGTTAATACGGGCCTGGGCGACCTTGGCTTGTCTCAGGCTGGGTTCGCGGTCGAGTGCCAAGACCGCATTGGTCGAGTCACGCTCGAGTCGATCCAAATACAGAGTCGCAAGCTCAATCGCGCTGATTTCCTTGCTGGATAAGGCTTTGGCCAGGCTGGCCAGGTCTGAAAAGGGGTTGATCGCGCCGCTCATTCCACCACCCTGGGCACAAGAAACAGGCCGCCGGACTGCTCGGGGGCGTTCTTCATCAGGTCTTCGCGTGCCGGCAGGGCTTGGGCTTCGTCTTCGCGCAGCCGAAGCGACAAGGCATGGGGGTGGGCCATGGGCGCAATGCCTTGGGTTGGGGCTTGGGACAGCTCGCCGACCCAATCAATGACAGAGTTTAACGAGGGCAAGAGTTCGCCTTGTCGTTTTTCGGACAGGGACAGCCGGGCAAGTCGGGCGAGTTTTTGAAGGTCTTTGGGTTCGAGGTTCACGGCGGTTCAAAGTGAGATTGGGTTTGTGCTTTATTATCCTTTTCTTTTCGCACAGGTTCTCTATGCTCGGCTTTATTCGACAGTACTTTTCGCAGGATATTGCAATTGACCTTGGCACCGCCAACACCCTGATTTATGTGCGTGGCAAAGGCGTGGTGCTTGATGAGCCTTCGGTGGTGGCGATTCGTCAAGAAGGCGGTGCCGGCGGCAAAAAAGTGATTGAAGCAGTGGGCCAAAAGGCTAAGCAAATGCTGGGCAAAGTGCCGGGCAATATCGAAGCCATTCGCCCCATGAAAGACGGCGTGATTGCCGACTTCACCGTGACGGAGCAAATGCTCAAACAATTCATTCGTTCGGTCAACGAAAAGAAGTTCATGTCTCCGAGCCCACGCGTGATTATTTGTGTGCCCAGCGGCTCAACACAAGTCGAGCGCCGCGCGATTCGTGAGTCGGCCTTGTCGGCTGGCGCAAGCCAGGTGTATTTGATTGAAGAGCCAATGGCGGCAGCCATTGGCGCGGGCCTTGAAATTTCTGAGCCTCAAGGCTCAATCGTTGTCGACATTGGCGGCGGCACCACTGAAGTGGGCGTGATCTCATTGGGTGGTTTGGTCTATGCAGGCAGCGTGCGTGTGGGCGGCGACAAGTTTGATGAATCAATCATTAATTACATTCGCCGTAATTTTGGAATGTTGATCGGTGAGCAAACGGCAGAGACCATCAAGAAAAAAATTGGCTCGGCGTTTCCAGGCAGCGAAATTCGTGAACTTGAAGTGCGTGGCCGTAACCTTTCAGAAGGCATTCCGCGCACATTCACTGTTTCGAGCAATGAAATTTTAGAAGCGCTCACCGAGCCTTTAAATCAAATTGTGGTGGCCATTAAAAATGCGCTTGAGCAAACGCCGCCGGAACTTGCGGCCGACATTGCCGAGCGAGGCCTGATTCTGACCGGTGGCGGCGCCTTGTTGCGCGACCTGAACCGTTTGCTGGCCGAAGAAACCGGCCTGCCGGTGTATATCGCTGAAGATCCTTTGACCTGTGTGGTGCGTGGCTGTGGCGTGGCGCTTGATCGAATCGACGATTACAAAGATGTGTTTGCAAGTGAGTAAGGAGGTCGCCATTTTTTAATATGGCGCTCTCTCAGACTCCACCGCCACTTTTCAAACAAGGCCTTCCTGCAAGGCTAAGACTGCTGATCGCAGTCCTTTTGTCGCTGCTCTTGATCTATGCCGACTTGCACTTTGGCATGTTAAAGCCGTTGCGCCAAGGGCTGCAGACCGTGCTGTTTCCGGTGCTCGAGTTGCTGTCGGCGCCGCGCGATCTTGTGCACTGGACCGGCGATCGTTTGCATGCCACTTTTAATGTGCTGGATCGAGAGGCGGCTTTAGCGCAACGAGAAGCGCAAGCGGCTCAGGCGGCCTTGCTCGCCGAGCAGGTTCAACAAGAAAACGCAGCACTGCGTGCACTGTTAGATTTACGGCCAGCGATTCGGCATAAAACCTTGGCGGCCGAGATCAGCCATCAGAGCAGAGACATTTTTAGCAAACGGGTGGTCATTGATCGCGGCAGCCAGCATGGCGTGGCAGTGGGCCATCCGGTCATCAATGCCAAAGGCGTGGTGGGCCAAGTGGTTCGTGTTTCGCCAATTACCTCCGAAGTGTCTTTGCTTAACGACCCATCGCTCACCATCCCGGTAAGTTTTCCGCGTTCTGGAATTCGAACCCTGGCGGCAGGAGACGGCCAGCGTGTGTTGCTGAAATATTTGCATGTCGATGCCGATGTGGTGCCCGGCGACCTTGTGGTGACTTCTGGCCTTGACGGCATTTATCCGAGCGGCTTGCCGGTGGCCACGATTGATCAGATCGAGCGCGACACTGGGCAGTTTGCGCGAGCATTCGCTTCGCCAAGCGCGCCGGTTGCGCCCATGCGTCAAGTGATCGTGGTGCTCGTTGACCAAAGCCTGATTCCGCCAGCGCCACGCGAACTCAATCCTCGCCAGCCGGGGGCATCCACCGGGGGACGCAAGTGAGCCGAACGCTACTGGGCCGCGCGCCTTCCAAGAGCATGATTTTTTGGTCGTTTGCCATCGCCATCGTGCTTGAAATGCTCCCCTGGGGAAGCTGGCCCATGCCCGGGTTTTTAGCGCTGATTCTGGTGTTTTGGAACGTTTATCAGCCGCGACGCATTGGCATGGCGTTGGCCTGGCTTTTGGGATTGGTCATGGATGTCTACTCTGGCTCACTGCTGGGCCAGCATGCACTGGCCTATTCAATACTGTCATTTGGTGCGATTGCCTTGCATCGGCGCTTGTTATGGTATTCGGTTCCAGGCCAGGCCATGCAGCTGTTGCCGTTGTTTCTCCTGGCCCATCTGGTTGTAGTGATGGTGCACTTTTTCTTTACTGGAATTTTTCCGCCGTGGATTTTTCTTTTGTCGCCCATCATGACGGCAGTCCTTTGGGTGCCGTTGTCTCGCATGGTGATTGGAAGGCTGAATCGGCCCTCGGATTCAACGGCTGCGATCGGCCGCTGATGCAGGCGTGTTGAACGATGAATGAATTTCGCAAGGACAAAGTTCAGGATTTCCGGCTAAGGGCGTCGTTTATGGCCGTGCTGGTGCTGGCCTGCTTTGGTCTCTTGGTTGCGCGCCTGGTGTATTTGCAAGTGTGGAAGCACGACGATTTTTTCTCGATCTCTGAAGACAATCGCATTGCCCTGTTGCCTGTGCAGGCGCCGCGCGGAGAAATTCTGGATCGACACGGCAAGCCGCTTGTGCAAAACACGGTGACTTTTTCCTTGGAAATTGAGCCCTATCGGGTTGCTGATCTTGACGCCACACTTGATCATTTGAAATCCCTGATCGATTTAAGCGATCTGGATCTGCACCGTTTTCGAAGGCTTAAAGGCGAGCTTCGCCGGTACGACTCCATTCCTTTGCGGCCTTCATTAAACGATGCCGAGGTGGCGCGTCTTGCGGTGCATGCCAGCAATATGCCTGGCGTTGCCGTGAATGTGCGCAGCATGCGGGCTTATCCTTTGGGCGATTCGTCGTCGCATGTGCTGGGGCATATCGGAAGAATTTCCCAGGCTGATCGTGATCGCATTGAGCGTGATGACATGGGCCAGGCTTACTTTGGTGTCTCGCACATTGGCAAGCTTGGCATTGAGCAGTCTTATGAAGCGGTGTTGCGCGGCAAGCCGGGCTTTGACCAAGTGGAAACAACGGCCGGCGGGCGCATGGTCCGCAGCCTAGAGCGTCGTGAGCCAGTGCCCGGCAAAAACCTGAACCTTTCTTTGGATGCTGAGCTTCAAAAAATCATTGAGCAAGCCTATGGCAATCGCCGGGGTGCTTTAGTGGCGCTGGCGCCGAAAACGGGCGAAGTGTTGGCGTTTGTCTCCATGCCGAACTTTGACCCGTCGCTTTTTATCGACGGCATTGATGCCACCACATGGAACAGCCTGAATAACTCTCCCGACAAGCCTTTGCTGAACCGACCCTTGCGGGGCACATATCCGCCAGGCTCGACCTATAAGCCGTTTGTGGCGATTGCGGCGCTTGAATCGGGCATGCGCAAGCCTGAAGACACCATTAACGATCCCGGTTTTTTCATGTTTGGCAATCACAAGTTTCGTGACAGCAACCCGCGCGGCAATGGCATTGTGAACTTGAAAAAAGCCATTGTGGTGTCAAGCGATACCTACTATTACATTTTGGCGCGCGATATGGGCGTTGACCTGATTCATCAATATGTCTCGCCTTGGGGCTTTGGCACGCGCACGGGCATTGACCTTGTGGGCGAAACTCAAGGGATCTTGCCTTCGAGCACCTGGAAGCAAGAGCGGTTCAAGCAGCCTTGGCTTGCGGGTGAAAACATGTCGATTGGCATTGGCCAAGGCTATAACTCTTTTTCAATTCTTCAATTGGCGGCGGCAACTGCCGGCCTGGCCAATCGAGGAACCCTGATGAAGCCACGGCTGGTGCGTTCGGTAGAAGATCCGGTGACCGGAGAGGTGACTGAGTTTGCGCCCGAAGTGTTGCGACAAATAATAGTCAGTGAAAAAACCTTGGATCTGGTAATTGACGCCATGGCCGAAGTCAATCGCTCGGGAACGGGTGCGCGAATTTTTGCGGGCGCGCCCTATACCGTTGCCGGTAAGACCGGAACGGCGCAGGTCATCAGCATTGGGCAAAATGAAAAATACAATGCCTCGAAAATTGCGGAGCGGTTTCGGGACCATTCGCTTTATGTCGCGTTTGCGCCGGTTGAAGACCCCCAAGTGGCGCTCGCTTTGATTGTTGAGAACGGCGGCTTTGGCGCTGCCGCCGCCGCGCCGATCGCACGCAAGGTGTTTGATTATGTGCTGTTAAAAAAGGCCCCTGCCAATGCCCAGTAGCATGAACCCCCCAGTTGGTGGCCTGCTTGCAAAAGTGCGCGCAGTGTTCTCTGTTTTTGACAGCGTGTTTTTGGCGAGCTTTCTGGGCATTGCGTTTTTGTCGATGCTGATTCTGTACAGCGCAGGCAGTGAGCTTGAAGGGCGATTTGCTGACCATGTCCGTAATTTTGTTTTGGCCGTTGTGCTGATGTGGACCGTGGCCCATGTCAAGCCTACCGTCTTGTCCCGAATTGCCCTACCCTTGTTTGTTTTGGGCGTGTTGCTCTTAGTGGCTGTGGCCTTGGTGGGAGACTCTTCAAAAGGGGCGCAGCGCTGGCTTAATCTCGGCTTTACGCGTATTCAGCCCTCTGAGCTCATGAAAATTGCCATGCCTTTAATGCTGGCCTGGCTTGTGCAGCGTTATGAGGGCTTGTCTTCGATTCGACATTGGGCTGTCGCGGTTGCTGTATTGGCCGTACCGACGCTATTGATTGTGAAGCAGCCTGATTTGGGCACTGCTATTTTGGTGTTTTCCGCAGGGCTTTTTGTGCTGTTTTTTGCAGGGATCTCCTGGAAGCTTGTGCTGGCGGTGCTTGTGCTGGCGGTTGCAGGATTGGTGACCTTGCTGCTGTTTGGCGATACAGCGTGCGCAGAAGGCGTGAACTGGCCGGGGTTTCGGGAATATCAGCGCCAGCGGGTCTGCACTTTGGTCGATCCGATGCGCGACCCGTTGGGCAAGGGGTTTCACATTATTCAATCGGTGATTGCGGTGGGCTCGGGGGGCCTGCTGGGCAAGGGCTGGCTGCAAGGCACGCAAACGCATTTGGAATTTATTCCTGAGCGCTCCACCGACTTTGTATTTGCGGCTTTTTCAGAAGAGTTCGGGCTTTTGGGCAATCTGTTGTTGGTCTCGCTGTATGCCGTCATGATTCTGCGAGGGTTGTGGATTGCAATTGGCGCGCCTACCTTGTTTTCACGACTCTTGGCCGCAGCAATTTCGCTCACTATTTTCAATTACGCGTTTGTCAACATTGGCATGGTCATTGGGGTGCTGCCAGTGGTGGGTGTGCCGTTGCCGTGGATGTCTTATGGCGGCACGGCCATGGTGACCCTGGGTTTGGGCGCCGGGATCTTGATGAGCATTTCTCGAACCCGCTCCAAGACTGTGCAAGGCTTTGTTCTCCAGCGACAATAAGCCTTTACCGAAGGAGGGGCAGATGGATCAGTCCATGGCCGCTGCCAAGACGCTGCTCGCAGGGTTTGATCGGCACTACGCCTTGTTTCGCTACAACGCACAGCAGGCCAAGCAGCGATTTGAGGTCGGCAATTTCCACGCCATTCGCGAGCTCGCCCGTGAGCGAATTGCTTTTTACGATCTGCGTGTCAAAGAGGCTTGCGAAAAAATGCGTGAGCAGTTTGGCGAGTCCGTCAAATCGGCGGCCTTTTGGCAAGATGTGAAACGCAGCTTTACCCAGCTCATCTTTGATCATCGGCAGCCCGAACTGGCCGAGACTTTTTTCAATTCGGTGACCACCAAGCTTTTGGATCGCGAATATTTTCGCAATGACATTTTGTTTGTGCGCCCGCAGGTTTCAACCGAATACCTCGATTCCGACCCGCCTTCTTATCGTGTCTATTACCCCAAGCAGCGGGGCCTAAAGCGGACCCTGCTCGATATCGCCGTCGACATTGGCTTGGCATGCCCCTGGGAAGATATTTCTCGCGATTTGCGCCTGGTGCGCCGAGCGCTATGTAAGCGCTTGGAGCGGCCATGGCATTCTCAGGCAGACCTGCAGATCCATGTGTTGCGGTCTTTATTTTTTCGCAACAAGGGCGCCTACTTGATTGGCCGAATCATGAACGATGGCGACCCCGTGCCGTTTGCCGTTGCAATTATTCGTGGCCGTACTGGCCGGGTGTTCATCGACACCGTGCTGTTTTCCCCCGAACAGATCTCGGTGATGTTTTCCTTTGCCCGCTCCTACTTTATGGTGGATATGGAGGTTCCTTCGGCCTATGTTCAGTTTCTAAGAACCCTGCTGCCCAACAAAGCCAAAAGCGAGCTTTACACCATGCTGGGGCTGCACAAGCAGGGCAAGACCTTGTTTTATCGGGACTTGCTGTTGCACCTTAAAAACTCGACCGATCGCTTCAAAATTGCCGATGGCATTAAAGGCTTGGTCATGCTGGTGTTCACCCTGCCGTCGTTTCCGTATGTTTTTAAAATCATTAAAGACAAGCGCAGCAAAGATGTCAGCCGGGAGCATATTGAGTCAAAGTATTTGTTGGTGAAGGTGCATGATCGTGCCGGCCGCATGGCCGACACTTGGGAATATTCGAATGTCGATTTCCCTCGATCTCGGTTTGAGTCTAGCCTGATCGATGAGATCAAAGAGTACGCGCCAAGCATGATTGTGGAAATGGGCGATCGCATTGTGTTAAAGCACTTATACATTGAGCGGCGCATGATTCCTTTGAATCTTTATTTGGAGCACGCCACCGAGTCGGAAACTGACCACGCGGTGAAAGAGTATGGCGATGCAATCAAGCAGTTAGTGGGCGCCAATATTTTTCCGGGCGATATGCTTTATAAAAACTTTGGCATGACTCGGCAGCGCCGCGTGGTGTTTTACGATTACGATGAGATTCAGTATTTGACGGAATGCAATTTCCGGCACATTCCCGAGCCGCGCACACCAGAAGACGAAATGGCCTCAGAGCCTTGGTACACCATCGGCCCTAACGATGTGTTTCCCGAGGAGTTCGAGACATTTTTGCTCGGCCAACCCAAGCTTCGACAGGCGTTTATGCGCTATCACGCCGATTTGTTGACACCGCAGTACTGGGCTGCCCAACAAGAGCGCATCAATCGTGGCATTCTCGACGATGTCTATCCTTACGCAGAACACTTGCGATTTAAGCATGATGCAGTTTGATTCCATTATTGTGGGCGCAGGCAGCGCAGGCTGCCTGTTGGCAAACCGACTGTCCGCCAATCCCAAACATCGGGTCTTGCTGATTGAGGCGGGCGGTGAAGACGACTGGGTCTGGATCAAGATCCCGGTTGGCTATTTGTTTACCATCGCAAATCCGCGCACCGACTGGTGCTTTAAGACCGAAGCAGAGCCCGGACTTAATGGCCGCACCATTCATTACGCACGCGGCAAGGTCATTGGCGGCTGTTCCTCAATTAACGCCATGATTTACATGCGTGGCCAGGCGAGCGATTACGCGCGCTGGGCGCAGGCCACTCACGATGATCACTGGTCTTGGGAAAGCGCTCTTGAGACCTACAAATCAATTGAAGATTATTTTGGCGGTGCGAACGCTTGGCATGGCGCAGGCGGCGAAATGCGCGTGGAAGCCGCGCGGGTGCGCTGGGAAATTCTCGATGCCTGGCGAGAAGCTGCTGCTGAGCAAGGCATTGCGCCGATCGAGGAATTTAATCGCGGGGACAACGCCGGCTGCGCTTATTTTCAAATGACCCAAAAGCGCGGGGTGCGATGGTCCATGGCCGATGCATTTTTGCACCCGGTGCGGCACCGAAAAAACCTGACGGTCATGACCCGTACCCATGTCTTGCGGGTGCTCACCCAACCCATTGATCACGCCACGCGCAATCAGCCGCGATGGGCGCAACAGGCCTGGGCTAATGCTGCGCACGAAGCCACGGGGCTGGAAATTTTGCATGAGGGTGTTCGCAAGACCGTCATGGCAACCGACCAAGTCATTCTGAGTGCGGGCGCTGTGAGTTCGCCCCACTTATTGCAAGTCTCGGGTATTGGCCCGGCCGATCGACTGCATGCCCTGGGCATTACTCCAGTCGTGGATTTGCCTGGTGTTGGAGAAAACCTGCAAGACCATTTGCAGATTCGAACGGTTTACCAAGTGGATCACTGCAAGACCGTTAATACGTTGTATAAAAATTGGTTCACGCGCATTGGCATGGGCCTGCAATACGCCCTGTTTCGCACGGGCCCCTTGACCATGCCACCCTCGACTTTGGGTGCTTTTGCAAAAAGCTCGGATCAAGAACCCACCCCAGATATGGAGTGGCATGTTCAGCCTTTGTCCTTGCCCAAGTTTGGCGAGCCCTTGCATCCGTTTAATGCGATTACCCCGAGCGTTTGCAATCTTCGGCCAAGCTCACGGGGTTGGGTACGCGCGGTGCATCCTGATCCCATGGCAGCGCCCAAGATTTTTTGTAACTATTTATCAACCGAGCACGACCGACACGTGGCGGTGCGCGGCCTGCAGTTCACGCGAAAAATCATGCAATCCAAGGCGCTTGCACCGTTTAACCCGCGTGAGATGCTGCCCGGCGAATCCTTAACGACCGAATCCGACCTGGCCAAGGCTGCGGGAGACCTGGGCACCACTATTTTCCACCCGGTCTCCACCTGCGCCATGGGCCAGGTGTCAGACACCGGGCAGGCCCGAGACCCCATGACGGTGCTCGATGCGCAATGTCGGGTGCGTGGGGTTGCACGCTTGCGGGTGGTCGATGCGTCGAGCATGCCCACGATCACATCGGGAAATACCAATGCACCGGTCATGCTGATCGCAGAGCAAGTCTCGCGCATGATGCTGCCTTAACTCGTTTGTTTCAGTTCTAGATCGTTTGGCCGATGCACTTGTGGTGCTCGGCATAGTGGCGTTTTTCAACACCACCCTAAGGAATGATCGATGAACCGACTTTTTAAAACTCAGATTATTTTGATCAGCGCAAGCATTGCGCTCACACTAATTAGTTTTTCGGCCATGGCCGCCTTGCCGGAGCCTTGGGACCCGCAAGAGGCTGCCCGTTGGAGTGTGCAAGAGCGCTTGTCGCGCCTACGGGCCCTTTCCGCGCAGCTTAAAAAGGCAAGCCCCGAGCAACGACAGGCCTACAAGGAGTCATTGCGTCACAAGCTTGCGCAGCTCAGCGTGCAAGAGCGCAAGGCGCTTCATGATCAGCTGCACGCACAATGGAAAGTCTTAAGTTCTGAAGAGAAAAAACAGCTGCGGCAAGAACGCCGCAAGCTTCATAAAGCATTAGATCCCTCGTAATCGACCACCAAGGGCGCATGGTCTGAAAACAAATCGGCCGTGTGAATAAAAGTGGCTTTCGCAAGCGCGGCAATTCCTGGTGTTGCAATTTGATAATCAATGCGCCAGCCCACATTTTTGGCACGGGCCTGCCCCCGCTGGCTCCACCAAGTGTATTGATCAGGCCGGGGGTCGAGTTTGCGAAACACATCGACCCAGCCCAGTTCGTTAAACACTTGGGTTAACCAAGCCCGCTCTTCAGGCAAAAAGCCTGAGTTCTTCAAATTGCCCTTCCAGTTTTTGAGATCGACCTCGTGGTGGGCAATGTTCCAGTCGCCGCAAATGACAAACTCACGGCCAGTTTGTTCGGACTCTTTTTTCCATTGGGCCAAGAGCGGATAAAAGTCTTTCAGAAATCGAAATTTTGATTCCTGCCGCTCGGGCGATGCCGAGCCCGACGGCAGATACACGCTGATCACGGCAAGTGGCATGCGTTTGCCTTGATGCAACAAGGGGCTGTGGTTGCCATCAAAATCAGCCCGAATCAAACGGCCTTCGTTATCGAACTCTTCTACGGACATGCCCCGGGAAAGCCGGCTGGGATCTCGGTCGGTGTAGAGCCCAACACCGCTGTAGCCTTTTTTCTGTGCGGCAAAAAAGTAGCCCTTCAGTGTCCGGTCGTTGTGCATGACGGCCAGATGCTCATCCGACAGATCGTCTTCTTGGGCCTTGAGCTCTTGCACGCAAATCACATCGGCGTGCTGTTGGGCAAGCCATGCCAGCGCCCCTTTTTTGGCAGCCGAGCGAATGCCGTTGAGGTTTAGAGAAATGATCCGCATGCGCTATATTCTCGCATCATGAAGCACGCTGCCCACGAATCTACTGATCAAGCCTTTATTCGTTTTGCAATTCAGGCAGGCGTGCTGCGGTTTGGCAGTTTTGTCACCAAGGCGGGCCGAACATCACCATACTTTTTTAACGCGGGCTTGTTTCACCACGGCGGGCTGTTGGGCACACTGGCCAAGTTCTATGCCCAGACATTTCTGTCGGCTGAGTTCGATGGAAGGCTCTCGGCCGATATGCTTTATGGCCCAGCCTACAAAGGCATTACCTTGGCAAGCGCCACTGCAGTGGCCCTGGCTGAAGCAGGCCACGACATTGGTTTTGCCTACAACCGCAAAGAGGCCAAAGACCATGGCGAGGGCGGCACTGTGGTGGGTGCCGAGCTTAAGAACCGCGTGTTGATTGTGGATGATGTGATTTCTGCGGGTACGTCGGTGCGCGAATCGGTAGAGATTATTCGGGCTCACGGGGCAGCGCCTGCCGGGGTATTGATTGCCCTGGATCGCATGGAACATGGCGGCACCGCAGACGCGCCAACGCAACGCTCGGCCGTGCAAGAGGTGCAAGATCTTTTTGGCATTCCCGTGATTGCCATTGCCACCCTGGCCAACTTATTAAAATTTTTGGAAGACAGCCAAGACCCTGGGCTGACCCAGCATCGTGCGGCCGTGCAAGCCTATCGTGATCAGTGGGGCGTGGCTTAGCCTTATTGATGCCTTGGGTCTGGCGGCAAACGATCAAGCGGCTTGCCGATGGCTTTTGCGTAAAGCGGCAAGACAAATTCAAGGTTGCGCTCAATTTCAGCAATTCGGTTGGGCCCACTGGGGTGAGTCGATAGCCATTGGGGCGGGGCCTGTTTCGAGGCCATAGACATTTTTCGCCACAAGGTCACGCCTGCCCGGGGGTCAAACCCGCCGCGCGCTGAAATATCCAAACCGACCAAGTCGGCATCGTTTTCATCATCGCGTGAAAACTTTAACAAGGTGAGTTGCACGCCATAGTCCATTAAGGTGCGGCCCGCATCGCCCACGCCCAATACTGCCGAGAGCACACTGGCACCAATGCTGGTGAGCTGGCCTTTTGCAAACTGTGCGCGGGAATGCTCTCGAAGGGCATGGGCCATTTCGTGACCCATGATGATGGCCACTTCGTCGTCGGTAAGTTTTAGCTTGTCAATAATTCCGCTGTAAAAACCGATCTTGCCGCCCGGCATGCAAAACGCATTGATTGAGTCGGTTAAAAAAAGTTGAACCTCCCAGCGCCAGTTATTGGCGTTTTGGTTCCACAGCTGAGCCTGCGGCTTGAGCTGCTCGGCAATTTTGCGCAGCCGGATCAACTGCGGATGGTCATCGGGCGCCAAACGGTTTTTCTTGGCGGCCTCTTGTTTCATTTTTGAAAATTGCTGGCTGGCCGCCCGCTCGATTTGCTCGGCAGGCACCAGTGCTCGGAGCTGCGACGGTTGGTCAACAGGAATGCCATCAGCCGGCCGGTCTGCAACGCTTTTTGAGGCGACCGACTGGCAGCCGCTGACCGCCAGAATTAGGCCGATCACCAGGAGTTTTGGCAAAGCCACAGCAGAAATAGTCATAAGCGAAGACAATACGGTGGATCGCAGTGTACTTAATTTGCTGGAAATTCTTTTGAGCCAAACCGAATCCAACAGTTCAATCGCAGGCCTTTCACAAACCGTGCCCCCAAGCCGCGGGCTTTTGGTGATGACCTTGGTGTTGGGCTTTGCAAGCGGCCTGCCCCTGGCCTTGTCGGCAGGCACCTTGCAGGCTTGGCTTACGGTTGAAAATGTCGACTTAAAAACATTGGGTTGGCTGACCTTGCTGGGCCTGCCCTATACCTATAAGTTTGTTTGGGCGCCTTTGCTGGATCGCTATCGCCTCCCCTTGGGCAGTTGGGGTGGGCGTCGCAAGGGCTGGCTTGTTTCGCTGCTCTTGGCCATGGCTCTGGTGTTGTTTGGAATGTCTCAACAAACACCCGGCGCCTTGGCGTCAAGCCTTTGGGGTGTTGCGGCGTTTGCCTTTGCCCTGGTCTTGCTCTCGGCAAGTTTTGACATTGTGTTCGATGCCTGGCGTGCAGAGTCGCTTTCAGAATCTCAACGCGGATTGGGTGCTGCCTGGTCGGTGGTGGGCTATCGATTGGCCATGCTCACTTCAGGCGGGTTAGCCCTGATGCTGGCTGATCTTTATCTTGGGTTTTCAGGCGTGTATGTGTTGATGGCAGGGTTTTGCATTCTGCTGGCCGTGGTCGCGGCGCTCGCGCCCGAGCCCTCGCAAGCGCCTGCGCCAAGATCGCTGGTCCGCGCTGTTGTCGATCCGTTTCGAGAATTCTTTGGCCGCAAAGGCGCAATCCTGATCTTGCTCACAATTATTTTCTACAAACTGGGCGATGCATTTGCAGGAAGCTTGTCCACGGCGTTTCTGATTCGCGGCGCAGGCTTTAGCCCGGCAGAGGTCGGGGCCGTCAACAAAGGGGTGGGCTTGTTGGCCACCTTGATTGGCGGTCTGGCCGGGGGCTTGTTAATGTCCCGCATCACGCTGTGGACGGCCTTGTTGATCTTTGGCGTGCTGCAGGCCATTACCAATCTGGGCTTTTGGTACTTGGCGGCTTACCCCGCCACACTGCCCGGCATGACGGTGGTGGTTTTGCTGGAAAATCTTGCGGGCGGTATGGGAACGGCCGCTTTTGTTGCCCTGCTCATGACCCTGTGCGATGTTCGATTCACCGCAACTCAGTTTGCCTTGCTGTCTGCCCTGGCCTCGATTGGCCGTGTGGTGGTGGGGCCAGCGGCTGGGGTAGCGGCCTCTGACTGGGGCTGGGCCCCGTTTTTCTTGTTCTCGGTAGGGGCCGCATTGCCGGGATTGGCAATGCTGGCGCTCATGAAAAACCGGCTCTCGAGCCCGCTTACTTCACCACCGTCACCGGAGCCGGGCAATGGCTGATCAGCTTGGTCGTGGTGGATCCAATCAATAGATCGGTCAATCCGCTTCGGCCTTTGCCGCCCACAATTAACAGGTCGATATTTTCTTTTTTAATGATCTCGATAATCGTGGGAACGACATCGCCGTGGCCCTTGATGACATTGGCCGAAATGCCGGTTTGAGTGAGCAGTTTTTTGGCTTCTGACAACTCTTCTTCAGCGATTTCATCCATGTACTGCTCGACCTGCTTGCGATCAATTCCACGGGCCACCGGAGAAATCAGGGCTGAGACATGCACATTAAGCAAGGTGATTGAGGCGGGCTCTTTCAACTTTTGATTAAGCCCGATGGCGTAGCGCACAGCGCGAAGAGAGTTTTCTGAACCGTCGACTGCAATAGCAATGCGCATAGTGGCCTCCTGACAATAAGATGGGCTTATTCTAACGCGCCTGTCATTGCGAGGCGCGCACTCAAAC
>CAYTWR010000001.1:155765-167309 GCA_964442225.1 uncultured Burkholderiaceae bacterium | reverse complement strand
ATCGTCATTGCGAGGCCCGCAGGGCCGTGGCAATCCACGCCTCGGCTAGAATTACCGCCATGCCAAGCTTTCAGCAAATAATCCTGACCCTGCAGCAATACTGGGATGCGCAAGGCTGCGCACTGCTTCAGCCGATCGACCTTGAAGTGGGTGCCGGCACTTCACACACCGCCACATTTTTGCGCGCACTGGGCCCAGAGCCCTGGCGGGCCGCCTATGTGCAGCCTTCGCGTCGCCCGAAAGACGGCCGCTACGGCGAAAACCCCAATCGGCTTCAGCACTACTATCAATATCAGGTCGTGCTCAAACCTTCGCCCGAAAATATTCTTGAACTTTATCTCGGCTCACTCAAAGCGCTGGGCATTGACCCCGAAGTCAACGATATCCGCTTTGTTGAAGACGATTGGGAAAACCCCACGCTTGGAGCCTGGGGCTTGGGCTGGGAAGTCTGGCTCAACGGCATGGAAGTCACGCAATTTACCTACTTTCAGCAAGTGGGCGGCATTGACTGCTCACCAATCACTGGCGAGATCACCTACGGCATTGAACGCTTGGCCATGTATTTGCAAGGCGTTGAAAATGTGTTTGATCTCACCTGGACACAATGGCAAGAAAACGGCAAGTTGCGCAAACTGAGCTATGGCGATGTGTATCACCAAAACGAAGTGGAGCAATCCCGCTATAACTTTGAGCACAGCAATGTGCCCGTGCTGTTTAACCGATTCGCCGAACACGAACAAGACGCCCAACGCCTGTTGGAAGCCGGCTTGGCCCTTCCCGCTTACGAACAAATTCTGAAGGCAGCGCATACCTTTAACCTGCTTGATGCCCGCGGCGCAATTTCTGTCACCGAGCGCGCCCAATACATTGGGCGCATTCGCAATCTCTCGCGCAGCGTTGCGCAAGCCTATGTCGCCTCGCGCGAGCAGCTTGGCTTTCCCATGCTGGCTTCATCATGACAGCGCCATTATTAATTGAACTGCTCACCGAAGAGCTGCCGCCCAAGGCCCTGCGCCAGCTTGGCGCCGCGTTTAGCCAAACTATCGCCAGTCACCTTGCCAAGGAAGGCTTGTGCAGTGCCAGCGCCACGGTCACGCCATTTGCAAGCCCCCGCAGACTCGCCGTGCATATTGATTCAGTGCTTGGCCAGGCCGCAAGCCAAATCCGAAAAGAAAAACTTTTGCCCGCTGCCGTAGGCCTTGACGCGCAAGGACAGCCCACTGCGCCGCTTGTTAAAAAACTGGCGAGCCTTGGGCTAACACTGGGCGAAAATATTTCGCTTGAACAAATCGAGCGCGTCAACGATGGCAAACAAGAACAATTGTTTTGCCAATGCACCGCAACCGGCGCGGCGTTGGAAAGTGCTGCCCAGCTTGCGCTAACGGAAGCGATTGCCAAGCTTCCGATCCCCAAAGTCATGACCTATCAGCGCGCCGATGGCAGCAATGTCAAGTTTGTTCGGCCTGCCCATGGCCTGCTGGCGCTGCATGGCAATCAAGTGCTTGCGCTGAACGCTTTAGGCCTTGCCGCTGGGCGAACCACGCAAGGCCACCGGTTTCATGCCGCAGGCCCAATCACGATTGAACATGCGAACGACTATGCAAGCGCGCTAAAAAATGCGGGCAAGGTGATTGTGAGCTTTGAAGAACGCCAATCGTTAATCGCAACGCAACTGCAAATCAAAGCGCAACCGCACGCCGTCATCGCGCCGCAAGCCTTGCTTGACGAAGTGACAAGTCTGGTCGAATGGCCGGTCGTGCTCGAAGGCCGCTTTGAAGAAGAGTTTTTGCAAGTGCCCCAGGAATGCCTGATCCTGACCATGCAGCAAAACCAGAAGTACTTTGCGCTCACTTCAAAAGAAGGAACGCTCGTTAATCGTTTTCTGTTGGTGAGCAATATCGAATCGAAAGACCCGCGTGTAGTGGTTTCGGGCAATGAGCGGGTTTTGCGGGCACGGCTATCTGATGCTAAGTTTTTCTTTGACCAAGACCGCAAGAAATCACTGGCGTCGCGCTTAGAAGGCTTGTCCAGCGTGGTGTATCACAACAAAATTGGCAATCAACGCCAACGGGTTGACCGGCTGGCAGCGCTGGCCAAGCAGTGGGCAACATGGGTGGGTGCCGACCCAAGCCAGGCACACCGAGCGGCACTGCTTGCCAAAGCCGATCTGCTCACCGATATGGTGGGTGAGTTTCCCGAGCTTCAAGGCGCAATCGGCACTTATTACGCGCGCCACGACCAAGAGCCTGAAGAAATCGCACTGGCCATTGAGGCCCACTACCACCCACGGTTTTCGGGCGACAGCCTGCCGCAAAACCCTGCTGGCCTTGCGGTGGCGCTGGCCGACAAAATGGAAACCCTGGTGGGCATTTGGGGCATTGGCCTTGCGCCCACAGGCGACAAAGATCCCTTCGCCTTGCGCCGTCATGCACTGGGTGTGATCCGGATCATTGTGGAAAAGAATCTGGCCATCAAACTTTCAGAGCTGATCAGCGATTGTGCAAAAACATTTCAAGGCATTGTCGCCGTACAGCCCAATGCGCAAGAAATTCACGGGTTCATGCTGGACCGATTGCGGGCCTGGCTTAAAGAAAAAGGCTACAGCAGTGAAGCGATTGAGGCCGTGCTTGCGCAATGTCCCGACCAGATCGCGCAAATTCCCAACCGGCTTACCGCGTTGACCCGGTTCATGCAGCAAGCCGAGGCGCTTGCCTTATGTTCGGCGAACAAGCGCATTGCCAATATTTTGAAAAAATCAGAATCGCAAGCGCACCGGATCGATCCAGGTCTTTTGCTTGAGCCTGCCGAACAGGCACTGGCCAAAGTGCTTGAAGCGATCGGGCCCAAGGCCAGCGCCAGCGTTGCCCAAGGCCAGTACGGCGATGCGCTGACCCTGCTTTCCCAGCTCAAAGCACCGGTGGATGGGTTTTTTGACACCGTGATGGTCAATGCCGACGATGAAAAACTCAAGGCCAATCGGCTTGCCTTGTTGGCCCAGCTGCAACAGGCCATGAACCAGGTTGCCGATCTTTCACGCATGGCCGCCTGACATGAATACGCCCCATGCGCCTTTGATCATTCTGGATCGCGACGGCGTGATTAACCACGACAGCGACGATTACATTAAATCGCCCGAGGAGTGGGTTCCCTATGATCAGAGCCTTGAAGCAATCTCGCGCTTAAAACATGCAGGCTGGATTGTCGTGGTCGCCACGAATCAATCCGGTGTTGAACGCGGCCTCTTTGATATCAACACCCTTCACGCAATTCACAACAAAATGATGGCCGCCGTTGCAGAAAAAGGCGGCCATATCGATGGTATTTTCTTTTGCCCGCATGCACCCGCCAGCGGCTGTGGTTGCAGAAAACCTGCGGGAGGTCTTTTGCAAGACATTGCAGGGCGATTCGGACAAAGCCTTAAAAATGTTCCTGTGGTCGGTGACTCACTGCGAGACCTTCAAGCGGGGGTTCAACACGACTGCAGCCTGTGGCTCGTAAAAACCGGCAAGGGCCTGCGCACGCTCAACGCGGCAAACGCCGACCCCACGAAAGCCTTGCCTGCCAATACACGGGTTGCCGATGATCTTGCACAAGTGGTGGATCAGTTGCTGGCTGAACATCAGGCTGCCAGTCATTAATGTCTTTTATTCGCGCGATATTTTTCTTGATTTTTCAGGGCGCAAGCCTGGTGGTGTGGGCCCTGCTCTTTACCCTGATTGGGCCTTGGCTTCCGTTCAAACGGCGCTACTGGTTTGCCATGCGCTGGTCGGCCATGAATATCTGGGCCGCGAAACTAATTCTAGGCATTCGCTATCGCGTGATCGGGGTTGAGAATCTTCCGAAGTCGCCGGCAATTCTGCTTTCCAAGCATGAATCTGCATGGGAGACCATGTTCTACCCCTGCTACTTCTCGCATGAGCTTTGCTTTGTGCTTAAGCGCGAGCTGCACTTTATTCCTTTTTTTGGCTGGAGCATTGCCATGCTGCGCATGATCGCAATTGACCGAAGCCAGGGTGGCAAAGCCTTTGCGCAAGTGCTTCGCAAAGGCAAGAAGGCATTGCAACAAGATAAACGTTGGGTCGTATTTTTCCCCGAAGGAACACGCGTCTTGCCGGGCAACTCGATCAAGTTCAAAACAGGCGGCGCGCGTCTTGCGATTGCAAGCAATGTGCCGGTTGTGCCCATTGCCATGAACTCGGGCGATGTCTGGCCCCGAAAGTCATTTATAAAAAAACCGGGGCTCATTACCGTATCGATTGGCCCGCCCCTCTTGCCAGATGGCGAAGATGCGACTACCCTCACGGCTAAAGTGGAAATGTGGATTCAAGAAGAAATGCGCCGCATCAGCCCTGACAGACTTGTGAAAGGCCCTGCATGACAGGCTCTGAGCAGTTTAGTTTGCCGTTTAACAATGACCCGAGCGCCGATTCGAGCGCTCCGCAGCCCCTTCCGCTGCCCACCGCACCGTCGGGGCCGCAAACCAAAAAACATCGCACAGTTGCGCTTCAGGGATATGCCGTTCCCTGGGCCTTAAAGCGCACGCGCCGAAAAACCGTGGGCATGTCAGTGGGCCAGGGCATGATTCAAGTGAATGCGCCCAAGTGGGTGCCGGTCAGCGATATCGAATACATCTTGCGCGAAAAATCGAAGTGGCTCTTGGCCCGGCTTGCCGAGTGGCACCAAAGTGAGCAATCGCGCCTGCCGCCCCATGATCAATGGCGTCATGGCGCCACAATTCAGTATCTTGGCAAGCCGATTCAAATTTTATTAAGCCCCGATCTCAAGAAAAATCAATGGGATGATTTTCGACGAGAGCTACAACTCGCCCTGCCCTCTACGGCTGCGCTTGAGCAGGTTCGCGACACGGTTCATGCCTGGCTGCAAGCCCAAGCCAAAATCCTGTTTGCACAGCGGCTCAAAACGCTGAGCGAAACATCGGGGCGAAGCTACTCGCGCTTTAGCCTTAGCAATGCACGCGGCCGCTGGGGCAGCTGCACAGAAGATGGCCATATTCGGCTCAATTGGCGGCTCATTCATTTCAGCCAAGAGGTGATCGACTATGTGATCGCCCATGAGCTTGCGCATACCCAGACCATGGATCACAGCAAGACATTCTGGAGCGAAGTGGCCGATATTTTGCCGGGATACGCAGAAGGCAAGTCGGTGCTGAAAAAAGTTCGACTAGATCTTCTTCCCACTTACTAAAACTCGTCATCCCGAGGTTGCGCAGCAACCGTGGGGATTGCCACGGGCCCTTCGGGCCCTCGCAATGACGACGGTCCCGTCATTGCGAGGCCGCTTAAGCGGCCGCGGCAATCCAATTGGCCAGCGCAATAAATCGCTCCACCGTAACCTCTTCGGCCCGTTGGGTCGGCAAAATCCCCAGCCCTTCCCAATCAATCACCTCAGCATAGCCAGCCAGAGTATTGCGCAGCATTTTGCGACGCTGTGAAAACGCCATGGCCACCACAGCTGCAAAAATCACCCAATCCTTGACGGCAACCTCCGCCGCCGCAATGGGCACCATGCGCACCACAGCCGAATCGACTTTGGGCGCAGGATGAAACGCGCCGGGCGGCACTTTCAAGCATCGCGCCATTCGATACCGGGCCTGGAGCATGACCGACAACCGGCCGTAGATTTTCGATCCGCACTCGGCCACCATGCGATCGACCACCTCTTTTTGCAGCATGACATGCTGATCCACAATGACACTGGCCGACTCAATCAGGTGAAACAAAATGGGGCTTGAAATGTTGTAAGGCAGGTTGCCCACAATTCGAATGGGCCCGCCAAGCCGTTGCGCCAGCGCATGAAAATCAACCTTCAACACATCGTGCTGAATCACTTCAAGCTCAGACTCACGAAAGCGGGCGCTCAAGGCAGCCGCCAGATCACGGTCAATTTCAATGGCGGTGACATGGCCGGCACGCGCAATCAAAGGCGCAGTAATTGCGGCCTGGCCGGGGCCAATTTCAACAAGTCGATCGCCCGGCTGCGGGTGAATTGCATCGACAAGACGACTAATCAGCGCAGGATCATGCAGAAAGTTTTGCCCGAAACGCTTGCGGGCCACATGGCCAGTCTCGATGACCTCAGCCGTTTCAGTCGCTCTCGCGCTTGATTTCAACATAGGCATTGGCGCGCACTTCACGAGTCCAATCGGCAACCGCCTGCTCAAGTTTCTGATCTCGCAAGGCCATGCGGGCTACGGTGCGCAAGCGCTGCTCGGTGAGCGGCTCGCGCTTGCGCTCCAACAGTTGAATCAAATGCACGCCAAACACCGAACGCACCGGCTCGCTTAACTGACCTGGGGCCAACTGGGCCATAGCACGCTCGAACTCGGGCACCAGGTCGCCGGGGTACGCCCAATCCAGTTCACCACCACGGGTTGCAGAACCCGGGTCTTGCGAAAAGTCACGGGCAAGCTGGGCAAAGTCGGCCCCAAGCTCAACGCGCCGACGAAGATCCTGAATTCGACGTCGTGCCGCTTCTTCAGTGGTCTGCGCATCGACCCGCACCAGAATATGCCGCGCGCGATGAACGGCCACTTCCTGGCTGCGCAACGTTGAGCGCCGATCTTCAAGCAATAAGACATGAAGGCCATTGGCGCTGCGAACATCGGCACTCAGCTGCCCTGGCTTTAAGCTCGACACTGCATTAACAAACAGATCAGGCAGCCGTTCGCGCGGCCGCCACCCAAGGCTGCCCCCTTGTTCGCGATCCGCCGATTCAGAAAAACGTTTTGCTACATCGGCAAACGACTGGCCTGCTGACAATGCACTGCGCACTTCTTTAAGCTTGTCTTGGGCAGCCGAGAGATCGGCTTTGCTGGCGTTTTCCGACACCCGAATCAGGATTTGTGAGACCTTGAATTCTTCGAGCCGTTGAATCGACTGGCCTTGTGCCGCCAAAAAGGTATCGACTTCGCTTTCAGTGACTTGAAGCTTGTTATCCACCTCGCGCTCACGAAGCCGTGTCAAGGTGATCTCATCGCGAATGTCTTGGCGAAATTTTGCAAAGGCAATGCCCTCGGCTTCAAGCTGGGTGCGCAGCGCCGCAACCGTTAGGCCATTTTGCTCTGCAATTCGGCCAATTGCGCGATCAAGCGTTGCATCGTCAACACGAATGCCGCTTTCTTTGGCTAACTGCAGCATGGCCCGGTCGGTGATCATGCGATCAAGCACCTGCTCACGCAGCGCCTGTGGCGAAGGTGGTGTAACCCCTTGGCGCTTTAACGAGAGCAGTAATTCGCGCTCTTTGCGCACCAGCTCGCTTGCGGTAATGATTTCCCGATTCACGATCGCTACCACTCGATCCACCAGCACCGGTGCGGGCGCCCGCAGCCCCGGGCTTCCCGCCGGTGGTGCCAGCCTCGGCGAAATGGGCTTGACCTGAGCGCCCGCGCCCAGGGGCGTGACCTCGATCACGGTGGGGGTTTGTGCCCGCACGGGGTGCGTTGCCAACAGCGCGGCAACTGCCCCACAAACAGAAAGACCCAAGAACCTAAAAGTTTTCATAGCGAGAGCCTACTGGAAATTTTCAAATCGCGACGGCAGGGGCGTGATTTCGTTAATCATCTGATAATTTGGAATTCCTCGTTCTAAAACCGGCAGCGGATTGGTGCCAAGCCGTCCCAAGCCATTCAGCTCGATCTGGAAAAACAGGGCGGTATTTTTCTCGGTCGCACTCGTGGTGTAGCGTTGAAAGACCGTGCGGCCTACCCAGCATCCGCCATCGTATTCGAAACCGGCCACGCCTTCGACCAAGCCCGAGCGTTGGTCTTCACGTCCATCACCCAGATTGCTCAAGGCATGCTGATAGCGGCCCACCGCGTACCAGTAAGGTGCCACGGGCCATTGAAAGGCCAGATCCACAGTATTGGACGAGCCTCGCACAAAACGATAGCCAGCACTGAGCACTCGGGCAGGCTTGGGCCGGTAGCGAGACACAAAGGCCACACTCTGGGCCTTGCCCGACTCGGGCGTGTATTGGGTTTGCGCCTGAATACTCCAGGTGCTCAGCGGATAAAAAGCAAGCTGGGCCAAAATGTCAGAGTCACGATCAGTTCTTGCAACGCCACCCGGCAAGGTCACGCGCTGGTCTGAAAAATAAAAACGCTGGCCAATTGAGCCACGCAAGACCTCACTGCCAAATTCCGGATCGATCAAGCGCGAAGTGACACCAACGGTGAGCTGATTCAAGTCAGCAACCCGGTCATCGCCATTAAACGCTTCGTCTGAAAAAATCTGCGCAAAATTAAAACTTGGGCCGCCCGTATCGAACACAGGGTATTTCGACTGGTCGGTGTAGGGCGTGCGCACATACACCACCCTGGGCTCAAGGGTTTGCTCAAGCGCCTTGCTGCCCAAAGTGAGCTCGCGGTCGAGCAGCGTGCCGAAATCCGCCGTAAATGTTGGCAACACACGCGAATAGGATTCGGTCACCGAGTCAAGATTGTTTTGATAGATTTTGAATTCTTGACGCGTGGCGTAAGCGTTGTTGTACTTTTGATTGGTGCGCGTTTCACTGCCATTGGTGCGATGTGAATACTGGGTCGCATGCATGGAAAGCTTGGGCGTAAAGAAAAACCCCCGGTAAAAATTGGCCCAAGCCATTGAACCTTTGGCGACATAACGCTCGCCCTCTGCGAGAGTTGGATGGCGAAAAGAAGTTGTCTCCAAGATCGCACTCCAACTCGACGGGTTGAACCCTTCAGGAGTGAAGTTCTCGCTTGCCCGTGATAGGGTGAGCCGAGGCAACATGGTGTAAGGGGTAATCAAGGGCGAGTTGATATCTTGCAGCAGTTGATATTCCTGCACCTTGGCTTGAAAGTTCCAGCCGCGAAACGCGCTGTTGGCTGTGACAATGCCCGGCAACAAGCGCTGCGAAGACGCCAGCAGCGAGTTGCCCAAGTCTTCAAAGTAAGTGTCATCGGAAGCGCGCTCGACTTGCACGCCCAGGGTTAAATTGTCGGCGGCGCGAATGGTTGTCTTCACCGCGCCGTATTGCCGTGTTTCATTGGTGACATTGTCATTGGGCAGCACTTCGTAATTGATCGTGCCTAAGGCATTGCTGCGCAGAAAACGGAATTCACTGCCGAGCTGCACGCCACGCTTGGTGATCACCCGAGGAAACAAGGTCATGTCGTGCTCAGGCGCAATGTTCCAGTAAAACGGGGTAACCAGCTCAAAGCCAAGCTTGGTCGATGTGCCGTATCGCGGGGCCAAAAAACCTGTCTTTCTTCTGCCGCTTAACGGAAAGGACAAATCCCCCAAGGGCAACACCGGAGCGCCACCCCAGTACAGGCGAGACGACTCCGAGCTTGCCACCTCTCTGACCTGATCAAGGTGCAGCGAATCCATGCGCAATTCCCAAGCCGGCCGATCTCTCGGGCAGCTGGTGTAGCTCACCGTGGTGAGCTTGGTCTCTAGCGGCTGCAAGAAATCGGCACGATCCGCCGTTCCGCGCCCACCCAGGGCGCTGAGCTCAAACGATAGGTCGTCAAAATACCCTTGAGTTGTTCCCAGCTTGAGCTTGAGTCGCTGCCCTTCATAAAACTCGCCTTCGCGGAAAAGCTTGACTTGGCCTTCGGCAAAAATTTCATCACGCACCAAATCGTGGCGAAGAAAATCTCCCTTGATAAACAAACCCAACTTGCGAAACTCCGCTTCACGAGTCGACTCGATCACATCTTCCATCTGGCCCTCGATCGTTTGACCAAAAATGTAGATCGGCGTCTGGCCAGATTCCGGCGGCTCCAGGTTCAAAATCGGGTCGAATTTCAGGCCCAAGGGCTTTTGCACTTGTTCGGCCAAAGGCGCTTTCGATAGCGGGGCCTGCGCCACCACCCAAGGGGTTTGCGCAATTGGGCAGCTGCCAATCAAGGGCAGGGCCTGCGCCGCTGGGGCACTGGCCAAGAAAAGTAAAGTTCCAGCGATCGAGGCCAGAATCCCAAAAAAATGCATGCTCTATTATAGGGAGCGCCATGACCGACATTCGTCTTTCCCAGGCCGCCCAGTGGCTCAATTCCCAGCAGTCCGCGCTTGCGCAATTGGGATGGCAAATCGCGCCTGAGACCCTTGCACCAGCGTCAAGCGATGCCTCATTTCGCAGGTACTTCAGGCTCAAGGCCCAAGGGCCAGTGCAGGGCGCTGCCAGCAGCCTGATTCTGATGGACGCGCCCCCCGAAAAAGAATCGATTGGCCCGTTTTTGAAAACTGCCGAGATTTTTGCCAAGGCCGGCGCCCATGTTCCGCAAATTGTGCTGGCCAACGAGGCTCAGGGGTTTTTGCTGTGTTCCGACTTGGGCAATGCAACCTTTCTGAACGCGCTGCGCGCCTGCAAAGATAATTCCGATTCGGCCACGCAGTTGTACCGCGATGCCTGGCAGGCCTTGGTTGGTTTTCAGTCGAAAGCCGGCAATCCCGACCTGCCCGCCTACGACGCTGAAATGCTCATGCGGGAAATGCGGCTTTTTGATGAGTGGTATTTGGCCAAGCACCAGACATTCACGCTTTCTTCTGCGGAATTTGAGCAGTTGATGTCGATTTATGGCTTGGTGCTCAAACACTGTTTAGCCCAGCCAAGCGTACTGGTTCACCGCGATTATCACAGCCGAAACTTAATGGTGTTGCAGTACCAAAACCCCGGCGTGCTTGACTTTCAGGATGCAGTTATTGGGCCCATTACCTACGATCTGGTGTCGCTGCTGCGCGATGCGTATATTGACTGGCCCGAAGAACTGCAGATTGATTGGGCCATTCGTTACTGGCAAGACGCGCGCGCGGCCGCATTGCCGGTGCCCGAGGATTTTGGCGACTTCTGGCGCGACTTTGAATGGATGGGCCTGCAGCGGCACTTGAAAGTGCTGGGAATTTTTGCGCGCCTGTATCACCGCGATGGCAAAGAAAATTATTTGCAAGACCTGCCTTTGGTCAAGCGTTATGCAATCAATGTTGCAAAACGCTATCAAGGCCTGGGGCCGCTTGCGAAACTTTTGGAGCGCTGTGCGTGAGCCAAGCGCCCTTGGCCGCCATGATTCTGGCTGCAGGCCGTGGCGAACGCATGCGGCCTTTAACGGATCACACGCCCAAGCCGCTGTTACAAGTCGGTGGCAAGCCTTTGTTGCAATGGCATCTGGAGGCCTTGTCGCAGGCAGGCTTTGAGTCGGTCGTGATCAATGTGGCCCACTTGGGCGCACAAATTGAGCAGTTCGTGGGTGATGGCAGTCGCTGGAATTTACAGGTGCGTTTTTCTCAAGAGCCGCAAGGCGCGCTAGAAACCGCGGGCGGAATTGCACTGGCAAGGCCGTGGGCAGGGCCTGATTGTCATGCGCCCGATAGCCTGTTTTTCGTGATTAACGCCGATATCTGGACAGATTGGCCGCGAGCCCAGGCATTTGAAATCGCGCAGCAAATGCGCGGCAGCCATGCGCTTGCACATATTGTGCTGGTGGATAACCCGCCGCATCACCCGCAGGGGGATTTTGAGTTGCACGCCGATGGATCGCCACGGCCCCTGACGGGGCCTCGCGATGACGAC
>CAYTWR010000001.1:153397-155665 GCA_964442225.1 uncultured Burkholderiaceae bacterium | reverse complement strand
TGAGTTGCACGCCGATGGATCGCCACGGCCCCTGACGGGGCCTCGCGATGACGACCCCGTCATTGCGAGCCGCGACACCCCAAATACCGTCATTGCGAGGAGCGCGCAGCGCGACGTGGCAATCCACCCGTCATTGACTTTCTCCGGAATCGGAATCTACCGCCCCGCCCTGTTCCAAGACATCAAACCCGGCCAGCGCGCCGCCCTCGCCCCCCTGCTGCGCCAGGCCATGGCGACGGGACAGTGCACAGCGAGCCATTACCGGGGAAAATGGAGCGACATTGGCACCCCCGAGCGGCTAAACGAAATCAACTCCGCAATGAGCGAACCCAAATGAATGCGCCTGAACTGACTCAAGATAATTTTTTGGCTTCCTTGCCCGAAACACTCAAACCCGAAGAAATTCTTGGGCCAGCCCACGGCGATCAACACAAAAAACGCCGCCAGTGTTTGGCCAGTTATATTGCTTCGCAAGGCGGCGGCCTGGTGGTGCTCTCGGCAGGCGAAGAGCAAATTCGCAATCACGACAACCCGTTTCCGTTTCGCAGCCACAGTGATTTTTTATACATGACAGGCTTTCCTGAGCCCGATGCCTGGTGGCTCATGAGTGTCGATGCCAGCGGCAAGACCAAAGATGTTTTGGCCTGCCGGCCGCGTGACCCCGAGCGTGAAATATGGGATGGCGTGCGCGTGGGGCCGCAATCGGCAGCACAGCGTTTTCATTTCGATGAATCGATTGATATCGAGCAGCTGGATCATTTCATTATTGAAATGGCCGCCAACATGCCTGCTTTTTATGGCCATATGGGCCTGCATGCCGAGCTTGATGAACGCCTGCGCAAATGGCTCAACGCCTTGCGCGCCAAAGGCCGCGCCGGCGTCACTGCGCCTGATCGCATTGTCGATATCAGCCAGGCCATTGCGCGCCAACGCCTGATTAAAGACGCAATTGAAATCAACACCATGCAACGCGCCGCTGATATTTCAGCCGCGGCGCATGTGCGCGCGATGAAGCTGGCCAAGCCCGGTGTGCGGGAATACGAACTAGAGGCAGAACTGTTGCATGCCTTTCGCAAGGAAGGTGCACAGTCGGTGGCCTATGGCTCGATTGTGGCGGGCGGGCCGCACAGCTGTATCCTGCATCACCGTGCTGGCAACCGTGTGATTCGCGATGGCGAGCTGGTGTTGATCGATGCCGGCTGTGAATTAGATGGCTACGCTTCCGACATTACGCGCACATTTCCCGTCAACGGAAAGTTTTCGCCACAACAGCGCGATGCGTACAACCTGGTCTGCGCCGCGCAAGAGGCTGCCGTGGCAGCTACCGTGGTGGGTGCACCATTTTTCGCGCCTCACGAGGCCGCAGTAAAGGTGCTGGCCCAGGGCATGATCGATTTAGGCTTGCTGCCCAAGCAAAGCCTGGAGGCCGCGCTTGAGTCAGAAAGCTACAAGCGCTTTTACATGCACCGCACCAGCCACTGGCTCGGGCTTGATGTGCACGATGCGGGCGATTACAAATCGCTGTTAGCCCCCGGCATGGTGCTTACCATTGAGCCCGGCTTGTATATTCGCCCGGCACCCGATATTGATGAAGGTTTTTGGAACATCGGCATTCGCATTGAAGATGACGCCTTGGTCACTTCGGGCAAGGCGCGATTGCTCACACGCGGTGTGCCGGTGTTGTTGGCTGAAATTGAGGCATTAATGCATGACTGAAACACAGGACTCTTTTGTACGCATTCAAGGCGCAGGACCGGTAGGAATACTCGCTGCACTTTTTCTTCGCAAATACGGCTGGTCAAACGACGCCATTGAACTGATTGACCCAGCAATCAATGCGCCACTGCCGCCGCATGCCGATGACCCGCGTGTGCTGGCACTCTCGCATGGCACCCTGGTGCGACTGGCCCAGTTGGGCGTTGATGCGCACGCCACGCGCCTTAAGCGCGTGCATGTCTCTAGCCAGGGGCATCTGGGCAGCATGGAAGTGACGGCAGATCGCGTTGGCGTTTCAGATTTGGGCGGGCTGGCGAGTTATTCGAGCCTGCTGACCACCTTGCGCGAAAAGGCGGCCAAAGAAGGCTTGCGGATTATTCCAAGTGTTGAGGAATCGGAGCGCAAGGAAGACCCGAGTGTGCTGGTGATTGCGGAGGGCGGGGTTTATCAACGTGGATCGCCACGGGCCGATGGCCCTCGCGATGACGGCACGACCCCGTCATTGCGAGGAGCGCGCAGCGCGACGTCGCAATCCACCGACATTCGTTTACT
>CAYTWR010000001.1:145272-153297 GCA_964442225.1 uncultured Burkholderiaceae bacterium | reverse complement strand
CGTCATTGCGAGGAGCGCGCAGCGCGACGTCGCAATCCACCGACATTCGTTTACTCCGCGACTACAACCAAAACGCCGTTATCGGCTGGGTGCAGGCAGCCCCAGCCGCATCTGACACGGCCTACGAGCGCTTCACCAAAGATGGCGTCATCGCCTTGCTTCCCATCAATGGCCGTTACGCCTTGGTCTGGTGCACACAAACACCAAAGGCCGAAACCTTTGTCAATGCCAGCCCGCAAATGCAGGCCAATCTGTTGCAAGAGGCGATGGGCCGGCGTGTCGAAGCGATTCGCAATGTTGAAATTACCGGTTCCTATCCTTTGGGACTGAAATGGCGCGACACCCTTCACAAAGGCAATACCGTGTGGATCGGAAATTCTGCACAGGCCCTGCACCCCATTGGTGGGCAAGGCTTAAACCTTGGTTTTCGCGATGCTGAAACACTGGCGGCATGCCTGCTGCAACGCGGCCTGCCCGTTGCGCAGCGACTCGACGATTACGCCCGGCGCCGAAAGGTCGATCGCTGGGCAGTGCGCACCGCCACCGACACCCTCGCCCGACAAGACTGGGTGCGCAAAGCGATTGGCGCAGTTGCCATTACACCGGGTGCGAAAAAAATGCTGGGCCAACTGCTGATGTACGGCGGCTAAGGTGTCTGACACCGTGCGAATTGGCCCCTACACACTGCCGAACAATGTCTTTGTGGCGCCCATGGCCGGTGTCACCGATCGCCCGTATCGACAGTTGTGCAAGCAACTGGGCGCAGGCTATGCGGTCAGTGAAATGGCGGCTTCCAACGCCTTGCTGTGGGCGACCGACAAAACCACGCGACGCATTAATCACGATGGCGAAATTGAGCCCAAGGCCGTGCAAATCGCAGGTGCCGATCCGCACATGATGGCCCAGGCTGCGCGTTTTAATGTCGATCGTGGCGCGCAAATCATTGATATCAATATGGGCTGCCCTGCGAAAAAAGTCTGCAATGTAGCTGCGGGCTCTGCACTGATGCAGCAGCCTGAACTGATCCGGGAGATTCTCAAATCGGTCGTCAACACCGTAAAAGGAGATGGCGTTCCCGTCACACTCAAAATGCGCACCGGCTGGAACCAGGCCAACCGTAATGCACCTGAGATTGCAGTGATGGCCCAAGATCTGGGAATTGCCATGATCACCATTCACGGTCGCACGCGGGAAGACAAATACCAGGGTCAGGCCGAATACGACACGATTGCATTGGTGAAACAGGCACTTGAAATTCCGGTGGTGGCCAATGGCGATATTGATAGCCCACAAAAAGCTCGGCAGGTGCTTGATTACACAAAGGCCGATGCAGTCATGATTGGCCGCGCCGCCCAAGGCCGGCCCTGGATTTTTCGCCAAGTCGCGCACTACCTGGCCACCGGCGAACTGCTGCCCGATCCGACTGAGCAAGAAATTGCCAGCTGGCTCAAAGGCCACCTGCTGGACCATTATTCTTTTTACGGCGAGTTCAAAGGCGTGCGCACCGCACGCAAACACATTGGCTGGTATTTGAAGGGCTTGCCTGGCGTGAAAGTGTTTCGTGATTTTCTCAATCAGCTTGACTCGACCGATGCCCAGATGCGGGCGATCGATGATTTTTTTGCGGGAAACCATGTCCTCCAATTCCAATAAGCCGCCGCGAATTGATGACACGATCCGCCAGTCGCTTGATCATTACTTTCAAACCCTGGGCGATCAGTCGCCACACGCGCTCTACGACATGGTGATTGGCGCCGTGGAAGCGCCGCTTCTGGCCTATGTCATGCAGCGCTATCACGGCAATGTGAGCCACGCTGCGAAAGCCTTGGGCATTACTCGCAATACACTTAGAAAAAAACTTGCAGCCCACAACATTCAGCTTGACCCCTCACCTTCGGAGCCCTTATGACCGCTGTCGCCCCCGTTGCCTCTTCCCCGCGCCCCAACCGAATTGCCGTTCGCCGAGCACTGATTAGTGTCTCCAACAAAAACGGTGTGTTGGAATTTGCAAAAGCTTTGGCAGCGCGTGGCGTGACCTTGCTTTCGACTGGCGGCACGGCAGCCTTGTTAAAACAAAACGGCCTGGCCGTTACCGCTGTTGACGAAATCACCCATTTCCCTGAAATGCTTGATGGCCGCGTCAAAACCTTGCACCCCGCCGTGCACGGTGCCCTTTTGGCTCGGCGTGATTTACCTGAGCATATTCAAGCCTTAAGCACCGCGGGCTTTGCGCCCATCGATCTGTTGGTGGTGAATCTTTACCCGTTTCGGGAAACGCTCGCTCGGCCGGGTGCGAGCTATGAAGATGTTGTTGAAAATATTGATATTGGCGGGCCGGCCATGCTGCGCGCCGGCGCAAAAAACCACGATGGGGTGGCCGTCGTGGTCGACCCCAGCGATTACGAAGGCCTGCTTGCCGAGATGAGCGCCAATGGCAACACACTGGGCTGGCCGACACGGCAGCGCCTTGCGAAAAAAGTCTACGCGCACACCGCGGCCTATGACGCAGCGATTAGCAACTTTTTAAATGCTCTAGAGCCGGTTCAATGCGATGCCAATGCCCCAGGCTGCATGCCGCCTGCACCGAATACCGCGAGCGCTTACCCCGAAGTGCTGACGCTACAAGTCAACAAAGTGCAGGCCATGCGTTACGGTGAAAATCCACATCAAAGCGCCGCGTTTTATAAAGAGGCACAAGCGGTGCCGGGCAGCCTTGCCAACTATCAGCAGCTACAAGGCAAGGAGCTTTCTTACAACAACATTGCCGATGCCGATGCCGCATGGTCGTGCGTGCGCAGCTTTGATCTGCCCGCCTGCGTGATTGTGAAGCACGCCAACCCTTGCGGCGTAGCCGTAGGGCAAGATGCATTGGGCGCCTACCAAAAGGCATTTCAGACCGACCCCACATCGGCGTTTGGCGGAATTTTGGCGTTTAACACCCGGCTCACCGGCGCCGCAGCACAGGAGATTTCTAAGCAATTCGCCGAAGTGATCATTGCGCCGGAGTTTGATGAAGAAGCACTTAAAGTATTTTCCACCAAAGCGAATCTTCGGCTGTTGCAATTACCGCTTGGTCAAGACGATGCGATTTCAAGCGGGCGGGATTACAAACGAGTAAGTGGCGGTCTTCTGGTGCAAACACCCGATCGCAACACGCTATCGCTGGATCAACTCAAAGTTGTGACAGCGCTGCAACCCACAGCGCAGCAGCTGCAAGATTTGTTTTTTGCCTGGAAGGTCTGCACTTGGGTCAAAAGCAATGCCATTGTGTTTTGTGGCAATGGCATGACGCTCGGTGTGGGGGCAGGCCAAATGAGCCGCATTGACTCGGCACGCATTGCAGCCATTAAGGCCCAGCATGCGGGGCTTGAACTGAAAGGTTCTGCGGTGGCATCAGATGCGTTCTTTCCGTTTCGCGATGGCTTGGATGCGGTGGCCGATGCGGGTGCGACCTGCGTGATTCAGCCCGGCGGCTCGGTGCGCGATGATGAAGTGATCGCAGCGGCCAATGAACGCGGCATTGCCATGGTGTTTACGGGCATGCGGCACTTCAGGCATTGATGGCCCTTAACCCGTCATCGCGAGCGCAGCGTGGCGATCCACTGGATTGCCACGTCGGCTTCGCCTCCTCGCAATGACGTTAAGGCTTCTCGGAATCGACCCTGGCCTGCGCCGCACGGGCTTCGGTGTGATCGACATCGACGGCCAGCGCGTCACCTATCAAGGCAGCGGCGTGATCAAACCAGAAATCACCGGCACCGAGCCGCAACGGCTCGCCGAACTTTTTCGTGGCGTGCAAGAACTCATCTCCCATTACAAGCCACACCAAGCAGTCATTGAGCGCGTGTTTGTGAACGTGAACCCGAAATCCACACTCTCGCTCGGTCAGGCCCGTGGCGTTGCCATTGCAGCGCTTGCGCAAGAAAACCTGCCGATTGATGAAATTACGCCATTGAAAATCAAGCAATCGATTGTGGGCTCGGGCCGAGCCACCAAAGAGCAGGTACAAAAAATGGTGCAGCGGCATTTGCAATTGCCCAAGGCGCCTGGCGCTGATGCCGCCGATGCCCTGGCCTGTGCACTGGCCTGGTGGCAAACCCAGGCCTATTCCCGCGCAATTAAGTCAAAATAGCGCTCACCATGATCGGCCGAATCTCAGGAACCCTGCTTGCCAAACACCCGCCTCAAGTGCTGGTGGATGTGCAGGGCGTGGGCTATGAGATCGATGTGCCCATGAGCAGTTTTTACGACCTGCCCGAGATTGGAAAGGCCGTTACTCTGCTCACGCACATGGTGGTGCGCGAGGATGCACAGCTGCTGTATGGATTCATCACAACAGAAGAACGCAGCGCGTTTAAAGAGCTAATCAAAGTGAGCGGCGTGGGCCCACGCATCGCACTGGCGGTGCTTTCGGGCCTGTCGGTTGAGCAGCTCACCCAAGCAATCGCCACCCAGCAAGCGGGGCTGCTCACCCGCGTGCCGGGCATTGGCAAAAAAACCGCCGAGCGATTGATTCTGGAGCTCAAAGGCCGGCTCGGCGATGCCGTGGGCGCAGCACCCGGCGCTGCGGTGTCCGGCACCGCCGATATCGTGAATGCGCTGATTTCGCTGGGCTACTCTGAAAAAGAGGCGCTTGCCGCCACCAAAGGGATTGCCGCCGGAACTTCCGTTTCGGATGGGATAAGGCTGGCGTTAAAGCAGCTCGCGAAGTAATTACCCCGTCAAGTGGATCGCCACGCCGCTTCTCGGCTCGCGATGACGAGCCGTCATTGCGAGGGCCGAAGGCCCGTGGCAATCCAACTAACGGGGAACAAGTAAAATCCCGCCATGATCGAACACGACGACCTGTCCGCAAGCTCGGGCGATGATCGCCTGATCTCGGGGCAGGCCAAAACGCCAGCCGAAGAGGCCATTGAGCGGGCGCTGCGCCCCCAGCGGCTCTCGGAATACATCGGCCAGCACAAGGTGCGTGACCAGCTTGGCCTGTTTATTGAAGCTGCCCGACAGCGCGCCGAAGCCCTAGACCATGTGCTGCTTTTTGGCCCACCGGGCCTGGGCAAAACAACGCTGGCCCATATTCTGGCCCGCGAGCTTGGTGTGAACCTTCGCCAGACGTCGGGCCCCGTGTTGGAGCGGCCCGGCGATCTCGCAGCGCTGCTCACCAACCTTGAGCGCAATGATGTTTTATTTATTGACGAGATTCACCGCTTAAGCCCCGTGGTGGAAGAGATCCTTTACCCCGCACTTGAGGATTATCAGATCGACATCATGATTGGCGAAGGGCCTGCGGCACGCTCCATCAAACTGGACATTCAGCCCTTCACACTCGTCGGCGCCACCACGCGCGCCGGCATGCTCACTAACCCCTTGCGCGATCGCTTTGGCATTGTGTCGCGGCTTGAGTTCTATTCCCCGCAAGATCTCGCCACGATTGTGAGCCGCTCTGCAGGCCTGCTCAATGCAGCGATTGACCAGCCCGGCGCTTACGAAATTGCCAAACGCTCGCGTGGCACGCCTCGCGTGGCCAACCGCTTGCTGCGCCGCGTGCGTGATTTTGCTCAGGTGCGGCATGAAGGGAACATTACGGCCGAGATTGCAGACAAAGCCCTGACCCTGCTGGAAGTCGACCGCG
Organism: uncultured Burkholderiaceae bacterium; assembly: GCA_964442225.1. Taxonomy (GTDB): domain Bacteria; phylum Pseudomonadota; class Gammaproteobacteria; order Burkholderiales; family Burkholderiaceae_A; genus Lacustribacter. The sequence goes on along the minus strand of CAYTWR010000001.1, from coordinate 147,665 downwards.
AAGGCTTTGATCTCATGGATCGAAAACTCTTGGAAGCCATTATTGAAAAATTCCAAGGCGGGCCGGTGGGCATTGACAATCTCGCCGCCGCAATTGGCGAAGCCAAAGACACGATTGAAGATGTGCTGGAACCTTATTTGATTCAACAAGGCTTTATGCAGCGCACACCACGCGGCCGAATTGCCACGCCTGCAGCCTATACCCACTTTGGCAAAATAGCCCCTCAAGATTCCAACAACCCAAGGCTTTTTTAAACATGACTGCAAGCCCCGACTTGTCCGTGCTCTCCCTTGTTCTCGGCGCAAGCCTTCCCGTGCAGATTGTCATGGCCCTGTTGTTGATTGTGTCCATACGATCCTGGACAGTGATTTTTTCCAAGTGGCAATCGATCGCAAGAGCGCAAAAAGAAACCGAAGCCTTTGAAAAACTATTCTGGTCAGGCGGTGAGCTCATGGCCCTGCACGACCAAGCCGTCAAAGGCACGCTCAAAGGCGGGCTTGCCAAGGTGTTTCAGTCTGGCATGGATGAGTTTTTAAAAATTCGCTCACGCGCCGCAGGCGCCGATAGCAATGCCATGATCGATGGCGCGCGTCGTGCCATGCGGGCCGCTTTTAACCGCGAGCTCGATAGCCTTGAGCGCAGCCTTCCTTTCCTGGCCTCGGTCGGCTCGGTCTCGCCTTATGTCGGTTTGTTTGGAACGGTGTGGGGAATCATGCATGCCTTTACCGGCTTGGCCAATGTGCAGCAGGCCACGCTGGCCAGTGTTGCACCGGGGATCGCCGAGGCCTTGGTGGCCACGGCGATTGGCCTGTTTGCCGCCATTCCTGCGGTGGTGGCCTATAACCGTTACGCCACCGATATCGACCATTTAAGCATTCGGTTTGAAGGCTTTATGGAAGAGTTCACGAATATCTTGCAACGACAGGCGATTCGTTAATGGCGGCCACTGCAAGCGCCAGGAGCCACCGCCGCAGGCGGATGATGAGCGAGATCAATGTCGTGCCCTACATTGATGTCATGTTGGTGCTGCTGATTATTTTCATGGTCACAGCCCCCATGATCGTTACCGGCGTCATCGATCTTCCACGCGTTGGCCAAGCCTCGCAAGCGCCAGTTGCTGCCATTGAAGTCAATATTCGGGCAAGTGGTGCGCTCTCGATTCGCAGAAATATTCAAGGCGAAGCAGATCGCACCGTCACGCCCAACACCCTGGCTGCTGCAGTGAAGGAACTCTCACCGGCGCTCGATGCGCCAGTGATTATTTCTGCTGAAAAATCAGTGCGCTATGAGCATGTCATCAATGCCATGGACACGCTGCAAAAAGCAGGCTACTCGCGCGTAGGCTTAAACGTTCGCAAGGACTAATTCAGCATGCACGCCATTGAAGCGCGCGAACAAAGAAACGCTCTCGGTGCTGCGCTCTTGATGCACGGCCTGCTGGCAGGCGCCTTGCTCATCTCGCTGAGTTGGAGCCAAAAGCCTCCGCCGGTTGTGCAGGTTGAGCTGTGGAGCAGCCCGCCTGCTGATCGGCCTGCAACCCGGGCCGTGGTGGAACCCCCCAAGCCTCAGCCTGCACCGCCGCCAGAGCAGCCCAAGGCCGACATTTCGATTCAGAAAAAAACAGAGCCCCTAAAACGAAAAGCTGAAGAAGAAGCCAAGCGCGAAGCCGCTAAAAAAGAAGCTGCCGAAAAAAAACTTGCCGAGCAAAAAGCTGCGCAACAGCGTGAAGCCATTCGCAAAGCCGAACTCGCACGGCTTTTGGGCAAAGACAGCAATGCAAAAGCAAGCGATCGCGGCAAAGACATCGCCACCAAGGCTGGCGCTTCTGAGGGCGCGGAGATCGGGGCCAAAACCGGGGTTGATGCCGATTACACCGCCCTGATTCAAGCGCGTATTCGCGCACGCATTACCTATGCCGATCGGGCGCCGGGCAATCCCGAGGCCATCGTGATTGTGGATCAGCTGCCTTCGGGCGAAATCACCCAGGTCAAGCTCAGCAAATCCAGCGGCATCCCGACCTGGGATGCTGCTGTTCAGCGGGCGATCTGGGCAGCGAGCCCTTTGCCCAAAAAGAAAGACGGCACGGTTGCGCGAACTTTAGAGCTTCGCTTCCGTCCTAAGGAAACTCCGTAACTACATTTGCACAACCTATAATCGCGGCATGTTGACTAAGTGCCTTCGCCATTTCATGTCCTGCGCATTTCTTGCGCTGTTTGCGGCACTTCCCGCGCAGGCCCAAACGCCACTGCGCATCGACATTACCGGTGTTGGCCAAAAACTCATTCCAGTGGCGATTGCCCCATTCGACGCCACCCACCCAGAACAGTCGGTGGCCGCCAACACCATTGTGGAAGTGATCCGTGCCAACCTGGCACGAAGTGGCGTGATCTCAA
>CAYTWR010000001.1:143418-145172 GCA_964442225.1 uncultured Burkholderiaceae bacterium | reverse complement strand
AACACCATTGTGGAAGTGATCCGTGCCAACCTGGCACGAAGTGGCGTGATCTCAATTCTGGATATTGAAACGCCCCCCAAACCCTATAACGAAAACACCGCTTTTCAGCCCTTGGCCATGAAATGGCGACAAGGTGGCGTCGAGGCCGTTGCCTTGGGCAGTGTCTCCACCCTTGCGGGTGATCGCATGGAAGCGCGGTTTATTTTGATCGATACGATCAAGCAAGAAAGCCTGGGCGGGCTGGCCATCAACGCGCCCGCCACGGCCTTGGAAGCCCGTCGTACCGCCCACCGAATCTCTGATTTCATCTACGAAAAACTCACGGGTGAACCGGGCTTTTTCGCAACCCGGCTTGCCTTCGTTCGTAAAGACGGCCCCAAGCACAGCCTGGTCATTGCCGACTCTGATGGCCAAAATCAGCAAATTGCGCTGCGCTCGGCCGAGCCGCTCATTTCTTTGGCTTGGTCGCCTGATGGCACTCAAATCGCTTATGTTTCCTATGAACGCCGCGACGGAATTTCAAAGCCGATTGTTTATTTGCAGAATTTGGCCACTGGTCGGCGAATCGTGTTGGCCAATGAAAAAGGCAGTAACAGCTCGCCCGCCTGGTCGCCCGATGGCAAAAAGCTTGCCGTTGTGCTGACCCGCGACGGCAACTCGCAGATCTATACGGTCAATGCCGATGGCACCGGCCTGGCAAGGCTGAGCCGCTCGAGCGGCATTGATACCGAACCTGCTTTTTCCCCCGACGGAAAGTTTGTGTACTTCACGTCGGATCGTGGCGGCTCCCCACAAATTTATAGGGTGCCTGCAGAAGGCGGCGCTGCCCAACGCATGACATTTGGCGGCAGCTTTAACGCTCGACCGCAGGTCAGTCCCGATGGCCGCCACTTAGCCTATGTCACCGTGCGGGACCGTGCTTTTCGTATTGCGGTTATGAACCTGTCGAACCAGGAAGAGACCGTGGTGAGCCAGGGGCCCAAAGACGATTCCCCCAGCTTTGCCCCCAATAGCAAATGGGTGATCTACAGCAGCAAGATTCAAGGCCGCACGCTGCTGTCTGCAGCCTCAATTGACGGCAAGCTAAGAACCCGGCTCTCGACCGCCGAGGGCGACATCAAAGGGCCGGCCTGGGGCCGGCTGCCCTAGCCCCACCCATTTCGTGAGAACATCTCGGGCGGTTAACAACACTACCCATCGACTGTAAGGAGAAGTCATGAACTTTGTAACTCAACGCCTCGCAAACAAATTGCCTTTGGCTGGCGTTCTTTTTGCTGGCCTGCTGCTGGCCGGATGTGCATCGCAAGTGCCCCTGGATTCTTCTGCTGCGGGCGCATCGACATCTGGCAGCGGGAGCCAAGCCGCCTCGGCCCAAGACGCTGCAACAGCTCGCGAGATTGCCGCTGCAAAAGCCGCGCTCAATTCCGTTGAGCCCAGCGTGTATTTCGACTTTGATCGTTTTGAGATCAAGCCCCAGTATCAAGCCACCATTACCGCCTTTGCCAACTACCTCAAGGCCGATGCGAAAGCCAAAATCGTAATTGAAGGCAATGCCGATGAGCGTGGCACCACCGAATACAACTTAGCTTTAGGCCAGAAACGGGCTGAATCGGTGAGCAAAGCCTTAGGCTTGCTGGGCGTGGCTGGCAATCGCGTTGAAGCCATTAGCTTTGGCGAAGAAAAGCCTCGCGCGCAAGGCTCGAATGAAGAAGCCTGGGCCAAGAATCGTCGCGCTGACTTAGTGCTTCGCTAAT
>CAYTWR010000001.1:114906-143318 GCA_964442225.1 uncultured Burkholderiaceae bacterium | reverse complement strand
TTAGTGCTTCGCTAATCTGCTGTGATGAATCACAAATGGACGGCCAGCTGGTTTTCCAGCTTGGCCGTTGTTGCATGGTTGGCCCTGCCCCATGGCCCAGTGTGGGCCATGTTTTCCGATGATGAAGCCCGTCGGGCCATTATCGATCTACGCACACGCCTTGAGACGCTGAATAACCGCATTGCCGATTTGGAGCGCGCGCTTCAGAACTCTGCGCAAAGCCAAATTCAATTGCTCAATGAAAACGAGCGCATGCGCTCAGAGATCGCCAACTTGCGCGGGCAAATGGAAGAGGCCAATCTGGCGACCCGCACCGGCAAAACCCAACAAAAAGATCTCTATGTTGATCTTGACAAGCGCATAGAAGAGCAGCGCAACACCATTGCCTCACTCGAGGGCAAGCTCAGGCAATTCGAGCCTGCAACCGTGCAGGTCAATGGCGTCACCTACCGTGTCACTCATGCCGAAAAAGCCCGTTTTGAAGAGCTGCAATCAGTGCTGGCGGCGGGCGATTTTAAAAAGGCGATCCGGCTTTCTCAAGAATTTGAAAAAGAGCATGCGACTTCCGCTTTGCTCGGCGATGTCGTGTTTGCAAAAGGCACCGCCCTTTACGCTGACAAGGACTACCGCGCCTCAATCGCCGCGCGCCGAGACCTGATCAAACGCTTTCCAAAGCACCCCACCGTTCCCCAAGCCATGCTTAACATGGCCGCAAGCCTTGCCGAGACCGGCAACCCCAATACCGCCAAGCGCACGCTTGAAGACCTGATCAAAGCCCATCCCAACTCTGCGGCCGCCACTGAAGCCCGCAAGCGCTTGAAGTAAACTTCGCGCATGCTTGATGCGCAAGATATTACTCAAATTGAATTCACCGTCGCCATGCTGGGCCTTGGCTTGGGCCTCTTGCTGGGCTGGGTGGGTCGTTACAGCAGTTTTTGCACCCTGGGGGCGATCTCGGATTGGTATGCCAGCGGCGACAAATCACGGCTGCGCATGTGGCTTTTGGCGATTGCCGTGGCCATTGCCGGCACACAGGCGCTGATCGCGGCTGATCTTATTGCGATTAAGGATTCTTTTTATATCGCCCCAAGAGTCTTTTGGCTTTCCAACATTTTGGGTGGCCTGGTGTTTGGCTTTGGCATGGTGCTGGCTTCGGGCTGCGGCAGCCGCACCCTGATTCGCATTGGCGGCGGAAGCCTGAAGGCCCTGGTGGTGTTCATGGTGCTGGCCCTTTTTGCTTACATGGCGATTCGGGGAATTTTTGGAGTGTTGCGGGTTGAGACTGTCGAAAAGATTTATTGGCAGCTCAGCCACCCTCAAGATCTTGCGAGCTTTTTGGGGCTCAACGCTGCGTGGGTGGGCTATGCGATCGCGGCACTTTCGTTGATCGCGGTGTTTTCAAGTCGCGCGTTTTTAGCCCGGCCCAGGCTGATTGTTGGTGGCATTGTCGTGGGCCTGTTGGTAATGGCGGGCTGGTATATCACCGGCCACATTGGTTTTATTGCAGAAGATCCCAACACCCTCGAGCCTCGCTTTTTGGCGACGAACTCGCGTGGCATTGAATCGCTCACCTTTGTCGCACCCCTGGCGTTTTGGCTTGATCTGTTCATGTTCTGGAGCGATAAATCCCGAGCCTTTACTTTTGGAATCGCCACCGTGAGCGGTGTGGTACTGGGCGCATTCATTCACGCAGTTAGCTCGAAATCGTTTCGCATCGAAGGCTTTCAAAGCAAGCAAGAGCTTGCGCAACACCTGTTTGGGGCCGCCCTCATGGGGGTCGGTGGCGTGGTGGCCTTTGGCTGCACGATTGGCCAAGGAATCTCGGGCTTGTCCTTGCTGGCGCTGGGTTCTGTGCTGGCCACCCTGTCGATTATTGGCGGTGCCTGGCTTGGCCTGCGCTGGGTTGAGCGGCGAGCATAAATTTTTCGAATCCGCTAAAATGGAAGGCTTCGCGCGCAACGAATCATTTCGTGCGCCAGCCCACAACAGTGTTTCCGGGGGTTGTTAGCTCAGTCGGTAGAGCAGCGGACTTTTAATCCGTTGGTCGCAGGTTCGAATCCTGCACAACCCACCACCTACACTTGGCTCTTCCCCGACTCAGCCAATCTTCGACAAAAGGGTTTCATAGGGAATTTTCAGCCCTTCATGCAACCGCTTGACCATGCGTAGACTCAGTGGCCGCTTGCGATTGAGCACCTCAGAAACACGACCACTTGAACCGATAAAAGGCTCCAGATCTTTTGGCGCTAAGCCCTGTTGCTCCATCTGAAACTTGATCGCCTCAATGGGGTCAGCAGGCCCGACTGGATATTTGCGGTTTTCATAGGCTTCTACCAGCGCGACCAGCACTTCCATTTCGTCGGCCTCTGGGCTTCCTTCCGGCGCCTGAAAGATTTCTTCGAGACGAACGAATGTTTGGCGCAAATCGTCATCGTTTCGAATCGGCTTAATATTCATTCACGGTCTCCACGTTGATCGTGTCGTACTGCGCGTGAGTGCCGATGAACTTCACCCATGCGATTCCGGCTCGGTACTGCATCTCTGCGACCAATCGATATTTGTTACCGGCGATGTTGAACACCACTCGATTGTTCGCAACAATACTCACGCTCCCAAACTGATTTTTTACATCCTGTGGCGAACGCCAACTGGCCTTTACCACCTCTTCGTGCCAACCCTCGAGTGGCCCTTTTGCATCCAAATACTCGGGCTTTTCCCAGAACTTCCGAAGCGTGCTTTTTGCGATGACCCTCATGATAACCCAATTCTCCCAAAATGGGAGAATTCGCTCCCATGGCGACTTCAAGCCTATCGATCTGGTCGCAAATTGATAATCAGCTATTCGGTCGATGGATTGCCACGGGCCTTCGGCCCTCGCAATGACGGACTGTAGGGCCGGTCTTACAGTGATGGCTCGGGATGGTGGGGCTTGCTCAACGCAACGCAAAATAAGTGGCAACCCCCAACAGGGCCAGCACGATCGAGCCACCGACATGCAACAAAATTTCCATGCCAACCAAGGCCCATCGGCCCTGCTGAATAAACTGTACGACCTCTGCAGAAAATGCCGAAAAGGTGGTGAGTCCGCCTAAAAAACCGGTGATCAGAAAAAGGCGCCATGCTTCGGAAATTTTTGGCGAGTCACTAAAAAACGCCAGTGCAATGCCAATTAAATAAGCGCCAATCCAGTTCGCAGCAAGAGTGCCCAACGGCAGGGCTGCAGTTTTGTTCAACGCCTCGGAAAGCTGCCAGCGTGCAAGCGCGCCAATACTGGCGCCCAAGGCCACGGCAAGCACGGATAGTAATTTGATTGGCATTGCGGCAGTTTAGCGGGTTCGCGCTGCCGGTTTGCTACCATTTTTAAAACTGCAATCAACCCCCGGCAACCCAGAAACGGCACCCTTTGTTAACTCCCACGATTCGCGTCTTTACTGCTGGCGTCTGTGCGCTGCTGTTAACTGTGGGGCTTGCGCGTTTTGGTTACACACCGCTGCTGCCGATCATGCGCGAAGACGCCGGGCTTTCTTACCTGGCAGGCGGCTGGCTGGCCACCTTCAACTACCTGGGCTACATGAGCGGTGCGCTACTGGCCGCAACCATTCAACGCCTGCAAGTGAAGTACACCCTGTATCGCATTGGGCTGATCGCGGCAGTGCTAAGCACCGCAGCGATGGGGCTTACCACCAATGTCATGCTCTGGGCCCTGCTGCGGTTTATTGGCGGTGTCACCGCCGTGTGCGGCATGCTCATTGCCTCGGGCCTGATCATGAACTGGCTGATTCGGCAACGCCAACGCCCACTGCTGGGCATTCATTTCGCAGGGTTGGGCCTTGGCATTGTGGTGTCGGGCCTTGCCGTGGGGTTCATGGTGGATCGCCTAAGCTGGGATCAGCAATGGCTGTGGCTAGGCGCCCTGGGGGTGGTGTTTTTTATTCCCGCCTGGGTCTGGATGCCGCCGCCAGCCGATGTGACGCATCACGCCGCGCAAGCGGCGCCCGCCTTGCCCTCGAACCGCTGGATGAAGGTTTTGATTGCCGCTTACTTTTGTGCGGGCTTTGGCTATGTCATTAGCGCCACATTTATTGTGGCAATCGTAGAAGGCCTGCCGGCCTTAACGGGCAAGGGCAGCTGGGTGTGGGTCATGCTGGGAATTGCTGCCGCGCCATCGACCTTTCTATGGGATCGAATTGCACAACACATGGGGCAAATTCCAGCGCTGTTGCTCGCCTACGCAATACAAGTGGTGTCGTTTGTTTTGCCGCTGCTCTCTAGCAGCGCGCTGCCCAATGTGATCAGTGCCATTTTGTATGGCACCACCTTTGTGGGCATTGTGAGCCTGACCTTATCGCTCGTGGGTCGTTATTCACCGAACAATCCGGCCAAAGCCATGGCAAGGCTTACCTTGAGTTACGGTGCCGCCCAAGTCATTGCGCCTGCCATCGCAGGCTATATCGCCGAGGCCACGGGCAGTTACCAAGGCGCTTTACGTGTTGCCGCCCTGGCGATGGGCGTGGGAATAGTGTTGCTGACCCGGCTCAAAAATTAGCGTGCTGGGCTTTTCTGATCTAGATTAAGCGTAAGGCTCCATCTCAGCGTCATCACGCCCAAACCGGCGTAATTTAGATCTGTCGAGAAACGATGGAGAAAACTATGGGATTCGCAACATTCAATCGTCGCCAGTGGGCTCTTACGATCGCCACAGCACTAGGAGTGAGCTTGGCCACTGCAGCCCTGGCGGCTGAGCCTACAAGTGATCGCCAGCCCAAGCGTTCGGTCTCGGAGCAGCTGCGCAAAGACATTAAGGAAGGCCGCGTCAAGCTAACCGAGGGCGATGAGACCGCCGTGCAGGAACTCATCATTAAGCGCAACATTCCGATCAAATACGATTACATCAACACGCTCATGCGCACGCCCAATGCCTTTGGCACGGGTGCAGCCTGCGTGACTTGCCACTACTCTGCCGATGAAGTGCACAGTTATCGCGGCCTGGATCTCTCAACCTGCGAAGGCATTCGGCGGGGATCAACCGAAGAGCCCAAACGGGCGATCTTCACACCAGGCGAACCCAGCCCTAACAAATCAATTTTAGGCCGGCGCATGCGCAATAACCGCATGCCCTTAGGAGTCACCTTCGCAACGCCACACGAATCCAAAAATCACACCTTGGTCAATGACTGGATCGCCAACGGCGCAAAAGATGACGAAAACTTCCGCAAAAATGTCTTGCCTCTGTTCAAACAAAAAGATGCGTTCGGGGCAAACACTCCGGCTTGCACCGAGTGCCATATGTCCAACCAAGAACCCCCCAGTTTTCATGAGCTCGACTTAACGAGCCATCGGGGCATTATGTTGGGGGCCGACTCCGTGGCCAAAGGCGTGGATAAGGCCACCAAGGTCATTGTTCCGGGCAAGCCGGAAGAAAGTAGTCTGTTTCAGCACCTCGTAGAGGACCGCATGCCGCCGGGCATTAGCCCCACAGAAAATCGTGACCATCCCAACACACAGATCCTGATGCAGTGGGTTCGTCAGGGCGCAAAATGCGACTAATCGCGTTAGTCTGATGGGGCAAAACAAGGATTGTTAACTCAACTTAATCGACGCCAGCTAGTCCTTGCAGCCTGTGCAAGCTGGGTGGCCTTGCCCACCAGACTGCTTTGCGCCCAGACTCGCAACACGGCTTCTGCCTTTACACTCGCCACCTGGAAAACATCGAATCAAAGTCTTGCGCCGCTGGCACTGCAGGGCTCACGCGTGCTCTTCGCAGGCGACGAAACGCTCGGCGCGATTGATCTTCATAAAACAAAATCCGCGCCGTGGCAGGTTGCACATAATTTTTCACAAGGCAGCCCGTTTCGGCCAAGGCCCGTGGGCACAACGCAAATGCTCGTTGCCGGGCGCGACGAACTTGGCTTATGGCGCGTGGGAGCAGCCCAAGCGCTGTGGAAAATTGGCGCGCAACTTCAGATTGGGGCCCCGACCGTTCACGGCAATCGCATTTACTTTGGCGACGGCCATGAACTGGTGGCGTTATCGGCTGAATCTGGCAAAACGAATTGGCGTTTCCCCACCACGCCTGACACGATTTGCGCTTATGCGCCCGTCCAGCACAACGACACTGTATTTTGCGGCCCGGGCGATGGCAGGCTCTACGCTGTCAACGCTGCCACGGGCAAACTGCTCTGGGCCATTGATCACAGCGATGAGTGGCAGTATCTGCGCCAGCTACAAATCAAGGGCGACCTATTGATTGCCGGCAGCTACAAGGAAATTCTCTACGGAATTTCTGTGCACGACGGCAAAGTGCTGTGGAAGTTTAATGCGGGAAATTTTATTAACTCCCAGCTTGTGCACGGCAATGCCGCTTTTTTATGGTCTCCCACCGGTTGGGTCTATGCCATTGATCTTGCAAGCGGCCGCGTGTTGTGGCGACACCAAACCACCGACTATCAGCATCGTGAATCAAACTGGGCGCCGGTCATGGCAGAGCTCACCGCGTATCAAAACAAATTATTCGTGCTTGATATGGCCAATCGCATGCATGTGCTCGATGTGAACAGCGGCAAAGAAGTGGCCGCTTTCACCAGTGAACGGCCCTTGCGGCCCACCGCCTTGGCCATTGATCAACAGCGTGTTGTGCTGGCCACTCAAGAAGGCGAAGTGCTGTTTATGCGTCTTCCCAGCCGGTAATCATTGCCTTGATATGGGCATACCAGGTGTGGCCCAAGGTGGTGAGATAAATGTGGCCAATTAAAAACGCCAGCATGGCGAACGCCCCGATCGTGTGGGCCACCGCTAACGCGCCAAGGCCCAGGCTCATGCCCGCCGCCTGAAGCTCGTTGTAATACAAAAGCGCCAAGCCCGAAATCCAGATCAAGGGGTTAATGGCCAGCTTGATTCCCAGATACGCAAAGCGCTGCAAGGGATTGTGCTTTTGCAGCTGCGTGACTTTATACGGGTGCTGCTCCCCTTTAAAAATCCCCGAGGAATAAAACGTCATGATGGCGAACAGTTTTTCCGTAGTGGGAATGTATTGCTTCCACTCGCCCGTGGTGAAGTGCCAGAAAATTGCAAACACCCACAGCGTAATCAAGGCCCATGCCGCCGTGGTGTGCAGATTCACCGCCTGCTCATAGCCCAGCAATCGATAGGTGCCGTGAATTTCAAAGCCGGTGACCAACATGCCGATAATCAACAGGGCCTGGGTCCAGTGCCAGAAACGCTCGAACCGCTTGAAGATATAAATGCGTGCCATGGTTTCCCCCTTACCCTTTCTTGCCGGAATCACGGCGGCGGCTCAACGCCCGAATCGTGCCGTGTGCGGCCACACCACCGGCCGAGCCAATCACCGCAAGCCAGCCAAACAGATCCACCAGCGAATTGCGATCGCGGCCCGGAATGTAAACACCCTTCACCTCTTCAAGGCGCGCATTTTTTGCATGGCAGTCAATGCAGCCCAAGGACTGCTCTTTAGGCGCCACCATGTGCGTAATCGGCCAGAACATCTCGGTTTCAATGAAATCCATTTTGCCGGAGTAGTTGCCACCCGAAGCCTGCATGCCCACACGAATCGCATTGTCCCAGTTCAGGTTTTTCCAATAGCCCGTGGGGTTATCGCCCACTAAATGCGGCGTGACCAAGGTTTTGTTCACCGTGTCATAGGGCTGCTTGCCACGCGAAATCTTCATCGGCCAGATCAGCGATTTTCCATCGCTTGCGCTTCCGCCAATTTTGTTGATCTGCAAAATGCCATCCGCGGCATCGACACGATCGCCCATCAGGGTGTAACTCATGCTGCCGTTAAACCATCGGTATTGGGGCACCACATTTTCGGCCACCACAAAGTCGCCCTTGCGTGATTCGTAAACGATATTGCCCTTGGCATCTTTTTTTACAAACTGCTTGCCGTGTTCATCGCGTTTGCCGGCCGTAGACCAATCCCAGACCATTTTGGTGGCAACGCCGCCGCGTGCAAACTCCGGGATATGGCAGGTCTGACAAGCCACCACATTGGTGTGATCATTAAGCTTCGCTGCCGTTTTTGAGCCTTTGTGCGGCTCAGCCCCATGGCAGGAATTACAGGTCAACACTTCACTGTTATTCACCATGCCGCGCACCGGCGGGTGTTTGGCACCTTTGGCGGTTGGCGTGTAACGGCTGCCGATAACATCGTGCGAGCTGGCCTCATGACACGTGCCACAGGTGAAGTCCAGGCCGAGCGCATCCATGTGCACATCGACGTCGCGATCGGGCGCGGCGAGCGAGGAATCCATATCGCCGTGCTTTACTCCATCGCCACCGCCGCCAAAGAAGTGGCAAGCGCCACAGGTATCGCGACTGGTCTTGCCAACGCTTTGAGCCACATTGCGCAGGTTCACGGCCTTCAGAATCTTTCCCGAACCCGGCGGGCTTTCAATATCTTTGTAAACGGGGTGCCCAGCGCCACCTGCTTTTTTATACGACCCGGTAGTGTCATGGCAAACCAGGCAATCGACGTTTTCTTTCGAGGTGAAATCGAAGTTATTGTCCTTCCAGCCATAGCCCACGTGGCAGCTCGCGCAGCCTGTGTAGTTTGCAGGCGTTGAGATACAGAAATTGTTGATCACATTTTTCTTGCCAAGCTTTTGGCCTGTTTCTGGGCTTGTGAACTCCCACTTCCAGTGCTTGGTGCGGTGAATCTGATCGGCTGCTTCGGTGTGGCAGGACAGACAGGCCTTGGTCACTTCCGGGCCGGAGGCAAACGGCTGCTGAAGCTCTTTGAACTTAGAGTGATCGGCAGTGGATTCGGATTTGGCAATGACCTGCGGGGCGAAAAGGCTCGCCAGCACCACCATCATCAGTGCGGCCCAGCCTCCTGGCAGTGCCAATTGTCTTCCCGATTTTGATTTCCACTGTCCCATCACAACACTCCTTGCGTACGTTACAACGACGGCTTAGTTCTGCTTCATGGTGTAGCTGCCATCAGCAGCCCACTTAATCTGTGCATCCATGAAAAAGGTCTTCAGCGCAGGCTTGATCAGCTTGACCATGTCATGCGCCTCGCCACTTCGGCTGCCCGCGCCGCAGACAAACACAATCGGCTTGTCGGCAGGCAGCTCATCAATTCGTTTTTCAAGGTCATTGATATGAATGTTTTTTGCGCCTTTAAACGAGCCCGTTGCAAACTCCTTGGGGTCGCGCACATCAATCACCACAATGCTGTCGGGCGCTTCTTTGAAAAGTTTTTCAAACGAGGCAACGGTAATCGTTCCCGCTTCTTTGCCCTGCTCAATCGCAGGAGCTGCCGGTGCGGGCGCTGCGCCCGCCACAGGGCCTGGGCCGTAGCGCTTGACCCAGTCGGGATAGCCTTCGGGCACCACGCGCACATTGGTGTAGCCCAGCTTTTGCGCCTTCATGGCTGATTCATTGCTAAGCGCACAGATCAGGCCTTCGCAGTAAAACACCAGGAGCGCGTTTTTATCTGCAGGCAACAAGGCTGGCGCGAGTTTTTCAAACTGGGAATCGGGCAGGCTGATGGCGCCGGGGATATGGCCCTGATCGTATTTGCGGCCCTTGGGGCGCGAGTCGATCAACATCATGGGTGTTTTTTCATCGAGCAGCTTTTTCACATAGGGCACGCTGATGGATATCAGATTGCCGCGCTTGACCCATTCCGGAAACCCTTCTGCGAACACCTTGATATTGGTGTAGCCCATTTTTTCGGCTTTAAATGCCGAGGCATGGCTTAGTGAACACTCATAGCCTTCGCAATAAAACACCAAGAGCGTGTCTTTTTTCTCGGGCAGCATGCTCGCCGCAAGCTTTTCAAACTGGCTGTCGGGAATGTTGATGGCCGTTTGAATATGGCCCAGATCGTACTTGCGTGCCGCAGGTCGCGAATCAACTAACACGGCGCCTTCTTTTCTCGGAAGCATGGCGAGTTTTTCAACCTCTTCCACCTTGATCAAGGTGTGATACCAGCCTTCTTTTTTCACGGCCGCCACAGGCTCGGACGCCACGGCAACGTGGCCAATCATCGGCGCGGCAACGCCCAAGGAAAGCGCGAAAGGCAGTGCGAGTCGACGCAATAAGTTCATGATGGTTCTCCCAGAAAAGTTCGCTTAGTTGCAGGTGGCCGGTGCGTCGCCATCTTTTGCACCACGGACCACAAACACCCGAATGTCTGCGGCAAGCTCGGCCTCAGGCACGGCCAGAAAACGCTCCGCTGCTCGGTTTTTCGCCTTGACGCTTTCCCGGTACGCCTTACCCCAGTACTGGCTCACCGTATCCTTGCCCTTGGCATGCTTGTCCGCCTTCAGGTAGTCGGCCCACTGGGCCTTGGTCATGGCATTGGGCGCGATCGGCGTCGCCATGGTGTCGGTGTGGCAGGCGGTGCAGACCGCACGGTAGTAGAGCCTTCCGCGCTTCCAGTCACCGTCGTAAGCACTTACTGCCGGAGACAGTGAAACCAAACTGGTCGATAGAATCAAAGAGACGGGGGCGAGCAATTTCATGATTCGGACTCCTATGGTTTTCCCTAGCTCCAGTCTACTGCATCGCAATATGCAAATGAATGCTTGCGTCAGTTACGTCGGCTGAAAACGTGACATGTTTGACTTAGAACAATGCCCAGAAAAGAAGCCCAACACTTGCCCAATACAAGCCCCGAAAAAAAACACACCACCCTGGCACACCTGCTCCACGCAAGAAGCCACGGAACTTGTTAATACAAACGCACGCGAAGGCTTAAGCCACGAAGAGGCCGAGCGTCGTTTGCAAGAGTACGGACCCAATCGTTTAGCGGAAGGGAAAAAACGCGGGCCGCTGCTGCGCTTTTTGTCGCAGTTCAACAATGTGCTGATTTATGTGCTGCTCGTAGCCGCCGCAATTACCCTCTTGCTTGGGCAATGGATTGACAGCGCCGTGATTGCAGGCGTGGTGGTGATCAACGCCCTGATTGGTTTTGTGCAGGAGGGAAAAGCAGAGTCGGCGCTGGAAAAAATCCGCGGCATGCTCTCGCCCACGGCACACGTCATGCGCAATGGCCTGCGCCAGGAAATCCCGGCGCAGGATCTGGTGCCCGGCGATATTGTTTACCTTGTTGCCGGCGACAAAGTGCCGGCCGATCTGCGACTCTTGCAAGCATATAACCTGAGTGCGCAAGAAGCCGTGCTGACCGGCGAGTCCCTTGCGGTTGAAAAATCAACAACGCCCGTGCAAGAACAAAGTGCCCTGGGCGATCGCCACTGCATGGCCTATTCCAGCACCCTGATTGCCACCGGCCAAGGGAGTGGCGTGGTGGTGGCCACTGGCCAGGCCACCGAAATTGGCCGGATCAGTGAAATCTTATCGGGCGTGCAAACTCTTGCCACGCCACTGACACGGCGCATGGAGCGCTTTAGCAAGCTTCTCTCCCTCGCCATCGTGGTGCTCGCAATCCTTACGTTTGCATTTGGCTATTTCATTCGCGAATTCTCCGCCACGGAAATGTTCATGGCCGCCGTTGGCCTTGCCGTGGCGGCCATTCCCGAGGGCCTGCCCGCCATCATGACCATTACCCTGGCCATTGGCGTGCAGCGCATGGCCAAACGCAATGCCATTATTCGCAAGCTTCCTGTTGTGGAAGCGCTCGGTTCCGTGACGGTAATTTGCTCCGATAAAACTGGCACGCTCACACGCAATGAAATGGCCATTCAACGCATTGCTACTGCCGAGATTGATGCCCGGGTCAGTGGCACCGGCTATTCGCCAGCGGGTGAATTCAGCGTCAACGAAAGCGTGATTGAAGTTGCCAACTACCCGGTGCTGCAGCAAGTGGGCCGTGTGGCGGGCCTGTGCAACGACGCTGAGATTCACCAAGAACAGAATGAATGGCTGCTTGCAGGGGACCCCACCGAAGGGGCTTTGATGGCGCTGGCCATGAAAATGGGCCTGCACCCCGATGCCTTGCGCAAGGACTATCCGCGCATTGATGTCGTGCCCTTCGATTCGGACTACCAGTTCATGGCCACGCTGCACGCGGCCCCCTCCGGGGAACACCTGGTGCTTTTAAAAGGGGCACCCGAGCGCGTGCTTACGCTTTGTGATCGCATTCAGCGCGATGCTTCCTTTGGCACACTTGAAATCGAACACTGGATTCAAACAATGGAATCCATGGCGGCACAAGGCATGCGCGTGCTGGCCATTGCGGAAAAGGCGCGCGATGCCTCTGCCACCACAGCGCTGAAGGTCGCTGAAATTACGCAAGGCGGCTTTGCGCTGCTGGGCCTCGTTGGCATGACCGATCCGCCACGCGAGGAAGTGATTGCCTCGGTTCAACAGTGCCACACCGCAGGCATTACCGTAAAAATGATCACAGGCGATCATGTTCGCACCGCTCACGCCATTGGCCAGGCCATTGGCATCGGCGCTCCACCCTCAACGGACGGTCAACAACACGAGTTGATTACCCTAAGCGGCCAAGAGCTTGATGCGCTGGATGAACAGGGCCTGCAGCAAGCAGTGCGAGATGCCCATATCTTTGCCCGTGCAACGCCTGAACACAAACTGCGCTTGGTGCAGGCCTTGCAGGCCCAAGGTCAAGTGATTGTCATGACCGGCGATGGTGTAAATGACACGCCCGCCCTAAAGCGTGCCGATGTGGGCGTGGCCATGGGCAAAAAAGGCAGTGAGGCCGCTAAAGAAGTGGCCGAGATGGTGCTTGCCGATGACAACTTCGCTTCGATTTCTGCGGCGATTGAAGAGGGCCGCACGGTCTACGACAATCTGCGCAAGGCCTTGGTATTTATTCTGCCCACCAATGGCGGCCAGGCCTTGATTCTGGTGGTGGCCATTCTGCTGGGATTAACACTGCCAATTACACCGGTGCAAATTCTTTGGGTGAATATGGTCACCGCAGTGACACTGGCCTTGGCCTTGGCCTTTGAGTCGAGTGAGCAAAACATTATGCGCCGCCCGCCAAGGCCCCCAGCAGAGCCCTTGCTACAGCCGTTTTTAATCTGGCGAATTGTGTTTGTGTCCGCGCTCTTGGTGTGCGGCGGGCTTGGGCTTTTCTTGTGGGAGCTGCACCTGGAGTCTTCTGTTGAAACCGCGCGCACGGCAGCCATTAACGCCTTGGTGGCTGGGGAAATTGCCTATCTGTTTAATTCCCGAAAGCTCACCGAGTCCGTCATTAACCGCGAAGGGATCCTGGGCAACCCAATTGCGCTGTGGGCCGCAGGCGCACTGATTGCGTTGCAGTTTCTGCTCACCTATCTGCCCGCCATGCAGCTGCTCTTTGGCACTGCCGGTTTAGGCCTTGACGCCTGGGCAAAAATCATTGCCTTTGCCATTGCAATGTTTTTCTTGATTGAACTGGAAAAACTGTTGATTTCCAAAAAGCGCTAAGCTCATGCCACAAAACCCCGCATCAAGCATTTTTAAGGAGATGTAATGAACAAAGCGTTATTCGAACAAGGCCTGAAAACCCGCCGCGATGTTTTAGGCTCGGAGTATGTGGATAAAGCAATCGCAAATGCCGATGACTTCAGCAAGCCACTGCAAGAGCTTGTCACTCAATATTGCTGGGGCGATGTCTGGAACCGACCAGGGCTTGATCGCAAAACCCGCAGCCTTTTGAACCTGGCCATGCTTACGGCGCTTAACCGCCCGCACGAGCTCAAGCTGCATATTCGCGGTGCGTTAAACAATGGCGTGACCAAAGAAGAGATTCGGGAAGTGTTCCTGCAGGCAGCGATTTACTGCGGCGTTCCCGCCGGCGTGGAAAGCTTTCGAATCGCCAGAGAAGTTTTCACAGAAGGCAAATAAGGCCGACCTAGAGTTTCCAAAGCCAGCTTAGATTTTTGAATACCGCAGGGAACGATACTGCTCGGCGCGGGGGCGTTTGGAAAGCACAAGCTGCCAGAGCTGGCCTTGCCGCGAACGAAAATATCCAGCGCATGAAAGCAGGTAATAGCGCCACATGCGGTAAAACCGGGTGCTGTAATTCGCGGCAAACTCGGGCCAGGTGCGCTCGAAGTTTGCATACCAGGCCATTAAGGTTTTATCGTAATCCCGGCCAAAGTTATGCCAGTCTTCAATTAAAAACCTGCCTTCAATCGACACGCCAATGTCTTTGGCCGACGGAATTTTCCCGTTGGGAAAAATATAGCGATTGATCCAAGGGTCTGTCGCATTGGTGGTGACATCACTACCAATCGTGTGCAACAAAAACAGGCCCTCGTCTTTTAAAAGCCGCGCAGCAGTGTCGAAATACACCGGGTAGTTTTTCTCGCCCACATGCTCGAACATTCCGACCGAGACAATTTTGTCAAAGGATTCATTTAATTCACGGTAATCCTGCAATGCAATCGTGACAGGCAGGCCCTTGCAACGCATTTGCGCGTAGGCTTGCTGCTCTTTGGAAACGGTCACCCCAACCACCTCTACCCCGAAATGTTTCGCGGCATAGGCAGCCAGCCCGCCCCAGCCACAGCCGATATCCAGCAGCCGCTCTCCCGGCAAAAGCTGCAGCTTGCGGCAGATCATGTGCAGCTTGTCTTCCTGGGCCTGATTCAAATCGCTGGCGTTTTCCCAATACGCACACGAATAGATCATGTGCGGATCGAGCATGCGCTCAAACAGATCGTTGCCAATGTCGTAGTGCTCTTCGCCGACTTGAAAGGCGCGCTTTACGGATTGCAGGTTTAAAAGCTTTGCCCGCAGCACATCGCTAATGCTGCGCAGCTTTGCAAGCCCCGAGACTTGGTTATTGAGATCCACCGACAAAAGCCGCGTGATCAGCGCATCCAGCTGCTCGCACTCCCAGTCACCGTCCATATAAGATTCGCCAAGCCCCAAGGACCAGCGCGACAAAATAGCGTCGTAAACACGCGGGTTGCTCACCTGCATGTCATAGGGGCGCGAGCCGTTGATCTCAATGCCCGCAAGACCGAGCAGCTCTTCAATGATTTTTGGAGATGAGGGGTCTGCCATGGCGCCGAGCATGCCCCTGAAAGCTTGCTGGTTTACACGCGCGGTGTGTGACTTGTGGTTGGGTGTCTGACACCATGGCTCACGCCATGGCGCAGCACTACTTTTTTTGCTCTTGCATTTCGCGCTTTAGGCGCGCGATTCCAGATTCGATCATTTGCGCGTCTTCAGAGCCCGGGGGCAATTGTTTCAGCAAATGCTCGAAATATCTCAGTGCCTTTGGACGGTCCTGCGCCTGAAAGGCTGCGGTGCCTGCAAGCCATAAGGCCATCGGGTTGTTGGGATCAACTTCAAGTGCCCGCGTGATCAACAACATGGGCTTGCCCGCAAAACTGCCATTGTTATTGGCCACGACAACATCGGCATAGTCGGCCAAGAGCTGGGCATCGTTCATGACAAAAGAGCCTGCACGGTCGTAAGCTGTTTCAGCCTCGGCAGTCTTGCCCAACACTTTGTAAGACCTGGCCAACATGGCCCAGCCCTGAAGATTGTCGGGCTCAGCCTCTAGTTTTTGGGCAAGACCCGCCACCATCTTTTCAATATCCTGGGCGGTCATGGGAGCGCCTGAGCCACCCCCTGCCTGCTGCTGCGCGGGCATGTCCATGAACACGGCCTGCGGCATTCCCACATAGCCATACAGCGCCACAGCGATGACCGGAACCGAAATGGCAATCATCAACACCGTTGCGCGTGAGGAATGCGGCTTGGACAGTGCAATATCGCCCTGTGCTTCTTCGAGCAAGCGCTGCTGGATTTCAGACGCACTGGCTTTTGCATCTTCGGCGCTTAACAAGCCATTGGCCACATCTTGTTCGATCTTGGCCAGCTGGTCGCGATAGATCTGAATATTGAGCTGGCTTTGGGGTGTTGCCTCTTGATCGGTGGGCCGGTAATAGGGTTTGAGCATCCACAGCAAGGCCAGGCCAATCAGCACAATCATGGCGCCTACAAACCAAATCATTTCGCTTCGCCTTTCAATAGCGCCTCGGCTCGACGCTGATCTTCTTCAGAAAGCGTGCTGGCCACCACTTGTTTTTTTCGGCGACGCAGCACCATCAACATTGCAACAAACCCGCCCACCAAAAATACAAACGGCCCAGCCCACAACAGCCAAGTGGTGGATTTCACAGGCGGCCGATACAAGACAAAGTCGCCGTATCGGGAAACCATAAAGTCGAGAATTTCTTGATCGGTCTTGCCTTGGTTGATCATGGCCCGAATTTCACGCCGCAGATCATTGGCAAGCTCGGCTCGCGAACCCGCAATCGACTCGTTTTGGCAGACTAGGCAGCGCAACTCTTCAGAGATCGCTTGCAGCCTGCGCTCGACTTCAGGATTTTCGGCAAGCGGCGCTGCCTCTCGCACGGCAGCTGGAGTGTTTTGCGCAACAGCAGTGTCGTGGACAGCACTTGCCATGAGTGCCAAAAAGACGGCACCAAGAAAAAAATGTTTCATGACTGTTTTAGTTTTTCCACAAGCGGCAAGATGGTGTTTTGCAAGGCCTCGGGGGT
The DNA here is from genome assembly GCA_964442225.1 of uncultured Burkholderiaceae bacterium. Taxonomy (GTDB): domain Bacteria; phylum Pseudomonadota; class Gammaproteobacteria; order Burkholderiales; family Burkholderiaceae_A; genus Lacustribacter. The sequence continues at coordinate 126,861 of CAYTWR010000001.1, read as the reverse complement.
GACGGGGCCAATGTGCTTGTAGCGAATAATGCCTTGTTTATCGATCAAGAAGGTTTCAGGAACTCCGTAAACACCGTAATCAATGCCGACACGCCCATCTTGATCCACAGCGGACAGCACATAGGGGTCGCCGCCGCGCCGTAAAAACTCAAACGCTGGCTCGCGCTGGTCTTTGTAATCCAAGCCGATAATCGGAACCGTGTTGGTCTTTGCCAAATTGATTAACACCGGGTGCTCTTGCTTGCACGCCACACACCAAGACGCCCACACATTAAAAAGCCAAACCTGGCCTTTCATATCCGCCGGTGAAAATGTCTTGTTGGGATCTGCGAGCTGAGGCAAGGTGAATTGCGGCGCAGGCTTGCCAATCAGGGGCGAGGGCACTTCGCTAGGCTTTAAGCCCAACCCCACCGCTAAAAACCCCACCAACACCAAAAAAGCAATCAGCGGAATTAAAAACTTTGCCTTCATGAAGCCGCCTTGCCAGCAAGCGCAGCCGCATGCTGACGAATCTTGGCGATTCGATATCGGCGATCGGCAATGGCCATAAACCCGCCCAAGGCCATCAGCAAGCAGCCACCCCAAATCCAATCAACGAAGGGCTTGCTGTAGACACGCACGGCCCACGCGGCGCCCTCTAGAGGCTCACCTAAGGACACATAAATGTCTCGTGTAAAGCCAATGTCAATGTCGGCCTCGGTCATGGGCATGGAAGACGAGAAGTAATCACGCTTTTCGGGATACATTTCGCGCAAGAGCTTTCCCTCTTTGCGCATCTCAAAAACGCCACGCTGCGCAATATAGTTCGGCCCTTCTACTCGGCTCACACCCTTGAACATGAGCTCATAGCCCCCCACACTCACCACTTCATTGGGCTCCATGCGCACATCTTTTTCTTCTTCGAAGCCACCCACCATGGTGACGCCCACCATAAACACGGCAATGCCAAAATGGGCCACTTGCATGCCCCAATACGACAGCGGCGGGTTGCCCGATTTCAAGCGCTGCACGACCTGCAGCACCACAGAACCGCCCACCCAGACCGCCAAGAAAACACCCAGGGCAATGAGTGGGGTCCACGCGCCCATGTAAAGCGGAATTCCAACCGCGGCAGCCCCCGCAGCAAGCCCCACCCAACGAATCTGCATTAACAAGTCGACAATTTCAGCGCGCTTCCAACGGGCCAGGGGCGTGAGCGCCATGAGCAATGCCACCGGCACCATCAGCGGCACAAACACCGCGTTGAAATACGGCGGACCAACGGAAATTTTTCCAAGATTCAAAGCATCTAGCAGCAGGGGATACAGCGTGCCCAGCAAGACCGAGCCCGCTGCAACCACCAAAAACACATTGCCGATCAAAATCAGGCTTTCGCGCGATACGGTCTCGAACTGGCCAACCGCACGAATTTGCGAGGCACGCCATGCAAATAAGGTCAGCGATCCGCTCACCGTGATGGCCAGAATGAGCAAAATAAACAAGCCACGGCTCGGGTCCGTTGCAAAGGCGTGCACCGAGGTTAATACGCCAGAACGCACCAGGAAGGTACCCAGAAGCGACATGGAAAATGCAGCGATTGCCAACAGCACCGTCCACGCTTTAAAACCACCGCGTTTTTCAGTCACCACCAACGAGTGAATGAGTGCTGTGCCAATGAGCCACGGAATGAATGAGGCGTTTTCCACCGGATCCCAGAACCACCAGCCACCCCAGCCCAGTTCGTAATACGCCCACCAGGAGCCCAAGGCAATGCCGAGCGTGAGAAAAGCCCAGGCCACGACTGTCCAGGGGCGCGACCACCGCGCCCACGCGGCATCAAGCCTTCCAGAAATGAGTGATGCAATCGCAAAGGCAAACGCCACCGATAAACCCACATAACCCATGTACAAAAGCGGCGGGTGATAGACCAAGCCCGGATCTTGCAACAAAGGGTTGAGATCGCGCCCCTCGGCAGGAATTGGGAACAAACGATCAAAAGGATTGGAAGTGAGCAAAATGAACGCCAAAAACGCTACGGTGACCAAGCCCAACACCGAGATGACTCGGGCGACCATGGCCGCGTCGAGCCCTTTGGAAAACTGGGCAACAGCGTAAGTCCATGCAACCAACATAAAGACCCACAACAGCAACGAGCCCTCATGGCCGCCCCAAACACCACTGATGCGGTACATGAGGGGCAACATTGAATTGGAGTGATGGGCAACATACGCCACCGAAAAATCGTTGGCATAAAAGCTCCACGTTAAGGCGAGATACGACACCAACACCAAAAAGAAAGTGGTTTGGCTCGAACTGCGGGCCATGGCGATCCAATCGGCACGGCCTTTTTGAGCGCCAATTAAGGGCACAACGCCTTGGACCAAGGCGGCACAAAAAGCGAGCACTAAGGCAAAGTGGCCAATCTCGGCAATCATTGTTTCACCACCGTGTTTTTAATTTGGGCCTGGTTGATCGCATGGGCAGCCTCGGGGGGCATGTAATTCTCATCGTGCTTGGCCAAGACTTCGGTGGCTTTGAAATTGCCGTTTGAATCAAGCCGGCCTTGCACTACCGCGCCTTTACCTTCCATAAACAAATCGGGAAGAATGCCGGTGTAGGCCACCGGAATATCTTTTGCCGTATCGGTGATCACGAAATTCACCGTGAGGTTGGTGCGCTGAATCGAACCTTCTTTCACCATGCCGCCAATACGAAAGGTTTTTTCGGCAGGCGCCTTGCCCTCGAAGACTTCAGTGGGCGTGACAAAAAAGGCAATGTTGCTGTTTAAGGCATTGAGCACGAAGCCCGCTGCAACCGCCACAACCGCCACCCCTGAGACGATCAATAAACCCCGTTTTGAGCGTGGTTTCATTATGAATTTTCCCCCTGAATGCTTCTTTGGCTGCGTAAACGCTCCACGATCTTCCTATGACGGCGCCGCACCAGCCAGAGTTCCCCCACCACCACAATCAGACAGGCTGCAAAACTTGGCCAGACATAGATGGCATAGCCCCCCATGTCTAAAAATGCCTCTAACGAGCCCCAGTTCATGGTGTTTTCACCTCCGCAAGCTCCTGAACCCACTCGGCGTGGGCTTCACGCTCCAAAATAATCGCTCGAACCCGGGTCAAGGCCATGGCAATGCAGTACATCCAAAATGCCAGGCTCATGATCAACATACCCGTGAGCATGGTTTCGGCCATGGAGGGCGACCGGGTCAGCGAAACCGAGGCGCCCTGGTGCAAGGTGTTCCACCATTTCACCGAAAAATAAATGATCGGCACATTGACCACGCCGACCAAGGCCACAATGGCCGAGGCCTTATCGGCCCGACGCGGGTCATCGATTGAGGCCTGTAGGGCCATGTAGCCGAGATACAGGAAAAACAAAATCAGCTCAGAGGTGAGCCGGGCATCCCACACCCACCAGGTGCCCCACATGGGCTTGCCCCAAAATGCACCGGTCCACAACGACAAAAATGCCATGAGGGCGCCGGTGGGCGCAAGAGCATGGGCCATCATGGAAGAAAGACGGGTGTTAAAGACCAGCCCAATGCCCGCCCATACCGCCATGACCACATAAATAAACATCGACATCCACGACACAGGAACATGAACGAAGATGATGCGATAGCCCTCGCCCTGCTGGAAATCAGTGGGGGCGACAAAAAAGCTGACATAAAGCCCTGCGCCCGTAAGCACAATGGCCAAGGCCCAGAAAAACGGGATTAGCTTGCCGGCCAATGGATAAAAAGTAGCCGGGCTTGAAAATTTAAACCAGGTCAATGGTGACGACTTCATTCAAGTGCTATTCGAATAGAGACCGCGCTCACCCAGGGGGCAAACACCGCAACAAACAACAATAAGGCAACCAGCAAACTCAGATGCCCTTCAGCACCCATGCCCGACATGTGCGCCTCGACGGCGCCCGCGCCAAAGATCAAGACCGGAATATATAACGGAAGCACCAAAAGGCTGAGCAATGCCCCGCCGCCGCGCACGCCAAGGGTAAGCGAGGCGCCGGCCGCGCCGATCATTGACAGCGTTGGCGTGCCCAGGATCAGTGTGAGCACCATCATGCCAATGGCATCCATGCTCATGTCGAACTGAAGGCCAATGATGGGGGCGAGTAGCACCAAGGGCAGGCCGCAAACTACCCAGTGGGCGGCTATTTTGCCGGCCACAATCGCCGATAGCGGCTGGGGTGATAGCGCCATTTGTTCCAGGCTGCCATCGGCATAGTCAGACGCAAACATGCGGGCCAATCCCAGCATGGTGGCCAATAATGCCGCCACCCAAATCACCCCGGGTGCAATCACACGCAGCAAGTCGGCCTCGGGCCCGATGCCCAAGGGGAAAAGACTGGTCACGATCAAAAAGAAAAACAAGGCAGTCAGCGCCTCGCTTTTGCGTCGCATGACCAACAGCATGTCGCGAAAAAAGCTTGCGCGCAGGGCGGCAATCACAGCACGAGCTCCTTGACATTTGGCAGATCAAAGCTCTGGTGGCTGGTCATGATCACTGCGCCTTGGCTTTGCAAGTGATCGCGAATCATGTCGAGTAAAAATTGTGTCGCTTTGACATCCAGCGCGTTTAAAGGCTCATCCAAAATCCACAACTTGGCATTGCGCAGCACAAGCCTTGCAAGCAACACCCGGCGTTTTTGCCCAGCCGATAGCCACTCTACGGGCAGACATTCACGGCCTTTTAATCCAAACATCGCAAGCGCCGAGTAGGCTTGCGCCTCTTGCAGCTGCACGCCATCGATTGCCGCCGAAAACTTCAGGTTCTCAAGTGCAGACAGCTCGCCCTTGAGCGCGGCATGATGGCCCAGATACAAAGTGTCTTTAAGAAATAACTCTCGGCATTGGGCCAAGGGCTCGCCGTTCCATTTGATTTCACCGGCCACTGGCTTGGCCAAGCCCACCAACAGTCGCAGTAGGCTCGTTTTGCCCACGCCGTTTTCGCCACGCACGTATAAAAGCTCGCCGGCACCCACCTGAAAGCTCAGGTCTTTGAAAAGCGTTCGCTCCCCGCGAGCGCAGGCCAGCGCATGGGCCTTGAGCATGGATTAACCCCCTACTTTCAAGAGGCTAATTATAGGGTGGGCCTTTCGCCCACCCGAATCAAGCCGGTCAAACGCCCGCTGTGAAAAACCCAACCCCAACGCCAAACAGCAACACCAGGCCAACGGCGATCAGGAAAAAGGCAAGAACCTTGGCGCCCATCGCCATCGGGGCTGCGGGCGCATTGACCAAGTACTTTTCAAGCTCACCCGAATCCAACAGACGCTGATATTCCACGGCATGCTCACGACGGTAATGATCCAGGGGAACCGTTCCTGTAAACATGACAACATCAACCGGGAACTTGTCAGGTCGGAAATGATTGTTAAAGAAGTGCACGGTAAACAGAAACACCACGGCCAAGAACGCCTCTTCTCCGTGAAAGATCGCGGCAACATTAAGAACCCAGCCCGGCAGCCACTCGGTCGTCGTGGTGTAGAGCCACATCATGAGCCCGCTCACGCCAATGATCGTCACGCCCCAAAATGGCGCCCAGTAATCAAATTTTTCCCAATAGGTCCATCGATCAAAGACAGGTCTTGGCCCACGCCCAAAGAACCAACGGAACATTGCGATCATGTCTCGCCCATCTTGCAGGTTGGGAATAAGCGAATTCGGCCCAAACCACTTAAACGTCTTGCGTTTGCGATACAACTGCACTGCGAGATAAGCCAGGTGCCAAAAGAACACACCGGCAAACACCACCGCACAAATCCGATGGATTGTGCCGGCCACTTCAGGCCCACCGAGCGCACGCATGACCCAAGGCGCCCACGCAGACTCCGGATAAAACAAGGGCATGCCAGTGAGCGTGAGGATCATGAGACTCACGGCAAACAACAGATGCGCCACTCTCCAGGTTTTTGAAAAACGCAGGAAATGCTTTCCTTTAAATTCCGGTGGAAGCTCGGCCAAATTGACATAAGGACGGGCCACTGCTGCCTTGCGATCACGATACTCGCGATAAAACCACAACAGTGTGTGCAGCCAGAAAAAGCCAAAGGTGCCAATTAACAGCCCAACCATCATGTGATAGCCAAGAAACACCTGCGGAAATTGTTGGAAATCGTTCGTGACCGCATGCGGCTGGAAAGAGACAAATCCAATGGAAGCCTTGCCTACCCCACGGCGGCCGTGGCATGACTCACAGGTCTCAAGACGGTTATCGATATGCACCGTGGATCCAGGATCACTGGGCGCCAAAATATCGTGACTGCCATGACAGTCATAGCACTTTGCTGCCTTGGCATAGCCCAGGGTTGTGACCTTGCCGTGATAAGTGGCCTTGTAGGATTTGTATTGCTCGTTATGGCAGCTTCCACATTGCGCGGTGATGGAAAGCTTGGCTGCGCTTGCACTCGTGTTGGCAATGTTATGCGCTGAATGACAATCCATACAGACCGCGCTTTTGGCATCGCCTTTGGCCATAGCCGCATGGCCGTGAACCGACTCTTGATAAAACTCTAGGGCCTCGGCGTGACAGCTCTCGCCACACAAGGCGGGGTTCTTGAGCCGCCACTTGTCGTAGACGACCCCTTTTTTGACTGCGGGAACATTAAAACTATGCGTCGAATGGCAGTTCTCGCAGCTGGCCATTGGGCGTGATGGATCTTCTTCATCGGGCTGCGCATGAAACGATCCCTCATAGGCGCGGATATTTTCAACCACCGTTGCCAGCCTTGGCTTGGTGGCGGATTGGCCCGATGCTTTTGCCTCTTCCCAAAGCCGGGTATGACACGCTGCGCAGGTCTCACTCTTGCCCTGGCCCTGCTTCATCGCGCGGGTGACTGCCTCGGGGGTTTTGCCATCAACACCGGTATGACAAGACACGCAACTAAGCGTCGCGTGTGGACCATCCTGGACAACCTGTTGGGGTGAGGCCATTGCAAGTGATGCAAACAACCCCAACACCGCAGCCAGCAAAAAACCACTCCGCGCAAATTCCATACATGCACCTTTTTTTGTTACCGCCATTTTAGGTGTTCAACACGAACTTACCGGAAACAAATCGACAAAAGCAGGCTCGTCTGATCCATGTCAAAACACATCAACGTTGCGCAAGCAGCAATGGTCTAGACTTTCAACATATCTCTAACAGGGGGAAAAATGACACTCGTTTCTCGTTACCGCCACTGGGCCGGATTCATCGCCGGCCTGGCCATCGCAGCAAGTCCAGTCGCCTTATCGGCCCAAACGGTTGATGTCGAAGCGGCAGAAGCCCTGCTGAAAGCAAACAAGTGTGCGAAGTGCCATGTGTTGGATCGCAAAAAAGATGGCCCTTCCTACAAGGAAATCGCCAAAGAAAGGGCAGGCAAGGCTGATTCAGAAAACGCTCTGGTCAAGCACCTGACGACATCGCCCAAAGTGAAGATCGACGGCGTTGAAGAGGAACACAAAAACATTAAGGCAAAAAATGAAGCCGAAATTCGCAATGTCGTGCGCTATATCCTGACTCGCTGAGTTCGGCACGCGACCATCACTTTTAAGGGAGAGAAAAATGAAGCTTAAACTCGCTGTTGTCACCCTCGGGCTTAGCCTTGCCATGCCCACTATTGCTCAGGAAGTGACCTGGAGCAAGCAAATTGCCCCACTTTTTGAAAAGGCTTGCTCTGAGTGTCACGGCAAAGACGCCCCGAACTACGCCGAGTTCAAGGCAAAAGAGGAGTACTACAAAAAAGAAAAAATTGGGCCGCGCATGAACACCTATGAAGAGGTGCTGCATTACATTGCATGGCCGCAAACTGGCGCCATGATGCGGCGCATGGATGATGGCACTAACACCCCCGATAAAAAGCCCGGCAATATGTACAAACATCTGGGTGAGACCGATGCCGAGCGGGCCGAAAACTTCAAGGTTTTGAAGGCATGGATTGGCGAAGATGCCTGGTTCCTAAATCGCCTGCGCGCGCGTGGCGATGTGCCCGCCGTAACCCTTGAACAGTTACAAAAGGTCAAGGCAAAGCACTAAAAAGCCCCGCCGCCCAGAAAAAAGCCCCGCGTTCGCGGGGCTTTCTTTTTGGCTGCAATATCTTACTTGCGACGCGCGTTGTTAACCATCAACATGATCGCCACAATGAACCAGAGAATCAGAATGATCTGCCACATTTCCATGCTAAACCGCCCTTCTTTTTGATAGAAAACTACGCACCCACCGGGTGCACACCCCTGCGTCTAAATAACGGCACCATCACCGCAATTGTCGCAAACAATAAAAAAAGTTCAATCACATACACCGAGACATAGCCCACCACCGAGCTGGCACCGCCCGCCACGACCAGGTCACGAATAATCCCGCCCAAGGCCATGGCGACTCCTGCCGCCGTCGCTTGCACTGCGCCCCATGTGCCCAACGCCAAACCGATCTGATCGCGAGGCGCCGACTGCATGGTGGCCGTTAATGTTCCATGGCCAAAAAGGCCTGCTCCAAAACCGATTAACAAAGTGCCAAAGGCAAATAACGGGGGCGACTGCATGGGCGCAGCGACAATCACAAACAAGAACGCTGGAACCCCAAAAATCGCGCCATAGGTGGCCAATCGAAATGGGTCTGCCCCACGCCCCAAAACGCGCGATGCCAAGCCAAACCCAAACAAGGTTCCAAAGGCCAACGTTGCAGTGAGCAAGGTGGTGGCGCTGACGCTTAAACCCAGAATTTCTCCGCCATAAGGCTCAAGCAATACATCTTCCATGGTAAATGCCGCGGTGCCCAAGCCAATTGCGACGAGCCGTCGAATCGCCCGGTTGTCTTGAGAAAACGCGGCCCAGGCCTCTTTAAATGTAGGATCTGGAACAGGGTTGTACTTGCGATTACGGTCTCGACTTTCCTGCTTCCAGAGCGCGATGACATTCAAGATCAAGGTCGTGACCGCTGCACCTTGAATCACCTGCACCAAACGGCCCGCCGTGAAATCGACCAATAAAGTGCCAAAGACCAAGGCACTCACCACCATGCCAAACAGCAAGGTGACATACATAAGCCCAACGACTTTAGGCTGCGACTCTGGGGGCGCTAGATCGGTCGCCAAGGCAAGGCCCACCGTTTGTGTGGTGTGCAAACCCGCCCCCACCAATAAAAATGCAATGCCCGCGCCGGCCAGCCCAATCCAGGCGGGCGCATCGGCCGCAGCCCCCTTGCCCGCAAGCACCAAAAGAGCGAACGGCATGATGGCAAAGCCGCCAAACTGCAGCATGGTGCCCATCCAAATGTAGGGCACGCGTCGCCAGCCCAGTTCACAACGGTGCACATCAGACTTAAAGCCGATCAGGGCACGAAATGGCGCAAACAAAATCGGCAGCGACACCATGACAGCCACCAGTGATGCCGGCACACCCAGCTCAACGATCATGACCCGGTTTAAGGTACCCACCAGCAGCACCAAGGCCATGCCGACTGAAACCTGAAACAGCGACAAGCGCAACAGACGCGACAGCGGCAACTCAGGCGTTGCCGCATCCGAAAAAGGAAGAAATCGAGGCCCCAGTGAACCCCAAGCAGAAATGAGCGAGCGACTAAACCGATTCACAGTGTCTGCATTATGAATGTCGACCGCAAATTAAAAAGGGTTCCAAGACCTTGCCGGTCATGGAACCCCAAACACAACATTGAATTACTTCTTGACGGCTTGCGCTGCTGCAGGCGCTTCCGCTTTCACGCCATTGTGATAGTCAGCAATCCAGGTGGTGTTCATGACCAAAGCGGCATGCACCAGGAAAGACGAAATTGCCACTGCGCTCAAAAACAAAGGAATGCCAACTGAAGGCTTAACAACACACCACATTTTTCCGTAGATCATGATTTACTCCTTAGTTGCCGAGCCAGGGTGAATAGACATATGCCAACAGATGGGCAAGAACAGCAATCATGCCGAAGATCTGTGTGCCCTGAATCAGGTTGCGATGAATCTCTTCTGACTCAGCTTCTGTAAGGCCTGTGGGCCATACTTTGTTTGGGTCTGCCATCGTCGTTCTCCTTTGAAAGACCTCGTTTCGTGCTAAACCCGCACGAGGGTTTGGTGTGGCAACTGCAGCCACGAATCTATTTCCGTACTGCCTGTAGGTGTAATTTACGCCTGACATTTTGAAATGTCAAAACAAATTGACACATGGATTTCGAAGGGGCTGGTTTGAGGCATAAAAACAACGCGCCTGGGTGCTTGCAAATAATAATGATTCTTATTAACATGAAGCCTCAGCCGCACGCCTTCCTCATTCTTTTCCAAGAGCGGCGAACCAAAAAGGACCTGCACCACCATGCCAAAAAACGCTTGCCACCCGCACAAATCTCTGCGCCGACTGATCGGCTCCGCCGTTTTGTCGGTCATCGCCCTGCCCGCGATCTATTTAAGCCTGCATGAAAACGCTCACGCACAGTCACAAGCCTTGAACTTGTATTCCGCTCGTCACTACCAAAGTGACGATGAACTCTACGCGGAATTCACAAAACAAACCGGAATTAAAGTGAACCAAATCCAAGCGGGCGACGAAGCCTTGCTTGAAAGAATTCGCAGCGAAGGCAAAGCCTCGCCTGCCGATGTGATTCTGTTAGCCGATGCCGCAAGGCTCTGGAAAGCCCAAACCGAGGGCATGTTCCAACCCGCTCGGTCGCAGGTGCTTGCCAAAGCCATTCCTGCAAGCCTGCAAGCGCAAGATCTCTGGTTTGGGCTTACAACTCGTGCACGGTTAATCGTGTTTGATAAAAACAAGGTCCGGCCTGGCCAACTCACCAGTTACGAAGATCTCGCAAAACCCGAATTCAAAGGCATGGTCTGCACACGCTCCGGCACTCACCCTTACATGCTTTCTTTGGTGGCCTCCATCGTTGAGCACCAAGGCGAAGCCAAAGCACAAGCATGGGCAAATGGCGTCGTGGCGAATCTGGCAAGAACACCTCGTGGTGGCGACACTGATCAAATCCGCGGCGTGATGTCAGGCGAATGCGCCATCGCATTGACGAATTCTTACTATTTTGTACGTCTGCTCAAATCGAACAAGGCTGAAGAGAAAATGGGGGCGCAACAACTTGGGGTTGTCTGGCCGAACCAGTCGAGCTCGGGCACTCACATGAATGTCAGTGGTGGGGGAATTGCCCGGCATGCGCCCAACCCGGCAAACGCCCGCCGTTTCTTGGAGTTTCTCGCCTCGCCCCAAGCGCAAGCCTTTTTGGCGAGCGCCAACAATGAATGGCCAGTGGTGCGAGGCGTCAAGGTGCACAACCCCGAGCTCGAAAGCTTGGGCAAGTTCAACGCTGACCCTCTCCCAATCGGGGCGATCGGAAAAAATCAGCCCATCGCTGCCCGAATCATTGATCGGGCGAAATGGCGCTAAATCTGCATAACCCGGATTGTTGAACGCACTTTAATATGGGAGACTCGCGAGTTTGAAATTCCGAGAGTCTTCCGAATGCCCATTCAAGACCTTTCTCAAGAATATCTAGAAGAAGTCGGCGCGCTGCTGCGAGCCTCCCGCGAAAAGCAGGGCCTGGACATTTCTGAGATCGCCATCAAAATCGCTTTATCTCCCAGCCAGCTGCGTTTGCTAGAAGAGGGCGAGACCGGGCCGTTTTACGGCAAACACTTTTATCAACAAGCCGCACAGCGATACGCAGATTTTCTGAGAGTCGATCTGCCCCAAGCACCAGAGAAAACGCCAACGGTGCAGCCAGAGGAAAATGTGATCGAAAGTGTTTCCCTTGAAGCCCACCATCACACTCCTTTGAAGCAGCCTGGGAAAAAAACCTGGTTAGTCTCAGGTGCGGCACTCGCCGTCATGGCCATCGGAATATTCAGCATGTTGCAGCCTGACTCGGCACGCGAAACACCTGGTGCGGTTGCAAAGGTTGAAAAAACGACAGAGCCAAAAGAGTCGACACCGGTTGCGACTGAGCCTGCGCCAACCTCTGTTGCTGCGCCAAC
>CAYTWR010000001.1:102126-114806 GCA_964442225.1 uncultured Burkholderiaceae bacterium | reverse complement strand
CCTGCGCCAGCACCTACACCTGCGCCTGCACCAACACCTGCACCTGCAATCCAAGCGACTACGCCTGCGCCCGCCCAATCACTACAAGCCGATGCAGATTCCAAACTGGTCAACGCATCATCGACCTGGGTGCAGATTGTGGGCAAGGATGGCTCTAAAACCAATCTCAGAATTGAAGCCGGAGAAACGGTTCAATTCAAGGCAAGCGACACCGCAGCGGTTGCCTTTGGCAAACCCCGAACGGCCAAGCTGACCATTCAAGGCAACCCGATTGAAATCGATCGATTCCTGGTACGCGAGGCAACTCCAGCGCGGGCACTGGTGATCATGCGGGACTTGTAAACTTCTTCAGGACTCTTGAGTGATCGGGCGTTTAGGTGCACACTTTAGGCACGATGAAAAAACTTCTGCCCGTCCTCCTGCTTGCTGCTGCGGCTAACGCGCCGGCGTTTGCTCAAAAAGAGCGTATGTGCACCGAGGAACAGCAGCAAGCTACCGAATGGATTCAGTGGGCTGCCGAAAATCGTGCCGCCTGTCTGGTGCAAACTACCACCCCGCAAGCTCGTGCAAGCTGCCTGGAAAAAGTAAAGCTTGAGCTTACGGCAATGGAAAAAGAACACGCTCAGGTCTACGCAGGGCAGATTAAAACCCTAAACCCGAGCCACCCAATCGTAAAAAATCTTCTTGCGAAGCTCAAAGACAATGTGCAAGTTGCTGAGTCAGCCATCATGACCGACGCAGAACCCAATCAGCTTGCCCTGCTTCGTAAAGAAGCGTGCATGAGTCGCCGTTAAGCCAAGCCCTACAATTGCCCGATGGACGCATTTAAGGGCTGGCGCTACGCGCCCACGATGGCGCTGTATCAAGGCCGACAATCGCTGAGCAACACCGAAGCGCGAGAGATTCTCGCGCCCTTGGGCCCGGGGCAATGGGCCAGCGAGCGCATTCAAAGCTTTCGCGAAAAAGTATTGAATGCAGAAAAGGTCAATATTTCAGAGGACCGGGCGGCGGGCCACTGGGCGCTGCGTGCAGCGGCACTGCCGGAGTCGCCCGATGCAGCGATCAATTCCTTCGCGCCCCAAGGCAAAGATCTCATGCCCAGAATGCGTGAAGTCCACGAGGCCACGCGCGAAATAGCCAATCAAGTTCGCGATGCCCGATTGAAGTCTCAATCGGGCAAGCCATTTTCAGCTGTGCTGCACTTGGGAATCGGCGGCTCCGATATTGGCCCAAGGCTGTTGATTCAGGCACTTGGCGGCGCAACGCAGCCGGGCAAAGTGAGTGCCGAATTTTTATCAAACCTGGATTATCACGCGGCACAACATGCGCTTTGCCGTCTCGACCCCCATGAAACCTTGGTCGTGATTGCCAGCAAATCATTCACCACTCAAGAAACCGTCATGAACGCCCAGCATGTGCTGCATTGGATGCGCAATGCCGGTGTCGAAAAGCCCGAGCACAATTGCATTGCAGTCACCGAGCGAACGGATCGCGCTGTGCAATGGGGCGTTCCTGCCAAGCAGACCCTGTGGTTTGATGAAAGCATTGGGGGCCGCTTTTCGGTGTGGGGGCCGGTCGCCCTCACGGCCCGTATCGTGTTGGGCAACGCAGCGGTCGATGCGTTTATCCAAGGCGGTGCGTTGCTTGATTCGCATTTTTTGAATGAGGCACCGCAAAATAATTTGCCCGCCGTGCTAGCTGTAACCGATTTTTACAACCTTCGACAACGCAAGCTCCCCACGCTCATGGTCTCAGCCTATGACAGCCGGCTTGCGCTGCTGGTCCCGTATTTAAAGCAGCTATGGATGGAATCACTGGGCAAACATGTCGATGCATGGGGCAAGCCCATTGAGGGCCTCGCCTGCCCGATTTTGTGGGGAGACGTGGGCACGAATGCGCAACACGCATTTTTTCAATTGCTGCACCAAGGTGCGCAAGGGGTTGCCATTGAGTTGCTTGGCGTTGTCGAGCCCGCTCACGAATCGCACGAAAGCCACCGAGCCCTGCTGGCCAATTTAGTGGCGCAAGCGCAGGCCCTTTCGACTGGGCGAGAAGACCCCGATCCCAATAAATCCTGCTGGGGAGGGCACCCCCTCAATGTGCTGATGCTGGATCGCTGTGACGCTAAAGCACTCGGTGCCCTGATTGCGCTGTGGGAGCACCGTGTGGAATGCATGGCCGCATTGACCGGCATTAACCCATTTGATCAGTGGGGCGTTGAGCTTGGAAAGGTTTTAGCCAGCTCAGCTTCGCAAGCCCTGACCAATGGCGACAACAGCGCTGGCCACAAGACCCCGGAAACCCTTGATGCTCAGAGCCTGGAGCTTGCGAACTGGATCAGACTTCGGCTCGCCGAGCAAGCTTCTTAATTGCGCGTGAAACAAGCTGAATCAGGAAAAACATGGCGATCACCCCAAAAATATCGCCCGCCATCATGAGGGAAATTTCAAGCGCTGTAATTCCCGAACTCAGCCCCAACCATTGCCAGGCGAATGCATGCAACATTGCATTGATCGGGCTGTAAAGCGCAGTGAGCACGACCAAAATGGGCAAAGTCATGGGCAAAGACTCGGTTCGCATGGCTGTGCACAACACCCAGTAAGCGCAAAAAATTCCTGCCGCTGAAGCGAAAGAGTTGCCCAGTGCAATCCATAAAGAGTCGCCGTAAAGCAAACCAATAACGAGCGAGCCCAAGAAAAGGCCCAGCAGACCAGCGAGCTTGGCCACCACGACCGCAGCAACGCGCACAAACGCTGGCAAAAACAGCAGAGAAATGCGGTCTTGCACCACCCCAAACCAGGGTGCAATTAATTCGGTGGCCAAAAAAAGAACAACAAAAAGGCCAGCGAAGCCGCCGGCCCACAGCAGCCCATGGGAGGGCCACCACTGGTCAAACCATTTGCGCAGAAAAGCCGCCTGAGCTTAGGTGGGCAGGCTCTCGGCCCAGACTTTCACTTTTTGGGAAAGCTTGGCCATAAGTTTTCTAGCGCGTTCGGTGGGCGCTACGATTCGACGGCGGGTATCTTCGCTATCGACCTTCATGGAAATAAGCCCTTCGCGCTCAAGGATTGATAAGCCCTTGTGAATCGTGGCGGGCGACGCGACATCGGATTTCATCACGATGTGTTGCACGAAAGTGGGGCGTTCGGGCGAGTAATTTGTGACAATCCATTCCAGCAGTCGCTGGGTGCGCGGATCAAGATCTTTCAGGTCGGTCTCGGAATTGACGACTTCCAGCAATTCGCGAAGATTGAGCCAAGCGTTGTAGTGTGCCATTTTGTATTTCACTATGTGGTCTAATATTTCGATTAATAAGCGACTTTTGAATCGTACCAAAAAGCTTTATTTTTTAGGTCTTTTCTCCGACATTTTTCTGCGGGTGTAGTTCAATGGCAGAACGAAAGCTTCCCAAGCTTTAGACGAGGGTTCGATCCCCTTCACCCGCTCCACCCCCATAATGAACACACCATGAGCCAAGGCATTGAAATCGATTACACCCTGCAAAGCGATTCAGGCCAAGCCTGTATTGCCAAAGCCTGGGCCCGTGTTGAGCCTGCACTAAAGGCCGAAGAAAAGTTTGCGCTTGTCCAAGACATTCGTGAGCGCCTGATTCAAGAAAACGCTGTTTTGGTTGCCCATTACTACGTCGATGGGGACATTCAGGATCTGGCGATCGAAACGGGTGGCTGTGTGGCCGACTCCCTGGAAATGGCCCGATTTGGGAAAAATCATCCCGCAAAAACATTGATCGTGGCCGGCGTACGATTCATGGGCGAGACGGCAAAAATTCTGAGCCCTGAGAAACGGGTGCTCATGCCCGAAATCGAGGCGACTTGCTCACTTGATCTCGGCTGCCCCGCCGAAGAGTTCAGTCGTTTTTGCGATGCACACCCTGACCGAACCGTCGTGGTCTACGCCAATACCAGCGCGGCAGTAAAAGCCCGCGCCGACTGGATGGTGACCAGCTCGTGTGCGCTTTCAATTGTTCGGCACTTAAAAGAGCAGGGCAAAAAAATTCTATGGGCGCCAGATCGGCATCTGGGCCATTACATTCAAGAGCAGACCGGCGCCGATATGTTGCTGTGGCAAGGTGATTGCGTGGTTCACAATGAATTTAAAAGTGAAGAGCTCGCCATGCTCAAGCGATCGCACCCCCAGGCCGCCGTGTTGGTTCACCCCGAGTCTCCGGCAGGCGTGATTGCACAAGCCGATGTGGTGGGCTCCACCACGGCCTTGCTCAATGCCGTTGTCAAAGGCAGCGCCCAGGAATTTATCGTGGCAACGGATAAAGGCTTGTTCCATAGAATGCAGCAACTCGCCCCCGGCAAAACACTGATCGAGGCGCCCACCGCCGGAGAAAGCGCCACCTGCAAAAGCTGTGCCCACTGCCCATGGATGGCGATGAATGGCCTGCGCGGCGTTCAGCGCTGCTTAAGCGAACACAGCGGCGAGATTCAGGTGCCGCAAGCGATACGAGAAAAAGCAGTTCACTGCATTGAACGCATGCTGGCCTTCACCCAAGCGCAGGCCAGCAGCATGTCGCTGGGCATGGTTCCCAACATTGGCGCGGCCTAAGCGAGCCATCGCATGTTTGAATTTAACGAGACACTGCCGCAAGCGCGAGCCCGCAATATTCGCGATGCCCTGCTTGAAGATATTGGCCAGGCCGACTGGACCGCACTGCTGCTGGATGCGCAAACACAGGCCGAGGCGCACTTGAGAGTTCGCGAAGTGGCCGTGCTGTGTGGCACCGCCTGGTTTGAAGGCTGCGTGTTGGCACTAGACCCAAACGCACGCATTGAATGGCTTGCTCATGAAGGTGACACCCTGAAGGCCGATTCAATTGTGTGCCGGGTTCAAGCGAAAGCCCGAGCCTTGCTCACCGCAGAGCGTTCGGCCATGAATTTTTTACAGCTGCTATCGGCCACCGCCACGGTCACACGACGCTATGTCGATTCAATTGCACAGGTACAAACGGGTGCAGGCCAGTGCCTGATCATGGACACGCGCAAAACCATTCCAGGGCTTCGGCAGGCGCAAAAATATGCGGTGCGTGTGGGTGGCGGCAGCAACCAGCGGCTCGCCTTGTGGGATGGCATTTTGATCAAAGAAAACCACATCATGGCTGCCGGCGGCATCGCCCAGGCGCTGCAGCGGGCGCGCGCATTAAATGCGAATGTCTCGATTCAAATCGAGGTAGAAAACCTGCAAGAGCTTGATCAGGCTTTAAATGCGGGGGCCGACAATATTTTGATCGATAACTTCAGCATTGATGACATGCGCAAGGCCGTGCGCGCAACACGCGGCAAAGCCGTCGTCGAGGCCTCTGGCGGCATTCGCATGGAGACTGTTCAACAAATCGCAGCAACGGGGGTTGACCGAATCTCGATCGGCAGCCTGACCAAGGATATTCAAGCAGTCGATTATTCGCTGCGTGTCACGGCGCGCAACGGCGAAAGAATTGTAGGCGCAGACACCGGCCAGGCCTGCGGGTAATCGCGACTAAAGTGCAGGCCGCGACTTTCTTTACGATCCAGGGCTGAACGCACGATCAGCTCGGCACACACCAGTAGATTGCGCAGCTCAATCAAGTCGCTTGTCACACGAAAATTTGCGTAGTACTCGTTGACTTCGGATTGCAGCAGCTCGATTCGGTGCAAGGCCCGCTCTAACCTGCGCGTGGTGCGCACAATGCCCACATAGTTCCACATCAGTAGCCGAAGCTCTTCCCAGTTGTGAGCAATCACCACCTGCTCATCCGCGTCTTCGACTTGGCTTTCATCCCATGCTGGAATTGTCGCTGCCGGCAACGCCTGATGTTCCAAGATATCTCGCGCCGCACTCGAACCGATGACCACGCACTCCAACAACGAGTTGCTGGCAAGGCGGTTGGCGCCGTGCAAGCCGGTGTATGCGGTTTCACCGACGGCATACAAACGGTTTAAATCGGTTCGCCCCAGCAAGTCGGTCACCACGCCCCCACAGGTGTAGTGGGCCGCAGGTACTACCGGAATAGGCGCTTTGGCAATATCAATGCCCAAAGAAAGACAGCGGCTGTACACCGTGGGGAAGTGCGACTTTAAAAAATCTTCGCCTAAATGCGTGGCGTCGAGGTGCACATAGTCAACGCCATGTTTTTTCATTTCAAAGTCAATGGCCCTGGCCACAATATCGCGCGGTGCCAGTTCTGCCCGTGGGTCGTGCCTGGGCATGAAACGTGCCTCTGACTCGGGCAAGCCAGGCACTTTGAGCTGGCCACCCTCGCCTCGCAAGGCTTCGGTGATCAAGAAGGTGCGATCCTGCGGGTGGTACAGGCAGGTGGGGTGAAACTGAATAAATTCCATATTACCAACACGGCAGCCCGCACGCCATGCCATGGCAATCCCATCGCCGGTGGCGGTATCGGGGTTGCTGGTGTAGCGATACACCTTGCCTACGCCACCACTGGCCAAGACCACGGCGCTGGCCGCCAAGGACTCGACCCGGCGACGATCAACATTGAGCACATAAACGCCATGGCAACGCTCTGGGCCCGCCGCCCGCACATGTCGATTGGTGATCAGATCCAGGGCGATCCAGTGTTCATGAATCGTGATGTTGGGATGCTTTTGCGCCAGGGCCAACAAGGTTTCATGGATTGCCTTTCCCGTAGCGTCGGCGGCATGGGCAATTCTTCGAATCGAGTGCCCGCCCTCACGCGTTAAGTGCAGGCCCATGGGGCCGCCGGGATCCTGGGAAAAAGGTACCCCCATATCGACAAGCCATTCAATGGCCTTGGGGCTTTGCTCGGCAATGTAACGGGCGGTCGATTCCACCACCAAGCCCGCGCCCGCCTCCATGGTGTCGTGCACATGGGCGTCAACGCTATCGGCTTGGTCGAGCACTCCAACGATTCCGCCTTGGGCCCAGGCCGTCGCCGAATCGGTGCGGGCTTGCTTGGCCAGCACCACCACGGGGCGCCGGTCTGCGATTTGGAGGGCTACCGTGAGCCCGGCCAGGCCAGCCCCAATGATGACGACGGGAGGATTCATAGGGCTAAGGATAACGCGCTGGACCGCCACGGCCCTTCGGGCCTCGCGGTGACGAGTTGATTGTTAGGCCTCGCGGTCTACCCCGTCATTGCGAGCCCCCGCCTGTCGCCCCGACGGGCGGGGGCGTGGCAATCCAATAAAAAAGCCCGGAAAACCCGGGCTTGGAAGTCTTGCTAAAAGAAGAATTACTTCTTCTTGTTCACTGCATCTTTGAACGCTTTGCCAGCTGTAAATTTTACGGTGCGGGCTGCAGCAATTTTGATGGTCTCGCCAGTGCGAGGATTACGGCCGGTTCGAGCAGCACGCTTGCCCGAGCCAAAAGTTCCGAAGCCAACCAACTGCACGCTGTCTCCTTTTGCAACGGCCTTGATGATCGTAGCGATCGTGGTGCTGAGCACCTCGTCAACGGCGGCCTTAGAGGAGTCGGTTGCATTGGCAACTGCTTCAACGAGTTCTGCTTTATTCATAATGATCAATGCTCATTCAGGTTTGTGGAACGAGCTTCAAGTGTAGCAGGTGTATCGCCCGCAAAATCAAGCGATACTCGGCTTTTCATCAGCAGGGAGCGCCTAGGGAATTCCCGCTCGCAGGCGCCCTGTCCCTGACAAACAATCCGATATGAACGACGCACGATCCAGTCATATTCGCAGTTTCGTAATGCGAAGCAGTCACATTACCGATTCTCAACGCGCGGCACGCGAGCGCCTCCTATCAAAATGGGGGGTACCCTACCGCCAAGAACTGATTGATTTAAAAGCGATTTTCAACCGGGAGGGGCGCACGGTTCTTGAAATCGGCTTTGGCATGGGGGAGACCACGGCCCAAATTGCAGCCGAGCATCCCGACTGGAATATTCTGGGTGCAGAAGTTTATCGGGCTGGCGTTGGCGCCTTGCTCTCGAAAATCGAGCAGCAAAATTTATCCAATATCCGCATCATTGAGCACGATGTGGTGGAAGTGCTCCGCGACATGATTCCTGTCGATTCGCTCGATGCAGTGCACATCTATTTCCCCGATCCCTGGCCCAAAAAACGGCACCACAAACGGCGGCTGATTCAGCCCGCTTTTCTTGAGTTGCTCGTGCCGCGACTCAAACCTGGTGCATTGCTGCATCTCGCCACGGATTGGCCCGAATACGCTGATCAAATGCTCGCGGTTTGTTCTGCAAATGCCCGCCTAAAAAATCAAGTGCAAGCAGGTTTTGTTCCGCGGCCGCAGTGGAGGCCGCAAACAAAATTTGAGACACGCGGCATGCGCCTTGGCCACCCCGTGGCAGATCTTATTTTTGTGAAGTGTTAGCGGCTAAGTGGCAACCAGCAAGACCAGCAGGCCAAACGCAATGCGGTAATAAGCAAAGCCATTAAAACTGTGGTGGCTCACCCAGCGAATCAGCCAACGAATCACAATCAAGGCTGTGAAATAGGCCGAAATCAAGCCCACCGCAAACAGGGGCACATCGGCCGAATCGAGCAAGTGCCGATTCTTTAAAAGATCGTAAGCGCCCGCAGCCACCAGAGTCGGCACGGCCAGAAAAAAAGAAAACTCGGTGGCGGCCTTGCGCGACAGGCCAAAAATCATGCCACCCACAATCGTTGCGCCTGAGCGGCTCGTGCCCGGAATCAGGGCAAATGCTTGCGCGATTCCAAGCTTGAATGCATCGCGATTGGTCAGCGCATCGACATCGTGAATGCGCACCCGATGCGGATTTGCCGCCACCCAGCGCTCAACCCACAAAATCACAAAACCGCCGAGAATCAGCACGATTGCGACCGGAACCGGCGAGAACAAATACGACTTGATGAGCCCTCCGAAAAGCAGGCCCAACACCGCAGCGGGCAAAAATGCGATGGCTAAATGCCGAACAAACTGCCACCTCAGGTTTTGGAAAAATCGTTGGCGGTACACCCAAACCACAGAGATCATGGCGCCTGTTTGAATCGCAATATCAAAGACCTTTGCCCGATCATCATCAAAGCCAATCAGGGCGCCCGTAAGAATCAGGTGCCCCGTGGAAGAGACCGGCAGAAATTCAGTGAGCCCTTCCACAATGCCCATCACCAAGGCCTTGGCCAGAAGCGGCATTTCGCGCAACAGCTCGATCAGGGTTTCCATGGGCATTAAAGGGACAGAAAAGTGTGATTGCGCATTATGCACCGTGATTAAAATCAAGCCGATGGATAGTGCAATCTCGCCCAAAGAACTGAACGCAGAAAAATCCCCTCGCTGGAAACGACGCAAAGAGTCCCGACCGCAAGAGCTGCTCGATGCAGCACTGTCCTTGTTTGCCCAGCATGGCTATGCGCAGACACGGCTTGACGATGTCGCGTCGCAGGCTGGCGTATCGAAGGGCACGGTTTATCTCTATTTCGCAAGCAAACAAGATTTATTTGAAGCCGTCGTGCATGCCCAGGCCGACCCGTGGCTCAGTGCAATCTCACAGCAAGCCCTTCCCGAAGACCAATCAACAGAACAGGCCTTGAGGCAATTTTTGGGTTGGGGTTGGGACCAGTTTCTTGCCTCAAAGCTCTACATGATCGCCCGCGTTGTGCTGGCAGAGTCAAATAATTTTCCCCAGCTCGCGAGGGCCTATCTGAAAGAGGTGATGGGCCCGATCCACTCGCACCTTCTCGCAGTACTGGAAAGGGGAGTTGCCCGCGGAGAAGTCACAGGCGAGGTGAGCCGAGAGCGCGTCAAGGCCCTGATGGCCCCCTTGGCCTGGTTTTCGCTGTGGCGCCACACCCTGCGCACCCACAGCGACCCGCCGATCAACGAGGAACGTTACATTCGAGAGGCCATTGACATGATTGTCTTCAGCGTGGTGCGCCGCTAGTCCAACGGCAGGATGCTAGACTCAGGGCTCTGTCTCGGAGTCCCGCATGAGTCTCGATGTTTTAGATTTTGAAACAGCGCGCTCGAAAATGATCGAGCAACAAATCCGGCCCTGGAATGTGCTGGATCCGAATGTGCTGGAGCTGCTTAAAAAAGTTCATCGCGAAGCATTTGTGCCCAGTGAGCACCGCCACCTCGCCTTCGTGGATATGGAAGTGCCCTTGCCCGAAGGCCAGGTCATGCTTGCGCCCAAGATCGAGGCTAGGCTGCTTCAAGAGCTCAACCTCACCCCTTCGGATCGGGTCCTTGAAATTGGCGCAGGCTCGGGCTACATGGCGGCCTTGTTGGCCCAAAACGCATTCAGTGTGCTGTCGATTGAAAAATATCCAAGCCTGCTTGCACTTGCGCAAGAAAACCTGCAGCAGGCAGGGATCGCCAATGTTGAACTTCAACAGGCCAACGGGCTGGCCGAAGACCCCCGCTGGGCCCATACCGGTTTTGACTGCGTGGTGATCTCGGGCGCGGTGCGGGCCATTCCTGAACACCTGCTGCAGTCGCTCAAGCCTGGCGGAAGATTGGTCGCAATTGTGGGTGAACCGCCGGTCATGCAGGCGGTCTTAGTCGAAAGAGCAGCAGGTGTGGTCGCCAGCGGTTTTCGCACCACGGTGCTTTTTGAAACACTTACGCAGTACTTAGAAGATGCTCCCAAAACATCGCGGTTCCAGTTTTAAACGCTTAGCTTGCGCAAGCGTTGTCGCGGCCCTGTTTAACACGCAAGCCTTCGCGTTTGATCTGTCGACTGCAGTGCGCAGCGCGCTTGATTACGACGCGCAGTTTTTGGCCGCACGCAAGCAAGCCGAGGCCGATGCCACCAAGGCCGCTCAGGGCTTGGGGTTACTTCTGCCCGAAGCCAATGCTGGTGCCAGCCGGACAAAAACAGAAAATGATTTTGGTGGCGGGGCGTCGGGCACTGAATATTCCCGTTACGGCAACACTTACAGCGTCACCCTGACCCAGCCGATTTTCAGGCTCGACACCTTTGCCAGCTTTAGCCAAGAGCAAGAGCGTTCAAGGGCTGGCGAATCTAATTTTGCGCAAGCCCGAATTGATTCAATTTTGCGCACGACCGAAGCCTATTTCGCCGTGCTGGTCGCGCAAGACACCTTGACCAGCATTGAAGCCGAACTGAAAGCCATTACCGAGCAGCTGGAATCGGCCAAACGAAATTTTGAGGTGGGCACTTCCACCATTACCGACCAGCAAGAAGCCCAGGCCCGATTTGATCTGGCCTCGGCCCGCAGGCTTGCCGCACTTAATGACATTGAAGTGAAACGCAATGCGCTCACGCAGCTGGTCGGCCAAACCCTTCCCGCAAGCCTGAAAAGTCTGCGAGAGGCGGTCACACTAAGCCCTCCCCAGCCTGTTGAAATGGGTGCCTGGGTGGATCAGGCCCGCAGCGCGAATTTAAAGGTGCGGGCGGCGCAGTCCACCGCAGAAATTTCACGGCTTCAGCTGCGCCGAGAAGTGGCTGCACAAAATCTTCCTTCGGTCGATCTTGTGGCCAAGCGCACCCGTGTGGATCCTTACCGGGGAACCTCAGGAGATGACGCGGGAAACGGCTACAGCGACACCGATACGATCAGCCTGCAAATGACCTTGCCGCTTTTTAATGGCGGCATTGCCATTAACCGGGCAAAAGAGCTCAGCGCCTTGCGCGACAAATCAATGTTCGATCTTGAAAACGCAAGGCGCACGGCTGAGCAAGACGCACGCACGGCCTATCTGGGTGTGTTTGCAGGACTGTTAGAAGTAAAAGCCTACGAGGCCGCCGAGAAATCAAGCCGGCTGGCGTTGGAGTCAAACCAGCTGGGCTATGAAGTGGGCATTCGAATCAATATCGATGTGCTCAACGCCCAGCAACAGCTCACCACCACGCAACAAAATCTTTCCAAGGCGCGTTACAACACCTTGCTCAATGGCCTTAAGCTGAAAGCGGCGACCGGCTCGCTCACCGAGCAAGACATTGATACCGTTAACGAGCTGTTGACAAAATAGTATTCAACAGTTGCAAGGTTTTGTCGGTAGCCCCTCGGTGGGCCCGCGCAAACGCGGCGGCTGCATTGGCTCTTTGTTTGTGCTGCTGTGAGTCGTGAAGTAGCGCAACACCCTTTTCAATCCACTGCAACGCCGAACCCACTTCGCCGCCAGCGCCACACGCAAGCAGCGCCTGCGCAATCTGAGAAAAATTAAACATGTGCGGGCCAAAAAAGATTGGCTTGCCCAAGGCACAAGCCTCGATCGGGTTTTGGCCGCCAAGCGCGGGGATACTGCCGCCGATTAACACCAAATCTGCAAGCTGCAGATACGCAAACATTTCGCCTAAAGAGTCACCGAGCAACACCGCCCTTGATTGCACGCTGTTTGCATTTGGTTGCGGCAAGTTATCCAGCCATTGCGACGATCGGCGGATTACCGCAAAGCCTTGCTGTTCAATCAAACGCGCAACCCGATCAAAACGCTGCGGGTGGCGCGGCACAATTAACAACATGCTGTTTTCAAGCTGACCTGTCTGGCTCGCGGCATTCCAGGCGTTGAGAATCTCGAGCTCTTCATCGTCACGGGTACTGGCTGCAAGCCATACTCGGATACTGCCCAGTTGAGTGCGCCATTGATTGCCTAAATTCAGTTGGGCTTGGGGCACGGTGATGTCGAACTTCATGCTGCCGGTGATGTGGACCGCCACGCTCGCCTGCGGCTCACTCGCGGTGACGGGATCAAGGTCATTGCGAGCAGGCCCGATGCCCCCTACACCGTCATTGC
>CAYTWR010000001.1:99152-102026 GCA_964442225.1 uncultured Burkholderiaceae bacterium | reverse complement strand
CAGGCCCGATGCCCCCTACACCGTCATTGCGAGGGCCCGCTTCGCGGGCCCGTGGCAATCCACCCGCCTGCGCCAAGCGATCCGCATCCTCTTGAGTCTGCGCACCAATTCCCGCCAGACTGGCAATTGCAGGCCGGGCCAGCCACGAAAAAGTATCCAACCGTTTCGCTGATCGCGGCGACAAGCGCGCATTGGCCAGCACGATCGGAATGTTTCTGGCCTGGGCTTGCACAAGCAAATTCGGCCAAAGCTCGGTCTCCATGAGCATGCCCAACGCGGGCTTGGCCCAACTTAAAAACAAAGCGTTTGACCATGGCAAGTCATAAGGAAGGTAGCGCTGCACAATGCGATAACTCTTACGATCCTGCGATTCGAACCATTTCGAAAACAAGGCCCGGCCCGTTTCACGGCCTGTGGGCGTGGTATGGGTCAGCACCACCCGATGGCTCGGATCTTGCGCAAGCCATTGCTCAATCAAGCAAGCACAGGCCCGCGTTTCGCCCACCGATACAGCATGTACCCAAAGCACCTTGCAGTGATCACGATTTTCAAACGGAGCGCCACTTGGCTCGTGGCGTGGCTTGGGCACCGCCACACCCAAAAACCGCTCAGACCAATGCTTGAAATAGTCAGGCTGCCGTACTGCGCGCCAAATCAAATAGCCCACCAACACCGGCAACAAACACAATAGCGCAGCCGTATAGGCCCAGCGGGCGAAATGTTCTTTAAGGCTCACGACAGCGCTCTCCATGCACTCACTACTGCGGCCGGTGAAATCGGGGAGTCGCCACTTGCCTCACGCTGCACAACCTTTGCATGGGGCGCCCAAAAGGGTGCGAAGCGGTTTGCTGAAAATTTCGGCAAATGCGAGGCCGCCATCACGGCTACCGTGGGGCAGCCCAAGGCCACGCTTAAGTGCATGAGGCCGCTATCAACGCCAATCGAACCTGCACTGTGCTGCAATTTTTGTGCAAGCTCGCCAATGCCAAGCTTGGGCAGCACTTGCGCGTATTGCCCGCCAATGCCTTGCGCAATTTTCTGCGCCTGCTCATGTTCTTGCGCAGAGCCCCAGGGCAGCACGATTTGATAGCCCTGGCTTGAAAGTGTGCGGCCCAGTTCGATCCAGGACTCGAGGGGCCAGGATTTCTCGGCGCGCGAGGTGCCGTGGAGAAATAATATTTCGCGGTGGATTGCCACGTCGCCTTCGGCTCCTCGCAATGACGATCTAGGCCCGTCATTGCGAGGGCCCGGTGGGTTCAATTCGTCATTGCGAGAGGCCGGTGGGTTCAAGTCGTCATTGCGAGGGCCCGCAGGGCCCGTGGCAATCTGCAATGACGGCACCCCTCCTTTGGGCGCATACCCCAAGGCCGAACCTAACAATACCCTTAGCCTTTGAATCGCATGCCATTGCGCAGGCGCATTCACCTTGTGTTTCACCGCCAAGCTTGCCAAGGGCTCGCGCGCACTGGCCCAATCGTAGCCCCAACGATTTGCGTTTTTACAGCGCGCCAGCCGGGTGATCCATGCGGTTTTCACGAGCCCCTGGGCATCGATCACCACATCGTATTCCCGTGTCTGCAGCATTTGCCTGAATTGCTGAATTTCTTTGCGCGTCGCGTGCGCAAGCAATGATTTTCGCCAACGCCGAATCGCCACGGGAATGATTTGATCGATACAAGGGGCAAGTTTCGCAATGTCCACAAAGTTTTCCTCGCAGACCCAATCGAGCGCAAACTGTCCCCGCACTTGAACCGCTTCTTGCACCGCAGAAAGCGTGTGCACCAAGTCTCCCATGGAGCTTGTTTTAATGAGCAGCACCCTCAACAAAGAATCGTTCCTAATCCATTAGAAGGGCAAGGCGGTGCCCGGTGCAAGCCGCTGGAAATTGGCGCGAAACTCTGACTGAATTCGGGACAAGGCTTGCGGATTATCAGCTTCAAACCGCAGCACGATCACCGGCGTGGTGTTGGAAGGCCGGGCCAGGCCAAAGCCATCCGCATATTCCACACGAATGCCATCGATGGTGATTTTTTCCTGGGCTGTTGGAAACTCGCCCTCTTTGCGCAGGCGATCCACCAAGGTGAAACTCTCGCCCTCGCGCGTTGGCAATTGCAACTCGGGAGTCGAAGGCGAATCGGGCAAGGCTTCCAATACGGCCGAAGGATCCTGCGCGCGCGACAAAATCTCGAGCAATCGGGCCGCGGTATACAGGCCATCATCAAAGCCAAACCACCGATCGTTAAAAAATATATGGCCACTCATTTCACCGGCAAGCGGTGCGCCAGTTTCTTTTAACTTTGCCTTGATCAAGGAATGCCCAGTCTTCCACATGAGCGGCTCACCACCATGCTGGCGCACCCAAGCGGCAACATGGCGGGTGCACTTCACATCGAAAATAATCTGGCCACCCGGTTTGTGCTGCAATACCTCTTGTGCATAAAGCATGAGCTGGCGATCTGGCCAGATAATGTTTCCCGATTTGGTCACCACACCGAGACGATCACCATCGCCGTCAAATGCAAGGCCAATTTCTGCATCGGAATTTTTTACGGCATGAATTAAATCTTGCAGGTTTTCAACATGCGCGGGGTCGGGGTGATGATTGGGAAAGTTGCCATCGACCTCGCAGAACAAGGCCTTGACCTTGCAGCCGAGCCGCTCGAATAACTGTGGCGCAATGCCGCCCGCAACGCCATTGCCGGCATCAATGGCGATCGACATGGGGCGGGAAAGTTTGATGTCGCTTGTGATTGCGGCAAGATAATCGTGTGAGATTTCAGGACGATCATCGTGAAGTGGATTGCCACGGGCCCCTTCGGGCCCCTCGCAATGACGGACACTGTTACCCGTAAGTGGATTGCCACGGGCCCCTTC
>CAYTWR010000001.1:63296-99052 GCA_964442225.1 uncultured Burkholderiaceae bacterium | reverse complement strand
TGACGGACACTGTTACCCGTAAGTGGATTGCCACGGGCCCCTTCGGGCCCCTCGCAATGACGGACACTTATGCCCGTCATTGCGAGCCGCGAAGCGGCGTGGCAATCCACCACCCGCTTATAAATCTCCTGAATTCTCTCTCCCCACAGTGTCGTGCCTGCCACCATCATCTTCAGGCCGTTATAGTGCGGCGGGTTGTGACTGCCCGTCACCGCTACACCCGTGCCGCAGCCGGTTTTCACCGTGGCGTAATACACCACCGGGGTTGGCACCTGGCCAATATCGATCACACGAACTCCCGCGGCCATTAAGCCCTCTGACAAGGCCTTGACCAGGCGTGGGCCAGAAAGCCTGCCATCGCGGCCCACCACGCACGCATCGCGGCCCGCCTCGCGAATCATGTCGCCCAGCGCAAGGCCAATCTGCAGTACGGTCGACTCGGTCAGGGTCTGGTCCACAATGCCACGAATGTCGTAGGCTTTAAAAATCGACGGGTCCGGTTGGTGATTCTGGCCAGGCTGCACGGGCATGCTCCTTGATTCGCAGGGGAGTGAGAAAATCAGGCCTATTCTATGTTTTTTAAGGTGCCCGCCCATGGCCACATACGCAATTGGCGATGTTCAGGGCTGCTGCGACAGCCTTTACGCTTTGGTTGCCCAGCTGCCCTTCAATGTGAAAAAAGACCGTCTCTGGTTTGTGGGCGATCTCGTCAATCGTGGCCCCAAATCACTGCAGACCTTGCGCACGCTCATGGCGGCAAGCAGTCGCAGTGACTTTGTGTTGGGAAACCATGATTTGCATTTGCTTACACGCGCGGCTGGCGTGCGCAAGCCGCAAGTGCTCGACACCCTGACCGGCCTGCTGCGTGCACCCGACTCCAGCGACCTGATCGATTGGCTCAGGCGCCAGCCCTTTCTTCACATTCAAGGCAACACCGCCATGGTGCATGCTGGCCTGCTGCCACACTGGAACTTAAGCCAAGCCGTAAAGCTCGCACTACAAGCCTCTGCGCGGCTGAAAAGCAGCCATTGGATGGATTTTCTCAACGAGCTGGTGCATGGTGCCAAGCCCCACTGGGCCGACGGAATTGAAGGCCAGCGCCGCCTGCGTGAAGCGGTCAGCGCGTTTACTCGGCTGCGTTACCTGCACCCCAATGGCACACCCGATTACAAATGCAAGCTTGCGCCCGATCAGGCAAGGTTTGTCTCGGCTTATCAAAACCTCACACCGTGGTTTGCGCATAAAAAAAGAAAAACCAAAAATACCCGAATCGTATTTGGCCACTGGTCAACGCTTGGCCTGATCGCAAGCCCAAAATTGGTGGCGCTTGATACGGGCTGCGTGTGGGGCAAACAACTCACGGCAATTCGGCTCGATGACAATAAAATTTTTATTCAATCAAGCCTGGAAGGCTCGGCACAGGGCAGCGATTAACGTCTCACAGCGATTCGCGAATCACCGCTTCAGCGCGCTGGGCAAGTTGCTGGCGTGTCATGCCAGACTCGGCACTCGGCAAGGGGTCTAGCCAATGCAAGTGGGCCTCAAGGCCTTTTGCCGCCAAAATTTTCATAATTGAATTCACCAGGGTTTGATCGCCAACATAGGCCGGGATTGTGGAAAATTTCCCACGCTGCGTGTAACGCAGTGCAGCCGGCATGATGACAACACCTTGGTTTGAGTGATCGCCATCGGGCAGAGCCACTGCAAACAGGCTCGCATGAAACGGCAACAACATTGCACCATCGGTCGTCGTGCCTTCCGGAAAAAACGCCACATGCTCGCCTTGGGCGAGTCTGCGCAGAATTTGCCGATTGGTGTGGCGCACTGCATGACGGCTTCCACGTTCCACAAAAATAGTTCCGGTGCCTGACACCAGCCAGCCCAGTATTGGCCAGCTGCGAATTTCTGATTTGGCCACAAAGGTTGCGGGCACCGCGGCATTCACAACAAAAATATCCAGCCACGACACATGATTAAGCACAATGAGCGCAGGCTGTTCCAGGTGCACATGCGGGTCAGAAAGCGTTCGCACACGAAGGCCACACACCCGCAGCAGCAGGCGTGACCAGGCCTGCTTGATGCGCGCCTGCCGAGGCTTTAACAAGAAGCGATAAACGGTAAACAGAATCAGCAGCCCGGCTGCCAGCAGCGCAATCAGGGCCGCTGAGCGCCACAACACGCGCATCATGGGCGCTGGCGGCTCTCCGCAACAAAGCCGCCTTTGGGCCGATCAAACACACAGCGGCCATCGACCAGCACCATATTCACCCGGCCTTGAATTTCAAGCCCAACATAAGGCGTGTTGGCGCCTTGCGAGAACAAGCTCTTGGGGCCCACTTGCCATAAGGCCTGAGGATCAAAGATACAGATATCGGCCTGCGCACCCACAGAAAGCTGGCCCGCATCTCTTCCGAGCACTTGCGCTGCATTCACTGTCAGCAGTCGAAGGGCTTGGTCCAAAGGCGTGCCAGATTCCTGCGCCCACTTCAGGGCCAACGGCAACAACAGCTCCAGTGCGGTGACGCCTGGCTCAGATTCGCCAAAGGGCAGTTGCTTGGCGTCTTCATCGACCGGCGCATGGTCAGAGCAAATCACATCGATCGTGCCATCGGCAATGCCGGCACGAATGGCATCACGATCACGCTGGCTGCGAAAAGGCGGCAGCACTCGATAATTCGGGTCAAAGTCGGCAATGTCCACATCAATCAAATGCAGGTGATGCACGGCGACATCGGCCGTGATTCTTAAGCCCTCACGCTTGGCTTGTCGCACCAGCTCAATGCCCGCCGCAGAAGACAGCCGACAGATGTGCACGCGTGCGCCAGTGACACGCATCAACTCAAAGATGGTTTGCAACGCAATGGTTTCGTTAGCGACCGGAATTCCCGGCAGGCCCATTCGGCCGGAAACGGCGCCCGTGTGCGCCACGCCAGTTCGGCCCACCCAGGGATCCATGGGATAAAGCCAGACGGCAAAATCAAAGGTGCGCGCGTACTGCATGGCCCGCAGCAGCACCTGGGTGTTTTGAATCGGGATCGGGCCTTGCGAGAAACCCACACAACCGGCCTCGCGAAGCTCGGCCATTTCGGTTAAGTGTTCGCCTTTTAAGCCCACCGTGAGCGCACCGAGTGGATGCACATGGGCCTGCGTGAGGTTGCGTGCCCGATGCTTGAGCATCTCGACAAGACCGGGCTCATCGAGCGGCGGGTCGGTGTCGGGCGGGCACACCAAGCGGGTCACACCGCCGGCAATCGCTGCGCGCATTTCAGACTCGAGCGTCGCTTTGTACTCAAAGCCAGGTTCACGCAATCGCGCCGACAGGTCAATCAGTCCGGGGCAAACAATATTGCCCGCGGCGTTGATTTCGATCTCGGGCACAAAACCATCAAGCGCATGGCCTGGATCCGTAATGGCCACCAGGCTGCCATCGGCGATCCATATGTCGTGCAGGCCATCGACCTGATTGGCAGGGTCAATCAGCCTGCCCCCGCGAATGCAGATTCGGGGCAGCACCGCAGGCACCGACATCATGCGTGTTGAAGCCATTAGTGACCCACCTCTGCCAACATGCTCATTACCGCCATGCGCACCGCAATGCCAAAAGTCACCTGAGGAAGAATCACCGACTGCGCGCCGTCGGCCACAGACGAGTCAATTTCAACGCCACGGTTCATGGGGCCCGGGTGCATGACAATCGCATTCGGCTTGGCCAGCGCAAGTTTTTCCTGCGTCAGGCCATAGTGCTTGAAATATTCCTGTGTGGAAGGCAGCAAGGCACCCCGCATGCGCTCGTTTTGCAGCCGCAAGGTGATCACCACATCGACATCTCGCAAGCCTTCTTCCAAATCGGTGTAGACCTGAACCCCCATCTCTCTTAAGCCCGAAGGCAACAAGGTGAGCGGCCCAATGGCGCGCAGCTCGGCCACCCCGAGCGTGGTGAGGGCATGAATGTTGGAGCGTGCCACGCGAGAGTGAAGAATGTCACCAACGATTGCCACACGAAGATTATGAAACTCGCCTTTGAAGTGACGAATCGTGTAGGCATCGAGCAGGGCCTGCGTTGGATGGGCATGCCGACCATCGCCCGCATTCATAATGCGAATATGCGGCGCTACCTTGTTGATATGGCGCGCGATCAAATACGGCGCTCCGCTTTGGCTGTGACGCACCACAAACATGTCGGCCTTCATGGCAGCCAGGTTATCAATGGTGTCAAGCAGCGATTCACCCTTTGCAGTGCTCGAGGCCTGCACATTCAAGTTCACCACATCGGCCGAGAGCCGCTTGGCCGCAATGCCAAACGTCGTGGCCGTGCGGGTGGAGTTTTCGAAAAACAAATTGAAAACGCTTTTGCCTGCAAGCAGCGGGGCGTTGACTACTTCAGTCGGGTCGTTGGGATTTAAAAAGGTTTTGGCGCGGTCAAGAATTTTTAGGATCAGAGACTTGGGAATGCCTTCGGTAGTGAGCAGATGCAGCAGCTCACCTTTGGCATTAATTTGAACTGACTGTGCCATGAGCTGACAGTGTATCTAAAACGCCTTGCAAAAGTATGGCGGCGGCCTGGGCATCGATCGCGGCATCGGACTTTGGCGCCAGGGCCGAGGTGTAACGCTCATCTTCAAGGCTCACCGGCAGGCCAAAGCGGCCGGTAAGCTGATTGGCAAACCGGCGGCAACGATCCGCAAAGGGGTGTGGGGCGCCATCGGGGTAGACAGGCAGGCCCACCACCAAACGGTCGGGGCCCCACTCGCGAATCAAGGCCTCGATGGCTGCAAAACGGGAGTCTTTGCGCTCTTCTTGAATCACCACCAAGGGCCGAGCGCCGCCCGTGATCACATTGCCAATGGCAACCCCAATGCGTTTTTCACCGAAATCAAAGGCCATGAGGGTTAAACCCCCACGGGCCGGGTCAGGCATGCCCGGCAGCCCCCATAAAGTGAATGGGATCGACACCGAGCAGGCTGAAAGCGTATGCAAAACGCTCCTCGGTCGGCACATCGAAAACAAGCGATAGATCGTGGGCGGGCACGGTGAGCCAGGAATTGGCGGCCAGCTCTTGATCGAGCTGGCCTTCGCCCCAGCCCGCATAGCCCAGCGATACAAACATGCGCTGCGGGCCTTCGCCCTGCGCACAGGCTTCCAGAATGTCTCGGGAAGAAGTTAGGCCCAAGGTGTCGGAGAGCACCAGGGTAGAGCTCCATTTGCCTACCGGCTCATGCAGCACGAAACCGCGATCGGTGTTCACCGGCCCACCCAGATACACTGGGTCACTGCCTGCGCTGGCTTGGCTGCGGGCTTTTGAAGGCCCCAAATCAATACGATCAAGCAAATCGGCCACGCTCATGTCAGACGGGCGATTCACCACCAAGCCCATGGCCCCTTTGGGCGTGTGCTCGGCCACATAAATCACCGAGCCGCCGAAGTTCGGATCGGTCAAACTTGGCATGGCCACGAGATAATGGTGGGCCACATTCATGGCATTGGCAGCGTGAGATTCCATGAAGGCATTCTAAACCCGAAGCGCTAAGCTTCTGGTAGTCATTTTTGGCAACTTTCCCCAGCGAGTTTGCGACATGTCAAAAACACCCTGCACCCTGGTTTGGCTTCGGCGAGACCTTCGGCTTTCTGATCACGGCGCCCTGGCCAGGGCGCTGGAATTTAGCGAGCCCGTGCAGCTTGCCTTTGTGTTTGACACCACCATTTTGAATGCACTGCCGAAGTGGAAAAAAGGCAGCGTTATCGAAGACCGACGGGTTGGCTTTATTCATGCTGCAGTTTCTGAAATTAGCGCACGCCTGAGCGCACGCGGCAAGGTGCTCGTTACAGGCCACGGCGACCCGGTGCTGCTAGTGCCGCAGTTTGCCAAGACATTAGGTGCTGTGCGCGTGGTGTTTGCGCGAGACGATGAGCCTGCAGCCCTTGCACGTGACTCACGGGTCGTTGAAACGCTTGCTTCTTTTGGCATTGAAGCGATTAGCGTGAAAGACCAATGCATTTTCGAGCGCAGCGAAGTGCTCACCGGGGCAGGCAAGCCGTTTTCAGTGTTTACGCCTTACAAAAATGCGTGGCTTAAAAAACTATCAGCGAGCGATACTGCCGAGCGACGCACGGGCGCGGGCCAACCCAAGCCTGGGCAGCCCCTTCAGAAAACGCTCTCTCACCGACTGCTCGATGCAGCAGCGCTTCCCAGCGCGCTGCGCACGGAAATTCCACGCCTTGCCGCGATGGGATTTTCAGCGGGTAATTTGTTTGACATGAAAATTCCCCTGGGGGAATCGGGCGCGCAGCAGCTTTTTGAAGAGTTCAAGCCGCGTATTGGGCATTACAAACTGGCGCGGGATTATCCCGGCGTGAAAGGGCCCTCGTATCTTTCAGTGCATTTGCGTTTTGGCACGATTTCAATTCGGGAACTCGTGCGGTTTGCATTAGAAATTCAAGCTCAGGATCCGAAGGGTTCCGAGGGTGCCGGCACCTGGCTTTCCGAATTGATCTGGCGCGACTTTTACATGCAGATCCTGCATCACCACCCCCATGTCGTATCGCGCAGCTTTCGGCCTGAATACGACCATATTCAATGGCATGAAGGTGATGAAGCCGATGCATGGTTTAAGGCTTGGTGCAACGGCCAAACGGGCTACCCCATTGTGGATGCCGGTATGAGGCAGCTCAATGCCACTGGCTATATGCACAATCGGTTGCGCATGGTGGTGGCGTCGTTTTTAACAAAAGATTTGGGCATTCATTGGCGACGCGGAGAAGATTACTTTGCGTGGAAACTAAACGACTTTGATTTGTCAGCGAACAACGGCGGTTGGCAATGGGCCGCATCAACGGGCTGTGATGCCCAGCCGTACTTTCGAATTTTTAATCCGGTCAGCCAGAGCGAGCGATTTGATGAAAAAGGAAGTTTTATTCGGCGCTATGTGCCCGAGATCGCATCACTGCCCGATAAATTTATTCACGCACCGTGGACAGCACCACCACTGGTGCTGCAGGAGGCAGGGGTTGTTTTGGGGTCGACCTATCCGCACCCGATCGTGGAGCATGATCAGGCAAGACAGAAGACTTTAATGAGATTCTCAATACTTCGTCATCGCGAGGAGGCCCGTTAGGGCCGACATGGCGATTGCCACGCGGCTAAAGCCGCTCGCAATGACGGGATAAGGAAATGCCGCTCGCAATGACGATGTCATCGCGAGCCCGAAGGGCGTGGCGATCACACCTCTACCATTTCAAAATCCGACTTTTGTGCGCCGCATTCAGGGCAGGCCCAGGTCACGGGGACATCTTCCCATTTGGTTCCAGGCGCAATGCCATCTTCTGGCCAACCTTTTGCTTCATCGTAAATCCAGCCACAAATCAGGCACATGTAGGTTTTCATATCGACTTTGTCTCTCGTTAAACTAGCGATTGTTAAATTTTATCCTTAGATCGTTTGAAAGGCCGTCATGCCCCAGCAAAACACCTCGCGCAGCGAAGCCCTCTTTGCCCAAGCCCAGAAAACCATTCCCGGTGGCGTGAATTCCCCCGTGCGCGCGTTTCGCTCCGTCGGCGGAACACCGCGATTTTTTGCCAGGGCCCACGGCCCGTACGGCTGGGATGCCGATGGCAATCGTTATGTCGATTACATTTGTTCCTGGGGGCCGGCCATTGTGGGCCACGCACACCCCGATGTGATCAAGGCCGTAAAAGACGCTGCCGAACATGGGCTTTCTTTTGGCGCGCCCACTGCTGCCGAAGTCGAACTCGCTGAATGGGTGCGTGACCATTTGCCTTCCATGGAAATGATGCGGCTCACCTCGAGCGGCACCGAGGCGACCATGTCGGCGATTCGCGTCGCACGCGGCTACACCAATCGCAACAAGATCATTAAATTTGAAGGCTGCTATCACGGCCATGTCGATAGCCTGTTAGTCAAAGCGGGCTCGGGCCTGCTCACCTTTGGAAACCCCACTTCTGCAGGCGTTCCCGAAAGCTTTGCCGCTGAAACCATCGTGCTTGATTACAACGATATCGAGGGCGTGAAAAAGTGTTTCGCCGAATTTGGCAAAGAGATTGCCGGCGTGATTGTCGAGCCTGTGGCCGGCAATATGAATCTTGTTAAACCTGTGAAGGGCTTTTTGGAAACCTTGCGCAGCGAATGCTCGGCGCATGGCGCAGTGCTGATATTCGACGAAGTGATGACCGGTTTTCGTGTGGGTGCGCGCGGCGTACAAGGGCTATCGGGTGTAACGCCCGATCTCACCACACTGGGCAAGGTGATTGGCGGCGGCATGCCCATGGGCGCATTTGGTGGCCGCAAAGACATCATGCAGTGCGTGGCGCCTTTGGGCCCGGTGTATCAAGCGGGAACGCTTTCGGGCAACCCCGTGGCGGTGGCCGCCGGGTTGGCCACACTCAAAATTGTGAGCGCACCTGGTTTTTACGAAAAACTCACCGCCATGACGGCAGGCCTGATGCAGGATCTACAAAAAATTGCCCGCAATTGCGGTGAAGAAAATTTCAGCACCGATAGCGTGGGCGGTATGTTTGGCATTTATTTCAGCAAACAAACACCCACCACCTTTGAAGATGTCAATGCCTCAAACCGGGACAAATTCAACAAGTTTTTCCACGCCATGCTCACCCGAGGCGTGTATCTGGCCCCCTCTGCTTTTGAGGCAGGCTTTTTGTCGATTGCCCACGAGGGCGAGCCAATTGAACAGACTTTGATCGCTGCCAAAGAAAGTTTTCAGGAGATCGCCTAACATCTTTCTATGAGATTGCCCGCCAGCGGACGTTTTGCACCCTCGCCGACCGGCCCCTTGCATATGGGCTCGCTGGTCACGGCGCTTGCGAGCTGGCTTGATGCGCGGGCCAATGGCTACCAGTGGTTGTTGCGCATTGAAGACCTGGATCCACCCCGGGAAGAAGATGGCGCCAGTGAACTGATCAAGGCACAGCTACAGGCCCACGGCTTGGCCTGGGATCGCTGGAAGGGTCCAGAGGCCGATGCCCAGGGGGTGCTGTTTCAGCATAAACGCCACGACGCTTACCGAGAGGCATTGGAGAAACTCATTGCTGCTGGGTTGTCGTATTCCTGCAGCTGCTCCAGAAAAAAACTGCAATACGCCATTGATCTCGGCAAGACTCGTTACAACCCTGACGGCGAAATTATTTACCCCGGGTATTGCCGGCCCAAAGAAACGAACACGCCCTTGCCCGAGCAAGCCAAAGCACTATTTCAAACCGAAGACGCTGCAGGAATTTCATGGCGCTTTCGCAACAGCAATGGCGATGACTTCATGTTGCGCCGTGCCGATGGCTACTGGGCCTATCATCTGGCCGCCGTGGTTGACGACGCGTATCAAGGCATTACCCATGTGATTCGCGGCGACGACCTGCTCGAGGCCGCGCCACGCCATGCTGCGCTTCGCAAGGCCTTGGGTCTGCCCCAGCCGCAAGTGCACCATGTCCCCATTGTTAAAAACGACTTGGGTGAAAAGCTTTCAAAACAGACACTGGCGCCTGCGCTTCGCATTGATGACCCGGAAAAAATTCGCATGCAGTTGGAGTTTGCGTGGTCGCATCTTGAGCTCATGATGAACTCGCGTTGGGTCGCGCGGGTGCGCCCAACATGGCAGCGCTTGATTCGTCAGCGGCGGGATTGCCACGGGGCTTTCAGCCCCTCGCAATGACGGTTTCATGCAAAGCCGCTCGCAATGACGGCTATTTCAACCTCGTCATCACGAGGAGGCGCGATAGCGCCGACGTGGTGATCCACCACGAAAGCTACTTCTTTTTCCCGCCCAAAATCGCGGCAACTGCGCGCGGCGCGCGGCGAATCCCGGGAATAATCGACTTGTTGCTTTCCGAAGGTTGAACGGCTGCGGCAGCAACATCTGAGACAGAGCCTGAGGTTTTAGGCTCGTAAGGCTGAGAAAAAATAGGGTCATCAGGCAGGCGCGGTTTACGGGCGGCAGGAATTTGCACCCGGCTTTCACGCTCTTCACGAATGGGCCGCGCACTGCGCTCACCGCGTTCGCCGCGGCCTTGCGTGCGAGACTCTGAACGCCTGCCTTGAACTTCCAAACGCTCGCGAACAATTGTTTTTTTCACCAGCTTTTCAATATCGGCGAGCAGACGCGCATCGTCAGGCACCATCAGCGACATCGCACGGCCCGATGCGCCTGCACGGCCCGTGCGGCCAATGCGATGCACATAGTCTTCAGGCGAATACGGCAGATCGAAATTAATCACCGCCGGAAGCTCGGCAATATCCAAGCCGCGCGCTGCCACATCGGTGGCCACCATAACTTCCACTTCGCCTTTTTTAAACTTTTCAAGCGTTGCAAGCCGCTCGCTTTGCGATTTATCACCATGAATGGCGTCGGCCGGAATGCCTTCTTTCACCAATTCTCTGGCCAATCGGCTAGCACCAATTTTGGTGTTCGTAAACACAATCACCTGGCGCAGGCCTTGCGACTTGATAATTTGCGCAACCGCTGCACGCTTGGCATCAACCCGGTCGACCTCGTAGATCACTTGCGACACATTTTCTGCCGTGGCATTGCGGGCGGCAACTTCAATGACCACCGGTGAATCATTCAAAAATGTTTTGGCAAGCTTGCGAATTTCCGGCGAAAAGGTTGCTGAAAAGAGCAGGCTTTGCCGCTGCTTGGGCAACAGGTTCACGATGCGCTGCAAATCGGGCAAAAAGCCCATATCCAGCATGCGATCGGCTTCGTCTAACACCAGGACCGAGACCGACGACAGCGACACGGTTTTTTGCTGCACGTGATCTAAGAGCCGGCCCGGCGTGGCAATCAAAATTTCCACACCCGATCGCAATGCAGCCGTTTGAGGCGCCATATCCATGCCGCCAAACACCACCGCACTTTTGAGCGGCACATATTTTGCGTATTGGCTTACATTTTGGGCGATTTGATCTGCGAGCTCGCGGGTAGGCGCCAACATGAGCGCGCGCACCGGATGACGCGCAGGCGAAGTGCTGGTGCTGGCAAAGGGAATTAATCGTTGCAAAATTGGAAGCGTGAAGGCAGCGGTTTTACCGGTGCCGGTCTGCGCAGCGCCCATGACATCCTTGCCTTCGATCACAAGGGGAATGGCCTGGGCTTGGATTGGGGTGGGCGTGGTGTAGCCCGCCTCGGCGATTGCCCGCATTAAATCGGCATGCAGGCCAAAAGATTTAAAACTCATTCGGGCATTATCACCGATGTTGGAGCCAAAACGCCATCAATTCTCGACATGAATGACCTGATTCGACGCCTGATTCCCGTGACTTTCGTGCTGCTGTGGAGCTCGGGCTTCATTATTGCCCGCTATGGCATGCCGCACTCTGAGCCCATGACATTTTCTTTCTTAAGGTTTACCGGCGTGCTGCTCATCATGCTGCCTGCAGTGGCGCTCATGCGACCGGCCTGGCCGAGCTGGCCCCAGGCCAGGCATATCGCGCTCGCAGGCATTTTGCTTCAGGCAGGGTATCTGGGCGGGGTTTGGGCGGCGGTCAAACACGGCATGTCAGCCGGCTTGGTGGCCTTGATTATGGGCTTGCAGCCGATTCTTACCGCCTGGTTTTCTGCCTTCATTGCCGAGCGTATTTCTGGCCGCCAGTGGGCAGGCCTTGGGCTCGGGATCGCCGGCGTGGGGCTGGTGGTGTGGGCCAAGATCTCGATCACCAACCTGTCGCTGCTGAGTCTGGGGCTAGCAGGCTTGGCCTTGGCCAGCATTACGATTGGAACGCTGTATCAAAAGAAGTTCTGCCCACGCTTCGATCTGCGCGCCGGGTCGGTTATTCAGTTTGCCATTTCGGCCGTGGCATGCCTGCCCTTTATGTTTTTTTTAGAGACTCGAGAAATTGATTGGCACCCCGAAATGATCGGGGCCCTGCTGTGGGCGATTTTTGGCCTTTCAATCGGGGCGATTTCTTTGCTCTTTCTGATGATTCGGGAAGGGGCCGCCACAAAAGTCACAAGCCTGTTGTACCTGACACCCCCCACCACGGCTATCATGGCGTGGATCCTGTTTCATGAACCGATTACACTTTTAACAGTCTTAGGAACTCTGCTCACCGTGCTTGGCGTTTGGTGGGTAGTGTCTCAAGGCAATTCAAACAAGGAGAAAAACCCATGAGCTTTAAATCCTCACTGTCCCTCAGCATCGCTGCATGCCTTGCAGCCGCAGCCCCGATTGCCGCGAATGCCCAGTTCGCAAAGGCAGAAGACGCAATCAAATATCGTCAAAGCGCTTTTGCCTTAATGGGAGCGCACATGAACCGCATTGGTGCCGTGACCAAGGGCGAAGTTCCTTTCAAAGCCGAAGAAGTCAAGAAAAGTGCTGCCCTGATCAGCACCCTCTCGACCTTGCCCTGGGAAGCCTTCGGCCCGGGCACAGAAGGCGGCAAAACCAAGCCCATTGCATTTAAAGAAATGGACAAAGTCAAAGGCGGCGCCGATAAATTCATGAAAGCTGCCGCAGACCTTGATGCTGCTGCAAAAACGGGCGATCTCAATCAGATCAAAAAGGCCTTTGGCGCAACCGGCCAGACCTGTAAAACCTGCCACGATAGCTATCGCGACAAGTAAAACGCCAGCACAATCAGCGCAACGGTAAGCCAGCCCAGAAGGTCAATATGGGCCTTCAGCTGGCTTTCCATTTTCTGGCCACCCCACTTCATTAAGCCAGCGACCAAATAAAAGCGGCCGCCTCTCCCAAAGAAAGAGGCCACCACAAATGGCAGCAGGGGCATGCCCACCACGCCAGCGGCAATGGTGAAAGCTTTATAAGGAATGGGCGAAAAACCCGCAATAAAAATTGCCCAAAAACCCCATTCATCAAACCACTGTTGGGCCTGCAAAAACGGCTGCCAGTAGGGCGAGCTCTCAAGCCAAACTTTTACAAGCTCGAAAAAATAAAGGCCAATCGCATAGCCAAACACGCCGCCCGCAACCGATGTGACGGTGGTGATCGTAGCAAACCACCAGGCCCGATGCGGCTGGGCCAGGCTCATGGGTGCCAACATCACATCGGGCGGAATCGGAAAAAAAGAAGACTCTGCAAAACTCAAGCCCCCCAAAAACCAAGGCGCTTTGGGGTGGCGCGACCAAGACATGACCCGGTCATAAAGGGCAGAGAAAAGTTTCATGGCATGAATTATCGAGCATCCTACAATAGCGCCCATGTCTGATCGAGAAATGGCCAGCAATCGCGATGCCTTTCGCTTTGGCGTTCGCGATGCGTTTGGGGTTCCCGCCGCCGTGCTATTTGCGGGAATGATTGGCTTTGGCGCATTGGGCCGTGCCAGCGGCTTATCGCTTGAGATCACGACCGCCACCAGCGTGTTCATGTATGCATTGCCCGGCCAAGTCGTGTTCGTTGAAATGATTGCGCTGGGCGCTTCTGGCTTGGCGATCGCATTGGCCACCATGCTCACGGCCGCACGGTTTTTGCCCATGACGCTGACTTTAGTGCCACAAATTCCCCGTGAAGATCGCAAATCCTCGATTTACGGCGCAGCCCACCTGATCTCCATGACAAGCTGGGCCATGATGATGCGAGAGTTCACGCATATCACTCCCGCACGGCGCATGGCCTATTTCGCGGGGTTCGGCCTGGTATGTTGGTCGACAAGCCTGCCGGGAACCGTCTTGGGCTACGTCATGGCCGGCCATGTGCCCACGCCCGTTAAAGTTGCCTTGATCATGCTGAACCCCTTGTTTTTTCTGTTGAGCTTTACCGATGTGAAAGCGCTGGCGAGCCGCTTGGCACTGCTCGTCGGCGGCCTATTAGGCCCGATTGTTTACGCCTACTCTCCCGGCTGGAGCATTGTGATCTGCGGCCTGATTGGCGGCACGCTCGCGTTTTTTCTGGAAGACAAAATCCGCAGATGGAAAGCCTAATGTCAATTCCCAATCAGTCCGTGGGATGGGTTTGGCTGATTTTGGCCTTGGCCGTTGCCGGTACCTATGCATGGCGCGCCTTGGGCGTGCTGCTTTCGGGAAGACTGTCGCAAGACAGCCCGCTGTTTCGCTGGGTCACCTGCGTGACCTACGCCATGGTGGCCGCCTTAGTGGTGCGCATTATCGTGTTGCCCGTGGGCTTGCTGGCTGAAATTTCTCTGGCGCAGCGGCTCATTGCAACCGGCATTGCCCTGGCAATCATGCTCCTACGACAAAATGGCTTGGTGCCTGCGCTCTTGACCGGCACTGGGTTGATCGCTCTGTTTTCGTGGTGGAACTCGTCACTTGCCTAACGAAACGCTGCCACTTTATCGGCTTTGGTTGGATACCGTTGTAATGATTCCATTTGGCACAAAATGCACCGTGCCGTCTGCGCTGCGCATGCGCACATAACGCAGGGTTAAATCTTCTACGGTGCCCGATTTTCCGGCAACTTCCACGACATCGCCCACATGAATCTGGTTTTCTAAAATCATGACAAAGCCCGTAAAGTAATCTTTGACTAGGCTTTGAGCCCCAAAGCCAATGGCCAGGCCGGCAACGCCCGCAGTGGCCAAAATCGGTGCAATGGAAATGCCGAATTCTGAGAGCACGAGCATGACCGTGACCGCGCCAATCACCACGCGGGCAATGTAGCGAAACACCCGCATGAGGGTTTCAACACGCATTTGATCTTCACGGTTGCCGCTGCGCGCGCCCACACGCTTGCTAAGCGTGCGCAGCAAGCGGCTGATCAGCCCCATGGCAAGCCAGGCAGCTGCCAAGATCAAAAAAACATTGGTCAGGGCGATCAACGCCTTTGCCCAGGCGGGAATCTCAGCGCCGAATAGGCCCACCAGAAAACGCTCAACAATTTCTTTCATTTGAGGGTTGCGGCACGAGGGA
This sequence comes from uncultured Burkholderiaceae bacterium, assembly GCA_964442225.1. GTDB lineage: Bacteria > Pseudomonadota > Gammaproteobacteria > Burkholderiales > Burkholderiaceae_A > Lacustribacter. Next base: position 84,209 of record CAYTWR010000001.1, on the reverse strand, counting down.
AAGGTAAAATAAAGAGGCCTTAAAAATTCCCGTGTAGAAGGAATGTTTAGAGGCTTATCTTAACAGCATCAATTTCTCAGGGAGCCTTCTCATGACCATGTTTCGTCCAGCCTTTTACACGGAAGAGCTATTTGTCGGCCAAACCGCCCAGCAATCCAAGACCATTACCGAGACCGACATTATTTTGTTTTCTGCCGTGTCCATGGACACCAACGCCATTCACCTCGATGAGGAATACGCGAAAACCACGCGATTTGGCACGCGCATTGTGCATGGCATGCTGACGGGCAGTGTGATCTCTTCGGTGTTGGCCAATCGCCTGCCTGGGCCCGGAACAATCTTTCTGAGCCAGACCATGAAATTTCTGGCGCCTGTACACCCCGGCGAAACGCTCACCGCAAAAGTGACCGTGCTTGAAATTGTGAAAGAGAAAAACCGCGTGCGTTTGCAAACCGTTTGCTCGGTGGGCGGCAAGCCCGTGCTCGATGGCGAGGCGTGGGTGTTGTCGGTGCCCAAGCCGGCTGGGGAGTAGGTTTAGCGCAACGCGCGTTTTAACACTTTTCCGACGGCCGTTTTCGGCAACGACTCTGCAAACACAATCTCGCGCGGCCGTTTGTAATTGGTCAGGTGTTCGGCGCAAAACTGGGCAAGTGTTTTTTCCAAAGCCGCAGACCCTTCGGGCTGCGGCTTTCTCGGCACCACAAAAAGCTTGACCCGCTCGCCCATGGCTTCGTCGGGAACTCCCACCACAGCGCACTCCAGCACCGCAGGGTGTTCACTCACCACTTGCTCGATTTCGTTGGGGTAAACATTAAAGCCGCTCACCAAGATCATGTCTTTCTTGCGATCGACAATGTGCAAAAACCCCTGGGGGTCAAAGTGGCCAATGTCGCCGGTCTTCAAAAACCCCTCGGATGTGAATGCGGCTGAGTTTTCACCAGCACGATTCCAGTACCCCTGCATCACCTGAGGGCCACGCACAACAATCTCGCCTGCTTGGTCCGCATGTGTCGAATCTAACAAGCTGCCGTCTTCTCGCAGAATTCGTACCTCGGTGCCCGACATGGGCAAACCCACCGAGCCATTAAATGCTGTCTGAGTTCTGGGTGTTGCCGACACCACTGGGCTGGTCTCTGAAAGCCCATAGCCCTCCAACATGACGCAGCCGGTGCGCTCACGCCAACGATTGGCCACAGACGCCGTGACGGACATGCCGCCGCCCACGGCGATTTTTAGCTCTGAAAAATTCATCTTGGAAAAATCAGCATGATTGAGCAGAGCATTAAACAAGGTGTTGACACCTGGAAACAAATGCACGGGCTCTTTCGATAAGGCCTGAATCACGCCAGCCAGATCTTTAGGGTTGGCAAGCAATAAATTTTTAAAGCCCGCTCTAAAGCCCAGCAGCATGCAGGCCGTCAACGAAAAGATGTGATAAAGCGGCAAAGCACAGACCATGGTGGCTTGCTTGCCCAATGTTGTTTCAAGCTGCTCGGGCTCAAGCCACTGGGCACACTGCTCGACATTGGCCAAGATATTGCCGTGGGTCAACATGGCGCCCTTTGCCTCGCCGGTGGTGCCGCCGGTGTATTGCAAAAAGGCAAGATCGCCCAAGCCTCGCGCGATCGGCTCGCGATTGCCGCCAAGAATTGGGTGATCTGGCCTGCTCGCAGCATTTGTCGCGCAAAGGCTTAGCATTTGGGGCCACCGCACAATCGCTAGCGGTGTAGGCAACTGCCACTTGGGCACCATTTTTTTAAGGTAACGAATCACAAGATTCATGATTCGGCCTTTTAGGCCTAGGCTGTCGCCAAGCTGCGTCACGACCACGGTGTGCAGCTGCGGTAGCCCAAATTGAGCCTGGGCTTTTTGCACCGTGTGCGCAAAGTTTTCCAAGACAATTAAGACGCTTGCACCAGAGTCGTTAAGCTGGGCTGCAAGCTCACGCGCGGTGTAGAGTGGGTTGACATTCACCACCACCAATCCCGCACGCAACACCCCCGCAATTGCAATCGGGTTTTGAAAAATATTGGGCAGCATTACGGCAACGCGAGCGTTTGCAGGAAGGTTCAGGCTAACGAGCCAGTTCGCTAGGGCTGCCGACTGAATTCCAAGTTCCCGAAAGCTCAGCGTTTTTCCAAACGAGGAGTAGGCGGGACGCGCGCCAAAGCGGGAAATGGCGTCTTCGATTAAAGTGAGCAGGGATTGCACGGCCATTGGGGGATTCTAGCGGTGGATTGCCACGGGCCTTCGGCCCTCGCAATGACGAATTTTTACGCTCGCGATGACGCTAGACGGGAAACATCTCGCCGCGCTTGGGCAACACCGCGTTCCAGCCCAGTTCCTGCTTCAACACATCGGCAAAATTCTGTGCAGGCTCAGGCTCGCCATGCGTAATAAAAACCTTGTCAGGCTTGGCACCAAAGCCTCTGCACCACCACAACAAATCGGCCTGATCACCATGGGCGGACAAGCCCCCCAAGGTATGAATCGATGCTTTCACAGGCACTTCTTGGCCCAACAAGCGCAGGGTTTTTGCACCATCGACCAGGCTTCGGCCGCGTGTTCCAGCGGCCTGATATCCGGTAATCACAACCGCCGACTGCGGCCGAGGAAGGTTCCAGAACAAATGGTGCACGATTCGGCCCGCTTCACACATGCCGCTGGCCGACAAAATAATGGCGCCCGATTTAATCGTGTTAAGGGTCTTTGAGTCGTTGACCTCGGTGATATAGCGCACCCGAATGGCATTTGTATTTTTGCGCGCCCACTGATAAAGCTCACGGGTTTGTGGGTCTAGCAGCGAAGTGTGCTGCTCAGTGATCTCAGAGGCGCGCGTGGCCATGGGCGAATCGACAAACACCGATAGAAACGGCAAGCGTTTAGCCCGCACAAGATCAAACAAAATCGCAATCACTTCCTGTGTGCGGCCCACGGCAAACGCCGGCATGATGACATTTCCGCCCTGCTCCATGGTTTTGGTGACGACCGCGACCAGCTCGTCTTGCGTCTCCTTCAGGGTTCGGTGCAGACGATTGCCGTAGGTCGACTCCACCACCAGGATATCGGCCGATTCAATGCGTTCGGGATCGTTCATCACCGGGCGATCACGGGTGCCGATATCGCCGGAAAACACAAGTCGCTTGGTTTTCTTGCCGGCAGGCAAGCCATCCTCTTCAATGTCGATGGCCACCGAGGAGGCCCCCAGAATATGGCCTGCATCAAAAAATTCAATGCGCACACCGGGCGCCACAACCGTGGGGTGACGATAGCGCACAGTGCGCACCTGAGACAGGCAACGCGCAACATCGTCAATGGAATACAAGGGCTCGGGCAACTCGCCCCGCCATTTGCCCTTTTCTTTTCGAACCATCGCTCGTGTCAGCTCGCCCGCCTGAATGTGTGCGCTATCGGCAAGCAATACTTCTAATAAATCGCGCGTGGCAGGCGTGCAGTAAATGGGACCTTTAAAACCCTGCGCGCATAGCCGGGGAAGCAGGCCGCTGTGATCAATGTGTGCATGCGTGAGCACGACAAACTGAAGGTCTTTGGGGAAACACCCAAAAGGCTGAAGGTTTTTTTTATCGGCGTCACGGCCGCCTTGAAACATGCCGCAATCGACAAAAAACCGACACGCCTTGCCTTGAACCGATGCGTCGACATAGTGACGAGAGCCTGTTACCTCGCCCGCCGATGACCCTTCAAATCGAATATGCATAGGGCACAAGAGTACCCGAGTCTAGGCTAGTTCGCCACGCGAGAGCGCAAGCCCCACTTCCAGAGCGCTTCAAACGGCAGCGGAATAACCAAGAACAAATGCTCAAGAATTGCCAGCGAAAACAATGTCGCCACCAAGGTGAGCCCCACCGCATCGAAGCTGCCCTGACCTGCCGCATGAACCGCCTGCCACAGCGGAATCACGAACAAGAGAGAAACCAGCACCGACACCGGCAAAAATGCGTTCATGGGTTTGCGTACAAAATAGCTTTGCATGTATTTCAAATGCTGGGGCAAAAACTCTTCATTCAGATTGCGCACACCCAAGTAGACATTGAGCTTGGCGCTTTGGCGCATAGCCCACAGCACCAGATAGGTCCATAAACCAATCTGATTGGCGCCATCCAGCGTGACTGCCCAAATCATGGCGGCCAATACAATCAAGGCAAGCTCGTGATACAGCACGGCTTCGGCGGCAAAACCGAAACGTTTCCAGCCACGGGCACCTTGGGGGCACTCGGTTTTTCGCGAGCCCGTGACATAGCCCAACAAAAAACCAATTTCCTGCCAAGCCCAAACCAGCACCGCGGAAGTGAATGCGCAATAGGCCGCCCACACTTGCGTGACATTCGCTGTGCTGCGCAATGCCACCAAGGCCGCCACGAGCACTACGGTCGCTCCAAGCATGGTCCACTTATGCGTGGCCCGGGGCATGCCATTCAGGTAAAGAATGACCCCGGTGCTGAACCACCACACAAACACGGTGAAGAAGGCCGCAAGCAGCATGAGCGCGCTATTGGCCGTTTACCAAGTCGGCGCCACACGAACTTCCCGAGGAAGCTCAGCGTATTTCGCAGGCAACACATACAGGCGCGCAAACACCGCCACAGCGCGCAGGCCGTGCCAAGCACGCTTAAGCCCACCGATCACGCCCCCCTGTTCACGGGCCGCTGCGACTTGGTCGGAAATTTCCAAAAGCGCCTCGAACCCCGCGTGCAAACGCGGATCGTCAAGATTCAATGTCACCGGAAACACCTGCTTGGAAATCTCAGTGGTGACACGGAACACCTCGAAATCATAGGTGGTAGGATCGACACCGACCGCCTTGTGAAACTCGGGACGTGCATGGTCGCGCACATACATGGTCGAAAACACGGCAAGCTGGAAAAAACGAATCCACAACAGGTTCAGGCCTTTTAAAAGTTTGGGGTCGGCCCGCATCAGAATGGCAAACGCCTCGCCATGGCGAAATTCATCGTTACACCATTCTTTGAACCAGCCAAAGATCGGATGAAACTTGAGCTCTGGGTGCCGCTCAATCTGGCGATAAATCGTGATGTAGCGGGCATAGCCGATTTTCTCTGACAGGTAAGTGGCGTAATAAATAAATTTGGGCCGGAAATACGTGTATTTCTTTGCCTTGGCCAAAAATCCCAGGTCAACGCCAATGCCAAAATCCTTGAGCCACTGGTTAATAAAGCCTGCATGGCGGCTTTCATCGCGGGCCATGTAGCCAAACAAGTTGCGCATATCCTCGTTTTGAATGCGTCGCTTGATTTCGGCGTATAAAACGCAGCCCGAAAACTCAGAGGTAACCGAGCTGATCAGAAAATCAACGAACTCTTGGTACAGGCCATCAGGGATGTTGGAATAATCCTTGTTAATCGTTTCGGGCGGGCGCTGGAAATGGTCTTTGTTTTTATCCGCCGCAAATTCGGCCATCAACGCATCCCACTGGGGGCGAATGTGATCGACATTGATACGGTCAATCGCATCGAAATCGGTGGTGTAAAAACGCGGATTCAGAATGGTGCTCTCGAGTGCACGCTCTGTCGCCTCATTGGTGTCAATCGGCCTTGCTGGTAATTCGTGCGCCATCGTGTTCATGACAGTCTCCCCCTTCAAAATCAGCGATTGGGCCGCGGGTAGCGGCGCGATTTGGTAAAGCGTGTCGGCGAGAAGCTCACCTCGTACAAGGTGGTGATCTCAAACCGGGCAATAAACTTGGTCCACAGGCGCGACAAAAGACTGGCCCGAGTAATCGTGGCCTGCCGCTCAACTTTTACATGCTGGCCATAGGCCACATGCGTGGGCGGGTTGTGCACCAAGACCTGATCGCCCGGGTTGATGTCGTTTCTCTCAAGCTCGACATGGGCGTACAAATCATAAGAAGTGTTTGCAATGTCCACCGTGCACGGTGTTTTAGTTTCCATTTTTACTCTCCCCCTTTAAAACGCCTGCAGCATGCGCGCAAACACCGCCGCATTGATCGCACCAAAAGACTCTAGATCCACAACGCGGCCTGTCGCCGGATCAAACAAGGTAAGCCTTCCGTCAGCACGGCCAATTAACTGCATGGGCACATCCTGGCCGATTCCCCGAGCACGGCGATCCCGTGCAAAGCCACGCAATGTGCCGCGCGCAAAACCAGCTTCTCCGACAATGGCATCGACCTGTCGACCCGTCTTGGCATCGATGACTGCCACACTGCCGTCGCGCTGATCGACAAACAACAGCTCGCGCACCACGACGGCCTGCGAATCGGGCTCACGAATGGGTTCGCCCGAAAGGCGCACAATCGCCACCGCCGCAATCAAGGCCGCAAGCGCCCCCAGAATTAGCCATAATGGCCAACGCATGGCAAAGGGCGCAGTAGCTTGACTCATGCCGTGCTGAGCTTTCGCATGTTGGTGTCCATGTTGGTGTCAGACACCATGTTCGAGGTGCCAGGCACCTTCACCACATTGCTCCACGCCTTGGTCAGGATATCGGCCACACGCTTGGGGTCGTCAATGCTTCGCAGCATGGGCTCGGGCTTGGCAAAACGCCAGGGCCGAACATGTGGCCACAAATGCGCATAAGCGATTTTGTCGCCAGGCATGAGCGCTACGGGAATATCCCCTTTGTTATTGGTGAGGGTTCGCATGCCTGCCGATGCAATTCGCTTAAATGGCAGGTTGTAGGCAATGGTCAGCACAATGCCGACACGCATGACCAGGCGCTTATCGGTAATGGTGTAGACAGTCGTGCGCGCCGAAAAATAAGCCACCATGGCCAGTACTGCAATGGCACTGAATGCCAAAAGCCCCAGCCACATCGCCGAGGCGATTGCCGCATTCACGCCCAAACCATCGCCCAGCACCACGAACACGCGAATCGCAATGATCACCGCGAAGTACAGCACCAGCTTGTTTAAATGAAACGCATGCCGTGCCAGAGACAACCAATCGGGTGAGCCTTGCCACAGAATTTTTTCGTCTTTCGGCAAAATCTCCGGAAGGCCGTACTGTGGCTCGAACTCGTGTTCGTGATCAGCATTGGTATGCCGATGGTTCATGCCAAAGGCTCCTGACGCTGGGGCGTTGCATACAGACGGCCGCCACCAAAGTAACCCGCAATCTTGTCTTCTTCAAGCAAGGTCACGGTGTCGGGGTTCTTGGTGGCAGGCGCATCGGCAAACTGCGAGCCCAAAATGGCGTGGATCTTCACATTGCGCTTGCTGACTCGCGCAAAGGGCATGGGCACCAGAATGCGACGGCCACTGCCTGCAAGTTCCACTTCAAGGTAACGGAAGAGCCGCTCAGAGCGATCGACCCAGAGATCGACAATCTTGCCGCCCACGACATCATCAACACCCACAATATCGAGGCCCCGGGGATCGACATCCTGCTTGGCCACATCGTAGTGAGGAACATTGCGCAGCGGAACAATCTTGGCCGAATTGTCGAGCATGTGATCCGGATGATCGGCGCGCGCTGTCCATGCGGCGGGGCCTACGCCATCGACCATGGGGTTGCCCGTGGGCTCAACCGGCGAACCAGGGAACTGGCCCGTGCGACGCGCGGCCAAGGGTGGGGCATTGCGATCACGGTTATGCGGCGCGGTGAGCTCGGTGCCATCGGCCAGCTTGTAAGTCTTGGGCTTAGGAATTGCCGGGAAGCCTTGAATATCTTTGTAATCGCGACGATCACTTTCCAAAGGATAGCCCTCGCGCTTGCCTTCGCGAACCAGCCACACCACCAGCCAGAAAAAGAAAATCCAGAAGAGATACAGCACGAGCTGTGCGGTATCGATGTACTGGGTTATTGCGCCTGTTCCCATGGTCTTTCTCCTTTAATGTTGGTCAGCCGGGGAATTCAGCAAGACCAAACTTTGAAACTGGCTGTCTCGAACCCCGAGAGGCATGCCAAGGAGCACGCACCAAGGGGCCGATCGCAACCAGGGTTGCAAACAACATGTAAAGCTCGAGGTGATACACAAAACTGTAGCCAATGGCGGGGTTTGCAAGGCTTTCGCCCAAGGCACCAAGCACTGCAAGCTCAGACACCACATCGCGAATCGCGCCGCCCATAGCAATCGACAAACCGGTGGCCGTGGCATAGACCGCGCCCCAGGCGCCCAGGATCATGCCGCTTGAGCCAAACTGCTGATCGCCTACCGCCGACTCCATATTCATGGCAGCCGTGAGCGTGCCAACTGAAAACAAACCGCCGCCAAAGCCAATTAAAAAAGCACCCAACCGAAACAAATTGGGCTCGCCCAAGGGCTCAGAAAAAATCACGCTGCTAAACGCAATTAGCCCGGCCAGCAAACCGATTGCACAGACACGGAATGGATTCATGCCGCGCACTAGCCATCGTGCTGCTAATGAAAATGCCAGCAAGGCGCCAACCGCCGTCATGGCGGTTAACAAAGTGGTGGCCGAGACCGAGAGGCCCAAAATCTCGCCGCCATAGGGCTCCAAGATAATGTCTTGCATGGAAAATGCGGCCGTGCCCAAGCCCAGCGCAACCAAAAAACGAACGGTGTTGGGCTGCTTGGAAAAACGCTGCCAAGTGTGTTTAAAGTCGGGCCGTGCAATCGCGGCAGAAGTCTTGTGCGGCGCACGAGCTTCTTGCTTCCACAAGGCAACAATATTCAGCACTGCACTGGCGCCCGCAGCGCCCTGAATGACCTTGATTAACAACAGCTGGCTAAAGCTTGCGAGCAGCCAGCCAAAAACCAGGCTGCTGCCCACCATGCCCACCAATAACATGGCATACATCATGGCCACCACGCGAGGCCGCGCCTCTTCGGGCGCAATGTCGGTCGCCAAAGCCAGGCCTGCGGTTTGTGTGGTTTGCAGGCCAATGCCCACCAACAAAAAAGCCAAGGCAGTGGCCACCAAGGCGACCCACGCCGGCCAGTTGCTATCGCCCGATAACAAAATCAAGGCAAACGGCATGATCGACAAGCCACTGAACTGAAACAGTGTGCCCAGCCAAATATACGGAACACGACGCCAACCCAGCACCGATTTATGGGTATCTGACTTAAAACCTACCAGTGCGCGAAATGGCGCAAACACCAAGGGCAAGGCCACCATTAACGACACCAGCCAGGCGCCTACGCCGAGCTCGACGATCATGACCCGATTCAGGGTGCCAATTAACAGGGCTGTGGCCATGCCTACCGAGACCTGAAACAGCGAAAGCTGAAATAGCCGGCGCAAAGGCAATTCTTTGGTGGCGACATCGGCAAAGGGCAAAAGCCTTGGGCTCACGCGAGTCCACTTACGCCAGGATTTCAAGGCGGCAACCCGGCTCATGGTGTCACCCGTTTCAGCTCAAGTGCCTGAGAGGTGTAAAAGCCGCTCGAAATTTTTTGCGTGCGCCCCACTGCAAACGCGGAGAGCCCCGATGCGTTGCGGATCAGGCCCGTGAGCTTTTCATAGGCCACTGGTGCGATGAATGGCGCACGATCCTTGCGCGGAAACAGCTTACCTACGGTGATCATGGCGGCTAAGGCCATGTTCTTGGGCGGAAAGGTAAACACAATGGAGTCGCGAGTGCGGGCTGCAAAACCGCAAAGCACGCGCACCACATCGGCGGGCTGATAATGAATGAGCGAATCCATGCCCACCACAAAGTCAAACTCGCCAAGTGCCGGGTCGAACATGTCACCCGACAGAAATTCGATATGGCCCTTGCCGAGTTCGGCGGGCGTGCGCTCACGGGCAAGGTTCACCAAGGTTGGCGACAAATCAATGGCCACGACATACGCGCCGCGCTTGGCCGCCTCAACCGACAACGCACCCGTGCCACAGCCGGCATCTAAGAGCCGCTTGCCCGAAAGATCTTGCGGCAGATACGACAGCAAAGTAGAGCGCATGCGATCACGGCCCGCGCGCACCGTGGCCCGGACGCCGCTGACTGGCGCATCAGATGTTAAACGCGCCCAAGTCTGTGCCGCCGTGCGATCGAAGTAATGCTCGATTTTCTCGCGCTGCTTCAGATAGGTGGCGTGGCTCATGTCATTCATGTCGCGTGTCTTGTTCAGGCTCATGCACCAATCAATCAAATCCCAACAAATCAAACAAATCGCGGTCTTTCATGGGCTCGGCCGACAGGGGGTCCACACCCATCCACAGCTTTTCAGCCAGCTGCAAGTACTCATCTTGTACCGCCTTTAATTCGGGCGATTCTTCCATCTCAAACAGCGTGGCTTTCTTTAAGCGGCTTCTGCGAATCACATCCAGATTCGGAAATCGGGCCATGGTCTGAAGGCCCACACGCTCATTGAACTTATCGATCTGGTCGGTGGCATCGCTGCGATTAGCGATCACGCCCCCGAGACGCACCCGGTAATTTTTTGCCTTCGCGCCAATGGCCTGAACGATTCGGTTCATGGCAAAGATCGAGTCAAAATCGTTCGCGGTCACAATCAAGGCCCGCTCGGCGTGCTGCAACGGCGCGGCAAATCCGCCGCACACGACATCGCCCAACACATCAAAAATCACCACATCGGTGTCATCTAAGAGATGGTGCTCTTTCAAAAGCTTGACCGTTTGGCCCACGACATAACCGCCACAGCCGGTGCCGGCGGGCGGTCCACCGGCTTCCACGCACATGACGCCGTTGTAGCCTTCAAACACAAAGTCTTCAATGCGCAATTCTTCCGAATGGAAATCCACCGACTCCAGCACATCAATCACGGTGGGCATAAGCTTTTTGGTGAGCGTAAACGTGGAGTCATGCTTGGGGTCACAGCCAATTTGCAGCACGCGCTTGCCGAGCTTTGAAAACGCGACCGACAGATTGGAAGATGTCGTGCTTTTGCCAATGCCGCCTTTGCCGTAAATGGCAAACACCTTGGCATTGCCGATTTTCATGTTCGGGTCGAGCTGCACCTGAACGCTGCCCTCGCCATCGGGCCTGCCGCCCGTTCGCTTGATTTCTGAAAACGGCACGGTTGCGACATTCATGTTGATGCTCCCTCGTATACGCCTTCTAGGCGATCTTCTAATTCCTCGCCGGCCTGACGCAGGGCGGCTAATGTTTTTTCATCTGGATTCCAGAACTTGCGCTCGGAAGCCTCGAGCAATCGATTGGCCACCTTTGCAGAGGCCGTGGGATTGAGCTTGGCCAAACGATCGCGCATTTCAGGATCGAGCATGAAGGTTTGCGTGAGCTGCTGATACACCCAGGGCTGCACCTGGCCTGTGGTGGCCGACCAGCCCATGGTGTTGGTAATGTGCACTTCGATTTGACGCACGCCTTCGTAGCCGTGTTTCAACATGCCTTCGTACCACTTGGGGTTGAGCATGCGGGTGCGGGTTTCCAGCGCGACTTGTTCGGTGAGCGTGCGCACGGTGCCCTCGCCTTTGGTTTGATCACCGATATACACCGGCGGTGTCTTGCCGCCCTTGGCGCGCTTGACCGCACCGGTAATGCCACCAAGGGTATCGAAGTAGTTATCGACTGTAGTGACACCCAGCTCAACCGAATCAAGGTTTTGATAGGTGAGTGACACATCTTTCAACACACTTTGCAGCAACGCAGGCTGTTTAATGGGCCGGCCCGTGCGGCCATAAGCAAAGCCTTTACGGCGTGAGTAGGTCTCCGCTAATTCGTCTTCCTCATCCCAGCGGCTGTTTTCAACCAGATTGTTCACATTAGAGCCGTAAGCGCCTTCGGCATTGCCGTAAACACGCAGCGAGGCCTCTTCAAGCGTGCAGTTGTGCTCGGCCTGATAGGCCAACGCATGCTTGCGAATGAAGTTTTGCTCAACGGGCTCATCGGCTGAGGCGGCCAGGAAAGCAGCCTCTGCCAGCAGCTTGATTTGTAAAGGCATGAGGTCGCGGAAAATCCCGGAAAGCGTAATCACCACATCAATGCGCGGACGGCCTAACTCTTGCAAGGGGATTAATGTGGCACCGGCGATTCGGCCATAGCTATCAAAACGTGGCAGCGCGCCCATCATGTGCAAGGCTTGTGCAATCGGGCTGCCTTCTGTCTTTAAGTTATCGGTTCCCCAGAGCACCATGGCAATTGACTCAGGCAGGGGGTTGCCATCGGCACTATAACGATCAAGCAATTTTTGCGCTTGTGCTGCGCCGTCGCGCACAGCAAAGGCACTGGGAATTTTGAAGGGATCAAAGCCGTGCAGATTACGGCCCGTGGGCAGTACCTCGGGCGTGCGCAGTACATCACCGCCGGGGGCAGGCCGAATAAAGCGGCCATCGAGTGCGTGCATTACGCCCTCGATCTCGGTTTCTTGCAACAGCATTTCATTGGTCTTTTGCAGCTCGCGGAAAATATCTACCAAGCCCTCGGGCTGCTCGAGATTGCGAGAGGCCGCCTGCTCGGGAGTCTCCCCAGCAACTAAAGCCGACACGGCCTTGCGATCAATGCGAATGTTGTGCGACGCCTCGGCCATGGAGGCCAATAAATCGGTGCGCTCATCTTCGGTAGGGACATCGCCCACCACATGCAAACCGTGTGGGATCAAGGTGTATTCAAGTTCCAGCACGCGCTCATAGAGCTTGCGGATCTGGGTTTCAGCGCAGGTGTCAGGTACGGTGCCTGCGGTGGCCGACACCTCCCACAGGGGCTCGGCGGGCGCAAGCTCTAGCTCGGCCGCTTGCGATTGGACCAAGGCCGCAACATCGGCGCGATCTTTGGCATCGGGCTCAAGGCTGCGCCAACGATCCATGGAAGACTTCAGGTCTAACAAGCCGCGATACAGGCCTGCCTGCGCAACCGGCGGCGTGAGATAGCTAATAAGTGTGGCGCAAGCACGGCGCTTGGCGATTGCACCTTCGGAAGGGTTATTGGAGGCATACAAATAAAAATTCGGAAGATCGCCAATCAAACGATCAGGCCAGCAGGCGCCCGACATGCCCGACTGTTTTCCAGGCATGAACTCCAACGAGCCGTGGGTGCCAAAGTGCAGCACGGCATCGGCTTTAAAGTCTTCTCGCAGATAACGGTAGTTAGCCGAAAACGCATGCGTGGGTGCAAAGCCAGCCTCAAACAGCAGCCGCATGGGATCACCTTCATAGCCCATGGCCGGCTGAATATTGACCAACAAATTGCCGAACTGTTTGCCCAACACAAAAATCTGTGAGCCATTGGTGAGCTGCCGGCCTGGCGCCGGGCCCCATTGGGCCTCGATTTGTGCAAGCCAACGCTCACGGCGCACATGATCATCGGCAGAGATTGTGGTGTGCACATTTGCATCGGTGCCGTATTGGGCTTTATTGCCCTCGATCACCGCATCGCGAAGCTCATCAACGGTGTCAGGCACCTCGATGGTGTAGCCACGTTCTTTCATGGCCCACATAACATTGTGCAAAGACTCAAACACCGACAGATACGCTGCCGTTCCGGTATTGCCCGCATTGGGCGGGAAATTAAAGATCACCACCGCCACCTTGCGCTCGGCCCGCTTGGAGCGACGCAGGGCAACAAGCTTTGCAACCCGGGCGGCCAGCATGTGGGCGCGCTCAGAGCAAGTGTGCATATCTTGCGAGTTCTGGTCCTTGGTAAAGGCGCACTCGTAATTGCAGCCATGGCAAACCGCACCGGGGGTGCCGGGCCTGCCGCCAAACACCATGGGAGCCGTTGCGCCATCTAATTCCGGAATCGCCACCATGATGGTGCTTTCTACCGGCAGCAAGCCACGCTCAGATTCACCCCATTGGTCAAGCGACTGGAACTCAACCGGGTGTGCTGCCATATACGGCACATCAAGCTTGGCAAGAATTTCTTCAGCCGCTTTTGCATCGTTGTACGCAGGGCCGCCGACCAAAGAAAAACCAGAAAGCGAGACCACCGCATCGACGGTGGGCTGTCCGTTCGCCATGAAAAACTTTTCAACGGCAGGGCGGGCATCAAGGCCCGCAGCAAATGCAGGCACCACTTGCAAGCCCTGTGCCTCAAGCGCGGCGATCACGCCATCGTAGTGGCCAGAGTTACCGCTCAATAAGTAAGAGCGCAGCAACAAAATACCCACGCGACCTTTGGCAGACTCTTTGGGCACCACGATCGGAAGCTGTGACATATCTTCGGACATGCGCGTCTTCATGCGCGGGTGATACACACCCAAATCGGGATACTCAACCGGTGCCGGCGGATCGTCGGCATGTCGCAAGGCTTCGCGCGGGCCACTGGCGTACTTGTTCACCAAATAGCGAACCATGTTGAACATGTTTTCTTCTGAGCCGCCCAGCCAATATTGCAATGACAAGAAATACGAGCGCACATCTTGCGCAGTGCCCGGAATAAAGCGCAACAGCTTGGGCACGCGGCGCAGCATCTTCATTTGCGCAGCGCCACCCGTTGAGGTCTTGTCTTTGTTGCCGCGCAAACGCTTGAGTAACGCTGTTAATCCTGAAGCGGGCTTGCTCATGTCGAACTTGCCCAGCTTGGTGTAACGCACCACTTCAGTGGCCGACATGGCACAGACCATGGCATCGCACTTTTCGCGACGGGCTTCCAATGCAGGAAGAATCGGCAAGAAGTGATCTTCCAGAAACAGCATGGTGACCACCACAATATCGGCAGCATGAATATCGTTGATGCAGCGCTGCAGCTCTTCTTCATGCCCCGACCATTCGGAAGCGGCATGCATGGTGAGCGTCAATCCAGGCATTTGCTTTTCCAGGCGGGCACGGGCACGCGCGGTGGCGGTCGCCAAGTGCGTGTCCATGGTGACAATCGCCACACGAATCGGTGTGTTGAGTGCGCCTGATTTATCGGCTGAAGTGGGCTTTGGCATCGTAAAGCGTCTCGACAGTTATGGGATTAACGCCTCGCTCGGTTGCGAAGCGCTCGGTATTGCGACGGGCTTTGCCGCGCACGAAGAATGGGATTTTGTTGAGCTCTTTTTGCGCGTCGGAAGTCCAGACGACGATTTCCTGGGCTTGGGCCGCCACGCTGCGCTCGCGGTGACGTTCTTCTTCGTGGACCGCCACGCCCTGCGGGCTCGCGGTGACGGATAGCTCGTCATTGCGAGGAGCCGAAGGCGACGTGGCAATCTGCTCGGGGTGGACCGCCACGGGGCTCTCGCCCCTCGCGGTGACGGACCCATGCCCCAAGTGCGACGGCGCGGCGCCATCATGAAACTCAAAATCTTCTCGAAACATGTGAATCAAGTGCTCTTCCAGGCCCATCATCAAGGGATGGATCCAGGTGTCGAACATGACATTGGCACCCTCAAAGCCCATTTGCGGCGAGTAACGCGCCGGAAAATCCTGCACATGCACCGGCGCGGAAATCACCGCACACGGAACGCCCAAACGCTTGGCGATATGGCGCTCCATTTGAGTGCCCAACACCAGCTCGGGGTGAAGCTCGGCAATTTTTTCTTCGACCTCTAGATAGTCATCGGTAATGAGCGCCTCAAGACCATAGACCTTTGCAGCCTCGCGCACTTCACGAGCAAGCTCTCGACTGTATGTGCCTAAGCCCACCACTTCAAAGCCCATTTCTTGGGAAGCGACACGGGCTGCCGCAATCGCATGCGTGGCATCGCCAAACACAAACACCCGCTTGCCCGTTAAATAAGTCGAGTCAACTGAACGCGAATACCAGGCCGCACGCGAGCGATTGAAAAATTCTTGTTTTGCGTCAATGCCTGCCAGGGCGCAAACCTCTGCAATAAATTCATGGGTAGCATTCACCCCAATCGGTATGGTGCGCGTGCACTTCATGCCGAACTGTCGCTCTAGCCACGAAGCGACTTGGCCACCGGTTTCGGGATAAAGCAAAACATTAAAGTCGGCATTAATCAGTGCGGCCAAATCAGCCGGCGCGGCATTTAGGGGGGCAGTCACCGCCACATCAATGCCCATGGAATTTAAAAGTTTGGTGATCTCGGCAACATCGTCACGATGACGAAAACCCAAGGCGGTCGGGCCTAATAAATTGCAACGCGGCCGAGCAGCGGCTTGGGGAGCGCGCGTTCGGCCTGCGCACATGGCCCGAACCATTTGATAAAAGGTTTCAGCCGCACCCCAGTTCTCTTTCTTCTGATAAGAAGGCAATTCCAGTGGCACCACGGGCACGGACATTTGCATCGAAGCGGCCAATCCGCCGGGGTCATCTTGAATCAGCTCTGCGGTGCAGGACGAGCCCACCATCATGGCCTGAGGCTTATAGCGCTCATAGGCTTCACGCACTGCGTTTTGAAACAGCTGCGCCGTGTCGGAACCCAGGTCCCGCGCCTGAAATGTGGTGTAGGTCACCGGCGGGCGCTTGCCCAAACGCTCAATCATGGTGAAAAGCAGATCGGCATAGGTGTCGCCTTGCGGTGCATGCAATACATAGTGAACATCGCGCATGGCCGTGGCCACACGCATGGCCCCCACATGGGGCGGCCCTTCATAGGTCCAGAGTGTGAGTTTCATGGCCTGGCCCCTTCAGCAGCTTTCGCCATGAGAATCGTTCGCCTGCGCAGCGGACGGTTAAACAACTCGGCCAAATCAGCCGCCTGATCAAAGCCCTGAATGGGGCTAAACACCAATTCGATCGACCACTTTGTAGTGATGCCTTCTTGCTCCAAGGGATTTGCAAGGCCCAAACCGCACACCACAATGTCGGGCTTTAACGCGCGACAACGATCCAACTGTTTTTCAACATCCTGTCCCTCGGAAAGCATGACGCCCGAGGGCAACAAGGCCATCTCTTGTTCCAGATGTTGTTTGTGCAAATACGGTGAGCCCACTTCGGTGAGCACCATGCCTAATTCACGCGACAAGAACCGCGCAAGCGGCACTTCTAATTGCGAATCCGGAAAGAAGAAAACACGCTTGCCCTGCAAGGCTTCACGCTGACGGGCCAGCGCTGCGCTCGCACGATCTCGGGCCTGAGCAATCACCGATTCAAAGGTGTTCGAAGGGATAGCCCATTCATTCGCGGCTGCTTTAAGCCAGGCGGTCGTGCCTTCAACCCCCAGGGGGAAGGGCGCCGCGATGCGCTGAGCGCCTCGCTCTTCCAAAGCGCGCGCAGTTTCACCCAAAAAAGGCTGCGCTAACAAGAATCTGGTGTTGGGGCCCACACATGGCAAGTCGGTAGACCGGCGCGGCGGCAGCGCTACGACACGCTCAAACCCCATGGCCTTAAACAAACGCAAGAACTGGTCTTCCACAACGTCGGCCAATGTGCCCACGATTAAGAGCTCCGCCGGGGCGCCGACCGGTGCGGCAGGCAATGTGGGCACCAAGGCGGCAAGGCATGCGTCCTCGCCTTGTGTGAAGGTGGTTTCAATTCCGCTGCCTGAGTAGTTCAACACCTTCACCTTGGGTGCAAACTGCTGGCTTAGGCGCTGGGCTGCGCGCGACAAATCAAGCTTAATGACCTCGGAAGGGCAAGAGCCCACCAAGAACAACATTTTGATATCGGGGCGACGCTCTAATAAACGGGTGACCACGCGATCAAGCTCATCGTTTGCATCGGCTAAACCCGCAAGATCGCGGTCATCAATAATGGCCGTGGCAAAGCGCGGCTCGGCAAAGATCATGACGCCTGCGGCCGATTGGATCAGATGGGCACAGGTGCGCGAGCCCACCACCAAAAAGAATGCATCCTGAATTTTTCGGTGTAGCCAGATAATTCCAGTTAGGCCACAAAAGACCTCGCGCTGGCCGCGCTCACGCAAAACATGGAGAGCTTCGGGCGCGTTCATGCTGCGGCTCCCGCCATTGATTTTGCTTCACGCTCTTGCTGAAGACGCGCCGCTCGCAGTTTCAGCAGAAACTGCGTCGCATTAATGACATAGGCCAGATAGGCCGCAAGCGCCAGCACCATTTGCTCTTTCACAGAGAGCAGGCCACCAAACAGTGCGATCAGGTAGGCGGTATGCAAGGCCAACACCAGCATTGAGAAGACGTCTTCCCAGAAAAAAGCACGAGCAAAAAGGTATTTCCCAAACACCACCTTTTCCCAAATGCAGCCCGTCACCATGATGGTGTAAAGCAAAAGGGTCTTCAGAACAACAGAGCCCGTGGCCAGGCCTTCGCCCTCGCCGGTCCAGAGAAAGCGTATGACCAAGACAGTGCTGACGATGAACACCAAGAATTGAACGGGCGCGAGGATCCCCTGAACGAGTGTCCACGGGGTTTCGTCGCGCCGGCGTCGTTCTTCCGGGGTATAGAGCGGCCTGGTTTCAGACAACGGATTTCTCCAAATTTCCTTTATTTCTCAAGGCTTACTCTAGGACCGAGCCCCCCAACTGTCAACTTAATTTGACATATCAAAGTATTGACAGATTGACTATGACAGAGGTATAGGTGTAAACATGTTTTGACATGTCCGCCGCGAACCCTAAAATTGGTTGAAAGATTCAACTGACGTGGCTGGAAGGTCGTTTTGAACAAGGCCCAGTCATCGATGATTAATAAGCACTCACTTGCGTTAAAATCATCGCGGAACTGCTTCCTTCCAGTTCGTTTATGGGCAAAACAAATTTATGATCGAACCGAAGGACACCCCGACCCCGCCAAATTCGAGCGCCGACTCATGCTGGCGGCTGCTGTCTCGACAGTCCGAGAGAAATGGGGACGAAACAAAACAAGTGGCCGAATCAGGCGCCCAACAGTTTCAGGGGGCGCAAATGTCCTGGCTAGTTAATACGATTGAGGCGGAAATCATCCCCCGCCTGGTCGCAAGCCATGGATCGGCAGCGCCCACCTCCTCTGCTTCCCTGATTTCAGTCAAAGAAGTTCAGGATTTCACCCGCATTGCCCTTCAGAGCGACTCGGCGACCTGTCACCGATTTGTTGAGGGCATGCTGAGCCGGGGAATTAGCCTGCGGTGCATTTACCTGGAACTACTCGGTCCGGCCGCTCGAGAGCTCGATGGCATGTGGGCTCGGGACGAATGCGATTTCACCGAGGTGACCGTTGCCCTGTGGCGAATCCAGCAGGTCATGTATGACCTAAGCCCAGATTTCCGCGGTGGCGGTGAGAATCAAAAAATTAGCGGCGAAAACAGAAAAATTATGTTGGCGCCCGTGCCCGGGTCCCAGCACACCCTTGGAATCCTCATGGTGGCAGAGTTCTTTCACAAGGCTGGCTGGTCGGTTTGGAGCGAGCCCATGACCCAGACGCAAGACATGATTCAAGCCGTGCAAAACGAGTGGTTTGATTTGGTGGGAATCTCAATTGGCTCAGAGCCGCAGCTTTTTGGCCTAAAAGAGCTGATTAATGAACTTCGCAAGGCTTCTCAGAATCCAACTTTAATCATCATGGCAGGTGGGCCGCTCATCGTTCATCACCCCGAACATGCAAAGGCGGTGGGCGCCGATATTCATGCCATGGATGCTGAAGATGCCGTGCGTGTCGCCGAAAAAACAGTTGCCTCGCGGCCCGCAAACAACCGAAACCAGTTCTTCGAAAGAGGATCATGAGCACACCACGCCAGACGGAAGAAATCCTGCAGGGGCTTGACCCCCTTGCGGCCGCTGGCGTTATCTCTGCAGCCACCGATTTTTCTCTTCTGATGAATGCTGAAGGCGTTATTCAGCAGCTGCGCCTGCCGAACGAACAGGTTCCGTTCACAGGAACCGAGCAATGGGCCGGCAAGCACTGGGCCGATGTCGTGACCAGCGAAAGCCGGGTCAAGGTCAATGAATTGATTCGCGAGGCCTCGAGCCAAGCCCTTGGCCGCTGGCGGCATGTGAACTTCCCTTCCGCGCAGGCGGCCGATGTGCCCATGCTGTGCTCTGCCATTCAAGTGGGAAACCAAGGCCATGTCGTCGCCTTTGGGCGCGATCTGCGCAGCATGGCGTCGTTGCAGCAACGCCTGATCGAAGCCCACCAGGCCATGGAGCGGGATTACCTGCGCATGCGCCACATGGAGACCCGCTATCGACTCTTGTTTGAACTGGCTGCCGAGGCAGTGCTGATTGTCGATACTGCCACTCAAAAGGTACAAGAAGCCAACCCCGCAGCCGGAAGAATTCTTGGCATGGCGGTGAAAAAGATCACCGGCAAACCCCTGGTCGATTGCATTCCCGAAACCCATCGCGCCGCCATTGAAGACATGCTCGCCGGCGTGCGCTCTTTTGGCGAAGCCGACTCGCGCACAATCTCTGGCCTTGCAGAAGGCGGTGATGTGACCGTATCGGCTTCCTTATTCCGCCAAGAGGGCGGGGCTTTATTCCTGATTCGATTAACACCGGCTTATTTTCAAGACGCCTCGCAGAGTGTTTCACCCAAGCACTCGATCGCCCTGGATGTCTTGGAGCAATCGCCCGATGGCTTCGTGGTGACCGATCTCGATGGCCGAGTGCTCAACTGCAATCACGCCTTCGTTGAAATGGCGCAGCTCACCAAGGCAGAACAAATTGTTGGGCGCAATCTTTCCGATTGGCTGGGCCGCGCCGATGTCGATTTGAATGTGCTGATCGCCAATATTCAGCAACGTGGCGCAGTGCGCTTGTTTGCCACCGTTTTGCATGGCCACAATGGCAGCGACCAGCAGGTCGAAATTTCGGGGGTGTCAGTTAAGACGAGTGTGGCACCGGTGCTGGGCTTTAGCATTCGCGAAGTGGGCCAGCGCGTTGGCCGCGATCGTCCTTCGTTGCAAGAGCTGCCCCGCTCGGCCGATCAGTTAGTGGAGCTTGTGGGCCGAGTGCCCATGCAAGAAATTGTTTCTGAGACTGCCGACTTAATTGAGAAGCTTTGCATTGAGGCGGCGCTGCGATTGACGCGCGACAACCGTGCTTCTGCTGCGGAGATGCTGGGGCTTTCGCGGCAAAGCCTGTATGTGAAGCTTCGCCGTTATGGCATTGGGGAAGTGACAGACCGCGGCAAGAAGTGATGTGGATCGCCACGGCGCTTCGCGCCTCGCGATGACGGGTTATTGCTTCGCGCCTCGCGATGACGGGTTATTGCTTCGCGCCTCACGATGACGACATCATTGCGAGGAGGCC
>CAYTWR010000001.1:59946-63196 GCA_964442225.1 uncultured Burkholderiaceae bacterium | reverse complement strand
CGATGACGGGTTATTGCTTCGCGCCTCACGATGACGACATCATTGCGAGGAGGCCCGCAGGGCCGACGTGGCAATCAACGCACGCGCGGCATTCGCCAGGGCAGCATAAACCGAGTACTGCTGCGATCCAGCTTTGGAATGTTCAAAGTCTCGTGAAACGACACCACCTCTTGTCCGAGCAGCCCTGATTTCAACACCGAGCGAATGTAAAACGGCGTGTCTTCCAGCGTGTGCATGACCTGCGCTTTCACATTCACATCACTTCGAATTGATCTTCCCACACGCCAAAATGCTTTGGGCAGCGCCTGTCGCGGGGGCGCCTCAAAGGGCTCAACAGTTCCATTCGTGTTGAAACGCAAGGCCAGCAAGCGCTCAGGAGCGCGCAGCTGTCGAATGTCATAGAGCACCGCGGTGCTGCCATCGTTAAGCTGTGCGCGCGACCAATCCCACTCGGCAAATGCACCGACCATGAGCGACTCGCCCTCATTAGAGTCAAGGTAGGCATGGCCCTTCCATTTTGAATTCGGCTGATCCAGCTCCACTTCAACACGCGCGCTTGGCGCCAATGGGCCCCAATGGTGGATCTTGTGATCATCCAACGGTGTTACGAAATTAAACAATCGATCGGGATAAACACGCACCACACCGCGCACCGACTGCGGAATGGGCACGGCGATTTCGCGAAGGTTTAATTCCAGATGATCGCCATGCCAATGCAAATGGCTTGGGCCCACTTGAAAATGCGTGGCACTTCGCGACATGTGGCGCTTGCCGCGCTCGGTCATGGTCCAACGGCGAATGCCTTTGCCATAAAGCGCCACATTGATGCAGCAATGATTTTCTGGATCGGCGTGCTTAGATTTTTGCTGCGCCCAGTAGTAATAGGGCGAAAACACGCTGCCTACAAACGAAATAATCGTTAAGCCAAACTGCCCACAATCGCTTAATGCGTCGACATACCACCAGAGATAACCACCCGGTGCGACTTTCTGGTCAAACCGAGGTGAGCCATCAGGGTTTCGGCCGCCAACCGGCCCGACAGGGTGGCCATGGGCACGCCCGGGCCCGGGTGCACCGAGCCCCCCGCCAGATACAGGCCCGGTATGGCCGAGGTTGAAGAGTGCCTGCCGAACGCGCTCATCCAGCCGTGAGTCGCGTGGCCATACAGTGCCCCGCCCGTTGCCGGAAACCGCTGATGCCAAAGTGTTGGCGTGGTGATGCGCGTGTTCGTTGCGTTGTGATCGATGGTCAAGCCACAGCGTTCCATTAGCGCAAAGCTGGCCTGGGTGCATTCAGAAATCTCCGCTTCAGAAAAATGTTGACGATCGCCAGTAGCCGGCGCGTTGATGAGCAGCAGCAATCGCTCAGCCGATTGTGCCTGATTCACCAGGCCCTGATCGCGCCGATCTTGCGCGCAGACATAAACCGTAGGCTTGCCCGGCAGGCGGTGTTTTTCAAAAATATCAGCAAACTCACTGGCGTAATCGGTGTTGAAAAACAGGTTGTGGTGCACCAGTGCAAAGCCCTTGGTTTTGGCATGAATCGACAATGTAAGTGCCGAGAGCGAGCGCTTGGGCAAATCATCTTCAGCAGGGCCAAAGGCCTTTGAGCCCTGCTCGGCCAGCTTGACCACACCGGATCGCAATGCATTGACATCGCCATTAAAAATCACCGAATCCGCCTCGATGACTTCGCCGTTGGCTAGCCGAACCCCGCAGGCCCGATGGTTCTTGACCAAAATCTCTTGCACCTCAGAACTCGTGCGAATCGTTGCGCCATGTTGTTGTGCGAGGCGCGCAATTGCTTTTGCCAGCTCGCTCATGCCGCCTTTCACAACATGTACGCCTTGCATTTCCACATCGGCGATCAACATAAGTGTGGCAGGTGCCTGCAGCGGCGAAGACCCGCAATATGTCGCGTAGCGTGAAAACAGCTGGTGCAAGCGCGGATCTTTAAAGTGCCGCGACAAGGAATTCCACAGGCTTTGAAACAAGCCTAAATCAAAGAGAACTTTCATGCCGCGCAGCCCAATATCGGCATGCATCGAGGCCATGGTCGGCCGTTCGCTGCGAATGTAGGCTTTTTCTAAAGTGCGATAGGCGGTGCTGGCAAGATCACAAAACTTCAAGAAACGATCAGCCTCGGCGGGGCCTGCAAATTCCTTAATCGCCTGTGCAGACTGTTCGCGGTTCGCGAACAAATCAAGCCGTTCATCCGCACTCCAGGCATGCCTTGCCAAGATGTGTTGCTTTTCAATGATGAGCTCTTGCTCGAGCGTAGTGCCTGCTTTTGCAAACAGGCTATCGAACACCCAGCGCATGGTAAACACGGTGGGGCCAGAATCAATGCCTACCTCGTTGACAAACACCTGATGCAGTTTGCCGCCAATTACGGGCCCGCGCTCAAGCACAGTCACCTCGAGCCCTGCAACCGACAGTTCAAGCGCGCTGGCCAAGCCCGCAATGCCACCCCCCACGATCACCACTCGGTGATTAAAGCTAGACAAACTGCCGGCCTTTCCAAACACCGGTTGGCGCAATGGGCTTAAAGCGCACAAACATGGATTCTGAAAAATGCCCGCCCCCCAGCGACGCCTTGATCGCCTCCAGGTGCGCGCCCGTGCGCGCATAGGCATTCATGGCATCTAGGCTTTCCCAAATGCTGAAAGTCGCTTGTCGAAAGATCGGCGCTTCACCTAAGCCAACGGCCAACAAACAGCCTTGTGCCTTGGCAAGCGAATCTTCGGCTGGTGGAGAGCGTTTCCAAAACTGCGCGGCCTTGGTCGGTTTAATCGAGGCACGGGTCAATGCAGCGATCGGCCCATTTTTGGGCTCTTGCGTATCCACCGAAATGGTGCTGCCCGACCAGCTGCCTTTTGAGGAATAGGCTTGCAGTTTTGCAGTGAAAAACTCGCGCGCACGATCACGATAGCCCTTGACGATATCTGATTTTAAAAACTGATCGGCATGGGCTTCGGTGTCGAACACACAGAACAGGCCTTGGTGAGTGCTGCTGGGCTTTAAGCCAAAGCCGCCGTTTTTTCCGCTGCCCAGAATTTTTGAAAACTGAAGGCCTTGGACATGACGCAGTGGAAAGCGGCCCAGCGGGAAACGAAGAAAGCCCCAGAGTTTTGATTCGGGTTTTAAGTCGACGAGCAGGATGACAGTAATCATGTTCAAATTTTACTGCGTCATTTGGATCGCCACGCGGCTTCGCCGCTCGCGATGACGGGCACTACCGTCATTGCGAG
>CAYTWR010000001.1:46487-59846 GCA_964442225.1 uncultured Burkholderiaceae bacterium | reverse complement strand
TGGATCGCCACGCGGCTTCGCCGCTCGCGATGACGGGCACTACCGTCATTGCGAGGGCTGCAGGCGCTACCGTCATTGCGAGGGCCGCAGGCCCGTGGCAATCCACCTTACACTAGCGGCTTTCCAAAATAGAGACCCCCATGAAAACCTATCACATCGCCTGCATTCCGGGCGACGGCATTGGCAAGGAAGTGGTGCCGGCCGGCCAACGACTCTTAGAAACTGTCGCCTCCGCCCAATCCAATTTCAACTTTAAATTCACCAGCTTTGACTGGGGTGGCGATTACTACCGCAAGCACGGCGTGATGATGCCCGCCGATGGCTTGAATGCGATTCGCAATGTCGATGCGATTTTGTTTGGCTCAGCAGGCGACCCTGACCTTCCCGATCACATTACGCTGTGGGGCCTGCGATTAAAAATCTGTCAAGGCTTTGACCAATACGCCAATGTGCGGCCTACGCGAATCCTGCCCGGCATTGATGGCCCCTTGAAACGCTGCGCGCCCAAAGATCTTGATTGGGTAATTGTGCGCGAAAACTCCGAAGGGGAATACGCTGGCGTAGGCGGCCGGGCACACCAGGGCCACCCCATTGAGGTAGCGACCGATGTCTCCATGATGACTCGCGTGGGTGTGCAACGCATTCTGCGTTTTGCATTCAAACTTGCACAGTCACGCCCTCGCAAACAACTCACCGTGATCACTAAATCAAATGCGCAGCGTCACGCAATGGTCATGTGGGATGAGATTGCGGCAGAAGTCGCCCAGGAATTCCCCGATGTGAAATGGGATAAAGAACTGGTCGACGCTGCCACCGCGCGCATGGTGAATCGGCCAGCATCGCTCGATACGATCGTGGCGACCAACCTTCATGCCGATATCTTGAGCGATCTGGCTGCAGCGCTGGCCGGCAGCCTAGGCATTGCCCCCACCGGCAATATCGATCCCGAGCGCCGCTACCCCTCCATGTTTGAGCCAATCCATGGATCGGCCTTTGACATCATGGGCAAAGGCCTGGCCAACCCCATCGGTACATTTTGGTCGGTCGTCATGCTTCTCGAGCACCTGGGTGAGACAAGTGCTGCACACCATGTCATGTCGGCCATTGAATCCGTCACCGCAGATCCGCAATTCCACACGCGCGATCTCGGCGGCTCAGCCAATACCGAACAAGTCACTCATGCGGTTTGCGACGCAGCACGAAAACGCATTGGGGGTTTACCCCATGCGCCGCAAAAGCAGGCGTGATACCGTTGTTCGCTGATTTAAAACTAAGGAGACTTTTGTAATGAAATCACCTCGCATGATCACCAAGATCGCGATTGCAGCCGTTGCTGCAGTGGCAACGATCTCTGGCGCAATGGCACAGGGCAAAGCAAACTGGCCAAAGAACCTGACGCTGGGCACCGCTTCGGTCGGTGGCACCTACTTTGTGTACGGCCAAGTCTGGGCGTCATTGGTCAATGAAAAAATTGGCACCAATATCAGCACGCAACAAACCCAGGGCCCGAACCAAAACATCATCCTGGCCGATTCCAAGCAAATCGATTTCGGCATGACCACCATGGGTGTGGCCCTGCAAGCATGGAACGGCAAAGGCGAGTGGACCAAAGGCCAGAAATACAGCAACATTCGCGCCATTTTCCCCATGTACGACACGCCGTTTCACTTCGTGACGCTGGAGAAGTCAAACATCAAATCGGTGAAAGAGCTCTCTGGCAAGCGGGTTGGCGTGGGCCCCCGTGCTGGTACCTGCGGCACTTACTTTCCGCTCATGTTTGAAGCCATTGGCTTAAATGTCACCGTTCGTAACGGCCAGGCAGCCGATATGGCCGCCAACCTGCAAGACGGCCTGATTGACTCGTTCCCGTTTTGCGCAGGCCTGCCCATTGCGGCCTACTCTGAACTGGAAAACACCACCAAGGTGCGCTACTTAACCTTTACTGATGACGAGCTTAAAAAGATCAAGGCTGCACTGCCTGAGCTTTCAGACTCTGTTATCCCTAAGGGCACCTACAAGCAGATGACCGAAGATCACAAAACAGTTGGTCTATACAACTTTGCAATCACCAACAAAGATGTACCAGAAGACTTGGTCTACGCTGTGGTGAAAGCGGTGCTCGAAAACAATCCGCAACTGGTCAAGGGCCACGCCGCTGGCAAGGAGACCGTGATTCAGAACTGGAACAAGAATACCTTCTTGCCCTTCCACCCGGGCGCGATTCGTTACTTTAAAGAAAAAGGGATCAACATTCCCAAGAATCTTTTGCCCCCCGAGTACAAGGGATAATATTGCCTGTTTCCGCAGGACAACCGCACTGCGCGCAAGCCCAGTGCGGTTTTTTTTAAATTGAAGGGCCTAAAGCATGAGCAAGACCGATGTCAGCACCGAAGAAATGATCACCCCGCCGCATACTGATGAAGAGTTTGCGGGCAACAAACGACACCTCGTGGGCTGGGAGGCGGCGACAGTCGCGCTGCTCTGTGTCACATTCACGGTGTTCCACTTGTTCGTGCTCAATGTCTACTCGCTTGAGCCTTTGATGTTTCGCGCTATTCACGTGGGCTGGGGCGGCGCCATTGGCTTCATGATCTACAAGGCGACCAAGGCCAGCAAAGACGATGGCGTTCCCTGGTACGACTGGATCTTGATGTTGGTGTCGCTGGCGTGCGCGGCCTATATCACTTATGAAATTGATGGCCTGCTGTTTCGGGCTGGCGCACAGTTCACCCCTGGCGATGTCGCCACTGGCGTGATCGGCACACTCTTGCTGCTTGAATTTGGACGACGCACTTCGGGCTTGGCGTTGCCGATCATTGCAGGTGTTTTCATTGTGTATTCCTTTGTGGGCCCCTGGATGCCTGGTGTGCTCAACCACCGAGGCTTTGCCCCTGATCGTTTCTTTACCTATATCTACAGCGAATACGGCATTTTCGGCGTGACCACCCAGGTGTCGTCTTCTTACATTATTTTGTTCGTTTGCTTTGCCGCGTTTTTGCAAGTCTCCAAGGTCGGTGATTACATCAACGATCTGTGTAACTCACTGTTTGGCTGGGCCCGCGGCGGGCCGGCAAAAGCGGCTGTTGCGTCTGGCGTGCTGTTTGGCTCGATCTCGGGCTCTGCGGTCGCCAATGTGGTGGCGTCTGGCATGGTCACCATCCCCATGATGCGCAAGGTGGGCTATAACCGTCACACTGCGGCAGCGATTGAAGCCACCTCTTCAACCGGCGGACAGATCACCCCGCCTGTGTTGGGCGCAGGTGCGTTCTTAATGGCAGAGATCACCGGCATTCCCTACACCACCATTGCGCTAGCAGCAGTTATTCCTGCACTCTTGTTTTATATCGCCTGCTGGATCCATGTGGATTTGCATGCGATTCACCAAGGCCTGCGCGGCTTGCGTCGTGATGAACTGCCCCCCATGAAGGAAATGCTCAAGCGGGTGTACTTGTTCTCACCCATTGTGGTGTTGATCTGGGCACTAATGGAGGGGTACTCGCCGTTTCGTGCTGGCGGCCTTGGCATTCTGGCCGCGCTGATTGTGGGTTTTCTAGCCGTTCGCTTCGGAGACCTGGACGATGGCAGCGGTGCAAAGGTCAGCGCCTCGGTTGCCTTTGCTCGCGGGCTATTGGTGCGCGTGATTTCTCTGGTGGCCATTGGCGGGCTTGCGACAGTCATGATTGGCGAAGGCCCCAATCTTTTGAGAGGTGTGCTTGGTGATTACTCTGGATTCCTTGTTGGTTTCACTGTCATTCTCGCTCTGATCTTGCTGTTTGGCTGGAAGAAATCAATCGAGGGCCTAAACCTTGCGGCACGGGACACGATTCAGCTTGTTGCGGTCTGCGGTTGCGCCGGAATTATTGTGGGCGTGGTGGCACTCACCGGCATTGGGGGCCGTTTCTCTGAATTGATTTTGGGCATCGCTGGCGCAAGCCAATTGCTGGCCATGGTTTTTACGGCGATGGTGGCCTTGATCTTAGGCATGGGCATGCCCACGACCGCCGCTTATGCAATTGGCGCAGCAGTGCTGGCGCCGGGGCTTTCAAAAATCGGCATTGAGCCTCTTGTCGCGCACATGTTTATTTTTTACTTCGCAGTGATCTCGGCAATCACGCCGCCCGTGGCGCTCGCTTCATTCGCAGCGGCCGGCATGTGCAATGCAGACCCCTGGAAAACATCGTGGGCTGCATTGAAGATGGGCTTGGCAACCTTCCTTGTGCCATTCATGTTTTTCTACAGCCCTGTATTGCTCATGCAAGGCGAGTTCATTGACATTGCACAAGCAACAATTACAGGCGCCATTGGCGTTTGGTTCTTAGCCGGCTCAACCGAGGGCTGGTTTGGCGGGCTGCTCGCCAAGCCACTGCGCGCAGTTTTGTTTGTTGCGGCGATAATGATGATTGTTCCCGAAACATCGACCGACATAATCGGCGCGATAATCGGCGGCGCACTTTATGCCCTTCAACGATTCAGAAAAGCAAAATGAAAACAGAAATTCCTTCTCCTGACCAGTATCAAGAGCTGCGCGAGGCATTGCGCGATCTTTGCAAACAATATGATTCTGCCTATTGGCAAAAAGTGGATGAAGCCCGCGGCTACCCCGAGGAGTTCGTCAACGCACTGACCGAAGCCGGCTGGCTCGCCGCACTAATTCCTGCTGAATATGGCGGCTCTGGCCTTGGCCTGGCCGAGGCCTCGGTGATCATGGAAGAAATCAATTTGTCCGGCGGCAATGCCGGCTCTTGCCATGGCCAGATGTACAACATGGGGACCTTGCTGCGTCATGGCTCAAAAGCACAAAAAGAGCTGTATCTGCCAAAAATTGCCAGTGGCGAGTGGCGCTTGCAATCCATGGCGGTGACCGAGCCCACCACGGGCACCGACACCACCAAGCTCAAAACGACCGCAGTGAAAAAAGGCGATCGCTATGTGGTGAACGGGCAAAAGGTATGGATCTCGCGCATTCAGCACTCTGATCTGATGATTTTGCTGGCCCGCACGACGCCTTTGGAAGAGGTCAAGAAAAAATCGGAAGGCATGTCGATCTTCATGGTCAACCTGAAAGATGCAATCGGCAAAGGCATGACAGTTCGGCCCATTCTCAACATGGTCAACCACGAGACCAATGAAGTGTTTTTCGACAATCTGGAAATTCCTGCAGAAAACTTGATTGGCGAAGAAGGCATGGGCTTTAAGTACATTCTTGATGGCTTGAATGCCGAGCGTGTGTTAATTGCCGCCGAGTGCATTGGCGATGCGTATTGGCTCATTGACAAAGCCCGCCGCTATGCCAGCGAACGCGTGGTGTTTGACCGCCCAATTGGTAAAAACCAAGGCGTGCAGTTTCCGATTGCCGATGCGTACATTGAAACCGAAGCTGCCAACCTCATGCGCTTTGAAGCCTGTCGCCTGTTCGATGACGGCAAGCCCTGTGGCGCGCAAGCCAATATGGCAAAGTACCTGGCAGCGAAAGCCTCATTTGAAGCCGCCAATGTGTGCCTGCAAACCCATGGCGGCTTTGGTTTTGCCTGCGAATACGATGTCGAGCGCAAGTTCCGCGAGACCCGCTTGTATCAGGTTGCACCGATCTCCACGAACTTGATTTATTCGTATGTGGCCGAACACTTGCTGGGGCTGCCGAGGTCGTTTTAAGAACTAGTTCTTAAAACGTCACCGCGAGCGCAGCGTGGCGGTCTACCACAGTGGATTGCGTCGCTTCGCTCGCAATGACGTAACAATATTCCGATGACGTTTAAGGATCCACCATGTCTAGCCCCACGACTGATCTCGCTGCGTTTACGAGCCGCTTAAAGTTTTCCGATATTCCCGAGCCGGTTGTTCGGCGCACCGAAGATTTATTTCTCGATTGGCTGGCTTCTGCCATTGCCGGCCAAACGGCACGACCGGTGCAGATCATTACCCAGTTCTGTCGCAGCCAGGGTCTTGCGAACGGCCCCAGCGAAGTGCTCGCTGAGCGGGCTGGCAACAGCCCTTATCTTGCCGCTATGGCCAATGCGGCTGCTTCGCATGTGGTGGAACAAGACGACCTTCATAACTCTTCTGTGTTGCACCCGGCGACCGTGGTGTTTCCGCCAGCACTGGCAGTCGCGCAATCCATCGGCGCAAGCGGCGAAGAGTTCTTAACAGCGTGTGTCGCAGGCTACGAAGTGGGCATTCGTGTGGGCGAATTCTTGGGCCGCTCGCATTACACGGTATTTCACACCACCGGCACCGTAGGAACCTTGGCGGCCGCCGCTGCCGTAGGACATTTGCTCAAGCTCGACACCACTCAAATGAACCATGCCTTTGGCTCTGCGGGCACGCAGGCGGCGGGCCTGTGGGAGTTTTTGCGCGATGCTGCCGATTCAAAACAGCTGCACACCGCCCACGCAAGCGGCGCAGGACTCGCCTCGGCCATGATGGCCAAGGCCGGGTTGACGGGTGCGGTAAAAATCTTTGAAGGCAAAACCGGCATGGCAGCGGGCATGAGCAAAGATGCCAACCCCGCAGCGCTGACCGATCGGCTTGGGTCGCGCTGGGCCACTGCAGAAACATCGTTTAAGTATCACGCCTCGTGTCGGCACACCCATCCCGCCGCGGATGCGCTGTTGCAGGTCATGCGTGAACACAATCTTGCAATCAACGATATTGCCAAGGTGGTGTGCTTTGTGCACCAGGGTGCGATTGATGTATTGGGTCCCGTGGTGGATCCAAAAACCGTGCATCAATCCAAATTTTCAATGGGCACCGTGTTGGCCTTGGCTGCGAAATATTCTTTTGCGGGCTTAACCGAATTCGAGCAACACTATGCAGACCCCGACATTCAAGCCTTTAATAAAAAAGTCTCCATGGTGCTTGACCCAGAAATTGATGGTGCCTATCCGCGCCGCTGGATGGGCAAGGTCACGGTGACCACGACCGATGGCCGAGCGCTCAATGGCTTTATTGAGGAGCCCAAGGGCGACCCGGGCAACACACTGTCGCGCGCAGAACTCACAGAAAAAGCTCAACGGCTCGCCGCTTACAGCGGCTGGGTCGGGCCCGATGAAATGGCCGCGTTGGTGGAGCGAGTGTGGGGAATTGCGAAGGAACCGCGGATTGGGTTCTTGCTAAAGTAGATTGCCACGGCCCTTCGGGCCTCGCAATGACGGGAACGTAAAACGTCATTGCGAGCGAAGCGTGGCAAGCTGCGAAGGTGGATCGCCACGTCGCCTGCAGCTCCTCGCGATGACGTTTACTGAGCCTTCGCAAATCCCAACAAGTGCGCCAGGTCTTTAAAAAAGATCCGCACATGGGCCATAGGCTTTTTGCGCACTAACTCTTTGTTCATGTACGACTCAAACGTTAAGGTCTGCACATCTTTGTCTTCGCAGATCTTCACAAACTTCTCACGCCGTTTGTCGTTTTGATACCAAAAGTACTGCAGCATGCCCAAGATCCAGAATACGCGGCCGTGCAGCTTCATGAATTTTTTACGAGCACCTGCAAGCGCACGTGCATCGCCTGTTTTCAAGAACTGTTCGGCCGCTTCACCGGCAAAACGGCCGCCTGCCATGGCGTAATAAATTCCTTCGCCAGAAGAGGGCGCCACAACGCCGGCCGCATCGCCCGCCAAGACCACATTCTTGGCGTTATCCCAGTACTTCAAGGGCTTAAGGGGAATGGGAGCGCCTTCTCGGCGAAGCGTCTCGGCATTTTCAAGACCCGCAATTTTTCGCACCAGGCCCGTGGCGTTGCGCAAGGAAAAGCCCTTGTCCGCGCTGCCCGTGCCAATGCTGGCCGTACCGCCATGGGGAAACACCCAGCCATAAAAGTCGGGCGAGACTTTGCCGTTGTAATAGACATCGCAGCGATGGTGCTCGTAGTTTTCTGGGGCTTGCTGCGGCGTTTTGACTATCTCGTGATAGGCAAACACATATTTGGTTTTTTCAGCATCTTTAATGTTTTGGCGTGCCACTTCTGATTTCGCGCCATCAGCACCAATCACCACGCGGGCCTTCACCGAATCGGGAAAAGACTGCACATCACCAGCGCTGTTGCGCGCATTGAAATGCACAATCGCCTCACCCGAAGGCAAATGTTCAATGCGCTCATAAGTGCCCACACGGCGCACAGCACCGTGCGATTGCGCGCGCGCACGCAGCCATTCATCGAATTCACAGCGATCGACCATGCCCACATAGCCGTTTTCAATGGGAATATCGACCCGATTGTCTTTGGGCGAAATCATGCGGGCCTTGGTGATCTTGGCCACCAACATGGATTCGGGAATTTCAAAATCTTTCATGGCCCGCGGTGGGATCGCCCCACCACACGGCTTAATACGGCCGGCGCGGTCAAGCAACATGACTTTGTAGCCCTTGCGCGCCAAATCATCGGCCGCCGTTGCCCCCGCAGGGCCGCCACCAATGACGGCTACATCGAATTCCGCAATCTGAGCCATGAGGATTCCTTTCGTTCATCCAAATCTGAATCAATCGACAGCGCAAGTTTCGCTGCCACTAAAAACAATGCGGCTTCTGCAAAAAACACCAGGCCATAGGCCAAGCCCTCGTCTTGCACCAAACGCCGAGTCAAATCACTTGCACCCGCGCCGATCAAGCCGCCCGCGCCAAATGCAATTGCCTGCGCAGCGCCCCAAAGGCCAACGCGCGTGCCCTCTCGGTGGCCACGGCCCTCGCCGGCAAGCCGCATCATTGAGGCAATTGCGGCAATCGAAAACGCACCATTCGAGGCGCCTAATAAGAACACTGTGATCTTGAGCGGATAACCGGGCCCCACCTGGCCAGCGGCCACCAGACTGAACAGTGCAATCGAAGAAGCAATACAGCCGCCCACGGTCCAGGTGCGCAGCGAGCCAATTTGTCGATCCCCAAAACGCCCGCCGAATCGTCCGCAGGCAAACGCCACCACAATCATGCCCAGCAACACACCACTATGCTGGATGCCCGAAAGCTTGGTGGTCTCGCCAGGAGAATAGTTAAAAACCAAGCCTGCAAAGGGCTCAAGAATGAGATCCTGCGCCGAAAACGCCAGCATGGAAACAAACACGAACACCGTAAAACGCCGTGCCGCGGATTCATCCCACACTTGAGCAATTGCTTCTCTGAAGCTTGGTTTGCGCCCTTGTTCCTCCGCTTGCTGAGCGCTCGCATTAATCGAGCCTGGTGTGCCTTCCAGTTTATAAAGCGCCAAAAAGGAAATAGCGATCGCACCAAGGGCAACCAATGTGGCAATCATGAGCAAGCGTTCGTGAGAATACGGATCCAACAGTTGGCCTGCCACCCCTGCGGTCACGGCCAAGCCGCTGATCATCATGAGCCAAACAATAGTGGCTGCGGCTGCGCGACGATGATCTTCGACACGCTTGGCCAACAGCACGAGCACTGCTGTACCCGAAGCACTCACGCCTGCGCCAATCAATGCATACGCAATCACTGCCAGAACCAGACCCCAGGCAAAACTCACCGATAACAAGGTAGTGGCTGTGGCCGCCAAAATTCCGCCAAGGCCCAGCACCGACATGCCGCCTAAAATCCAGGGCGTGCAACGGCCCATCATGTCCGAGCCGTAACCCATGCGAGGCCGAAGCATTTGAACCGCGTAATGCAGCGCCACCAAGACCCCAGGCAGCAATGCAGGCAGGGCAAGCTCAATGACCATCACCCGATTTAACGTGGAAGTCATCAGCACCACAATTGCACCCAGGCTAAATTGCGCAAAGCCCAGCCGCACAATGGCAAACCAGCTAAAAGGTTTCACGAGTCCGCTCACGACACCATCCTTAACGCAAAGGCACTCACCATCATTCCCGAGACATAGATCGGCACGCCAAAGCCGCTGTAATACAGGGCGCGCTCACTGGGTGATTGCAAGAACCATCGCATCAACACCATCTGCCCAATCAACAGGCCAATCACGGCTACCGCATGAATCGGTGTACCCCATTGAAATAACACGGCGATCACGACCACCTGTGGCAAAGCCATGGTCCAGCACGCCAGCTGGGCTGCTTTATGCACGCCCAACTGAACGGGCAAGGAACGCACGCCCATTTGTTGATCGCCCGCCACCGATTTGAAATCGTTCAATGTCATGATTCCATGCGCACCCAATCCGTACATGAGCGCCAGCAGCATGGTTTCGCCCGTGGGCATGATTCCCCCCATCATCACGGCTGAGCCGGTGATCCAGGCCAGGCTTTCATAGCTCAGCCCGCAGGCAAGATTTCCCCACCAGCCGTTTTGTTTGAGGCGCAATGGCGGCATGCTGTAGGCCCAGGCCAGCACCAGGGCCAGAGTGGTCGCTGCGAACCCCCACTGCCCAAGGCCCGTTGCGACTATTAGGGACAAAACAGTCCAGGCCATCGCAATGTAAAGGCCCCAACGCCCGGGAATTCGGCCCGAGGGGATTGGCCGCTTGGGCTCATTAATGGCATCGACATGGCGGTCATACCAGTCGTTGACCGCCTGACTGGTGGCGCAGACCAAGGGGCCAGTTAACAAAAGACCGATCAGAATAATGGGCCAGTTGGGAATAAGCTCAATACCGGAGGCTATTACACCGCAAGTAAATGCCCACATCGGTGGAAACCAGGTAATCGGTTTGAGCAGCTCTGCGACCGCGAAAGGATCCGGTAGCGCCCGGGGCGATACAGATTGATTCATCAGTCGATTCTCTTATTCAGATATTTGACCGTCAACTAAAATTTACACATAGAATCAATTACATGAAGAGTCCTTATCCTGCGTCACGACAAGCCCACGCCATCGTGGTGGGAAGTGGTTTTGGGGGCTTGGCTGCTGCGGTGCGTTTAGGCGCCCGAGGCTACCGGGTCACGGTGCTAGAAAAACTCGACGGCCCAGGTGGCCGTGGCTATGTCCACCGGCGAGGCGGCCATGTGTTCGACGCCGGCCCCACCATTATCACGGCGCCCTTTTTAATCGACGAGCTCTGGACGCTTTGCGGAAAAAAACGCGAAGACTATGTGACCCTGAAATACATGGATCCGTTTTATCGGATTCGTTTTGATGATGGCTCGTACTTTGACTATTCGGGCGATGCGCAAGCCATGCGCAAGGAAGTGGCCCGCTTCTGTCCTTCGGACCTCGCGGGGTACGAAGCGTTTTTCAAAGATGCCGAGCGTTGCTACAAGCTGGGTTTTGAAGGCATGAGCTGTAAACCCTTTAACACCGTTGGCGATTTGCTCTCGGCCATTCCCGACATGCTGCGCATGCAGGCCTGGGGCAGCATTTACAGCCTGGTGGCCAAGCACATTAAAGATCCCAAGCTGCGCATGGTGTTTAGTTTTCACCCGCTGCTCATCGGCGGAAACCCCTTTTCGGTGACCTGTGTTTATTCGCTGATCAATTCTTTGGAACGCAAGCATGGCGTGCACTGGGCGATGGGTGGCACCGGCGCATTGGCCAAGGGCATTGTGGATCTGATTCAAGATCAGGGCAACGAGGTGCGCTATAACGCCGAAGTCAAACAGATTCTGGTTGAAAACGGCCAAGCCAAGGGGGTGTTGCTGGCCAATGGCGAGCGCTTGGAATCGGACATTGTGGTGTGCAATTCTGATACGGCCTGGACTTATAAGCACTTAATCGCGGCCGAGCACCGCAAGCACTGGACCGATTCGAAAATCAAGCGAATGAAATCTTCAATGAGCTTGTTTGTCTGGTATTTCGGCACCAACAAACGCTTTAACGATGTGCCCCACCATATGATTTTGATGGGCAAACGCTACAAAGAGCTGCTCACCGATATTTTCAAGCGCAAGGTTTTGGCTAAAGACTTTTCCCTGTATCTGCACCGGCCCAGCGCAAGCGATCCCTCCGTGGCGCCGCCCGGTTGCGACACGTACTATGTGCTTTCACCGGTCCCCCATTTAGAAGCGGGTATCGATTGGGCCACTCAAGCTGAGCCCTATCGCAAAGCGATTGCGCAGTATTTAAATGACACCGTTATGCCGGGCTTTGAAGCCCATGTCACCGAATCGTTTGTGACCACGCCCGTGGATTTTGAAAAACGACTGCTCTCGTTTCGTGGCGCGGCCTTTGGCCCCGAACCCATCTTGTTGCAAAGCGCTTATTTTCGGCCACACAATCGCAGCGAAGACATTGATCGGCTCTTCATGGTGGGCGCCAGCACACACCCTGGGGCCGGTGTGCCCGGCGTCATTGGCTCGGCCAAGGCACTTGATCAAGTCATTCCAGACCCACAAACCCTGATCGCGCAGGCCCATGGCTAAGTGTCAGGCCAACTTTAGCCCCGAAGTTTACGAGGCCTGCGAGCGCTTAATGCGCACAGGGTCTCACTCGTTTTTTGCAGCTTCAAGAATTCTTCCGAAACGATTTCGGATTGCCGCGACAGCGATCTATGCGTTTTGTCGTGTGGCCGATGATGCCGTCGATGAAATGCCGGTGGGCGCTTCAATTGACATTGTCATGGCCTATTTGCATGAGCGCTTAGAGGCCATTTATCGCAACGAGCCCTTCTGTATTGATGCGGATATTGCCTTTGCAGCGATTGTTCACGAATACAAAATTCCGAAGGAAATTCCGCTGGCCTTGCTAGAAGGCTTTCAGTGGGATGCCTCGGAGCGATCCTACGAGACCATTGAAGAAGTCTATGATTACAGCGCACGCGTCGCTGGCACTGTAGGCGCCATGATGACCTTGGTCATGGGGGGGCGTTCTGCCAAAACCGTTGCGCGTGCCTGTGAATTAGGCGTGGCCATGCAGCTCACCAATATCGCCCGCGATGTGGGCGAAGATGCACGACGCGGCAGGGTCTATTTGCCGTTGCAATGGCTACGAGAAGAAGGTGTAGACCCTGCGCAGTTCTTACGCATGCCAAGCTTTACGCCGGCACTTGGAAAAGTCATTGACCGCTTATTGCGGGCCGCTGATCAACTGTATGTTCGCGCCGAAACCGGCATCGCTTCCTTGCCGCGCGATTGCCGTGCCTCCATCATGGCCGCGCGATTAATTTATGCCGATATCGGACGCATGGTGCGCAAAAATTCTTGCGACTCAATCAGCCACCGTGGCGTTACGGGCAAGGCGCGCAAATGGTGGCTGATTGCGCGCGCGCTCGGCGCCGGCGCAATTGCACCGCAAAAAGATTTTCTGCTCAAGCCCTTGCCGGAGATTCAGTTTTTGGTCAGCGCAGTGCCACCTGGCGAAGCCGATGCCGTAAAGCCCGATTTGTTGTTGCCGGTTTTGGACTTGTTAGAGCGCAGTCACCGGAGCCGATTGAGTCGATCTTAAACCAGTGGATCGCCACGGCCCTTCGGGCCTCGCGATGACGAAGTAGACAAACCCGTGATCGCGAGGCCCGGACCCTAACGTCATT
>CAYTWR010000001.1:20147-46387 GCA_964442225.1 uncultured Burkholderiaceae bacterium | reverse complement strand
GCGAGGCCCGGACCCTAACGTCATTGCGAGGCCCGAAGGGCCGTGGCAATCCACCCGTCATTGCGAGGAGCGCAGCGACGACGCAATCTGCTTTTCACTCGGCAACCAAAGAATCGTAAACGCCACAAACACGGCAATCGCCGCCATTCCAAATAACAAGGCCTCAAAGCTCGAGGCTTTCACAATCGGCCCAAGCAGGTACACGGCGACCCCACTGACGCCAAATGCCACCGCCAATCGAATGCCCGCAACACGGCTGCGCATGCTGTCATCGACATAACGCACCACTACAGCATCGAGAAACGGGATGGCGCCAAAAATTGCCGCCATATAGCCCAAGGCCAGCACAAATAACAGCCAGCCCGAGGCCTGTGCCGCAAGCGCCAACAACACAATCTGAAGCAACACAATTCCAAAGTACAAAGGCTTCATGGGCAGCTTGTCGAGCATGTAGCCCACCAGCACCTGGCTAAACGCTGCAGTGGCGTAAATACAGGCCAGCAAAATTCCCAAGAGCGCAGGATCGGAAATAATTCCCGTGAAACGTTCTCGCAGCAATTCATTATTGCCGTTGGTCGAGAAATTAAACAGCAAAGCGCTGCACGTCGCGGCAACGGTGATCACTAAGAGTGCACGAATCACGAGTTGGCGAGGAATTGATTTCGGTGTTGTTTTGCGTTTGGCCGGCGCCTGGGGCTCGGCCGGTGCAATCTTTGCAAACAGCAACGCCAGCATTACCGAGAGCACAGCCGGCAAAAGAAATGCCGCACGCCAACCAAAATATTTCACCATAAAGCCTGTGAGTATCGCCGCGATCGCCAGGCCCATATTGCCCGCCAAATTGTTCCAACCAATCACCACGCCGGGCCGCGGCGCACTGGCCAAGAGCATGGGAATGCCCACCGGATGATAAATCGACGAAAACAAGCCCAAGACAGCCAGTGCAATCGCAAGCTGCAACGGATTTTGCGTCAATGCTGCGGCTACACACGACAAGGCGGTGCCCCAAAAAAATACCAGCATCATTTTGCGACGGCCCCACAAGTCGCCCAAGCGGCCAGAGGGAATTGAGCCCGCGCCGAACATAATGAAAGCGCCCGCCGCATACGGCATGAGATCTTCCCAGCGCGCCATCCCAAAATCAGCGGCAATCGCAGTAACTGCCGAGGCAAACACCAGCAACACCAGATGGTCGAGCGCGTGCGCCGCATTCAGCAGCAAGGAAGTGGGCCGGTTCATAGGCTGACATTCTAGGGGAGCTTGGTGTGATAATTCGCGCTCAATCTCGCTAAAAAACCTTTGATAAATCGATTCTCATGAGTGCACCCTCTGCCGGTTCGGCACACCCTCACACCACAAGCCCTATGAGCGTTGCCTTGTGGGCCATGCTGGTTTGCGGCTGCTTGATTGGGCTCATTGCATTTGGCACGCGCTCCTCATTCGGGCTTTTTGTCGATCCCATCTCCGGGCCCGGCGGGTTTGGCTTTGGACGCGAAGCCTATGCCATGGCCATGGCATTACAAAATCTGTTTTGGGGGATTGGCCAGCCTATCGCCGGTGCGCTCGCCGATCGATTCGGCCCCTGGAAGGTTTTGGCGGGTGGCGGCATGCTCTTTGCGCTGGGCCTGGCCACCATGACGCTGTCAAGCGACCCCACCACGTTTACAGTGACTGCAGGAATTCTGGTGGGCTTGGGCATGAGCGGTGCCGGGCACAACACAGTGTTGGCCGCGTTTGCGCAAATCATGCCCATTGAAAAGCGTGCCTGGGCCATGGGCTTGGCCACCGCCATGGCGAGCCTCGGTCAATTCATGGTGGTGCCCCTGGGCCAAGCCTTTATTGAAGCCTATGGCTGGGTTTCGGCCATGTTGATTTTGGCGGTGGCCATGGCCACAACGCCCGCACTTGCACTGGCCTTGCGCACCAAGAAAAAAGGTAAGGCCGCGCCGCCACCAACGACGGCCACCGCATCGTCATTTGGCGAGTCGCTCAAACAAGCCTTTGGCCATTCCAGTTATTGGCTCTTGATCGCTGGATTTTTTGTGTGTGGGTTTCAGCTTGCGTTCATTACGGTGCACTTTCCACCCTATCTCGCCGACATGGGAGTTTCCGCAACCGTGGCGAGCTGGGGCTTAGCCATGATTGGGCTATTCAATGTTGCAGGCAGCTATATTGCGGGGCCGCTGAGCGCGCGCTGGTCACGCAAGATCTTGCTGTCGTGGATTTATCTTGCCCGTGCTGTTGTGATTACCTTGTTTTTGCTTGCGCCGTTGTCAACGGCATCGGTGCTGATGTTTGGCGCTGCCATGGGCGTGCTGTGGCTCTCCACGGTTCCGCCGACCGCGCAGCTCGTGGGAGTCATGTTTGGCAATCGATACCTTTCCATGCTGTTTGGTTTTGTGTTTTTGTCACACCAAATCGGCGCGTTTTTTGGCGTATGGCTCGGCGGCAAGATTTTTGCCGCCACCGGAAGCTACCTTCCCATTTGGTGGGGCGGCGTGGTGTTAGCGCTTATGGCAGCACTTGTGCATTTGCCGATTCGCGAGCAGCTGTGGGCAGCGCGGCCGCAAGCCACATGAACGGGCGATATTTACATGTTGGCGGCCTGCTGCTGTTAGGCGCTAGCGCTCTAGCGGCACTTGCCATTTACATTGCCGTGCAGGCGCAACGCACCGATCCTTTGCCCACCCTTGTGTGGGCCCCAGCGCTTTCTGACACAGAAGTGATGACCGCAAGCCCAATGGTGCTCGATCGTTTGGGCAATGGATGGTGGTGGATTTACGGACAGCCGAAAGATCGCGAGGCGCTTCGCCAGGCGGGGGCGAACTTTGCAATTGCCATGCCTACCCCGATTGCCCAAATGGCGGGCTGCTCTATGCCGCCTTTGGAGGTGCAGATTCGGCCCTGAAAGGCCAAATCTGCATTCCTTGATTAAAAATTAACGCGAACCTGTCGGCTTGTAGGGGTTGCGTGGCTCTGCAGCCTCGCGACGACGCTCAAGGTATGCAAGCCACTCACCCACCAAGCCGCGACGAAACGCCAGCACACAGATCACAAAGATCGCGCCCAGAACAATCGTGCTAAATGAGCCAATGCCTGCCAAATAGTTTTGCAGGCCAATCACGACGCCCGCCCCCAGGATCGGGCCAAGGATTGTGCCAATGCCACCCAAAATCGTCATAAGCACCACCTCGCCTGACATTTGCCACTGCACATCGGTCAGTGTCGCCAGCTGAAACACCAAGGCTTTGGTGGAGCCTGCCATGCCGGCAATGGTTGCCGAAATAACAAAGGCCAGCAGCTTGAACTTTTTAACGTCATAGCCCAAGGAAATTGCCCGTGGCTCGTTTTCACGAATCGACTTGAGCACCTGGCCAAAGGGCGAATGAATCGTGCGCTGAATTAACAAAAAGCCCACCAAGAAAATCGCCAGCACGAAGTAATACAACGCTGTGTCGCCCGATAGGGGAATCAAGCCCAAAAAGCTGCCCCTCGGAACGCCCTGAATGCCGTCTTCGCCGTAGGTAAAGGGAAGCTGCAAAGCTGCAAAAAAGATCAACTGGGAAAGTGCCAGGGTAATCATGGCGAAGTAAATGCCCTGGCGTCGAATCGCCAAGCTGCCAAAGATATAGCCTGTAACGGCCGCATAGGCCATGCCCATCAAAATGCCCAGCTCAGGCGTAAAGCCCCACTCTTTGCAGACATGGGCTGTTATGTAGGCAGCCCCGCCAAAAAACGCGGCATGCCCAAACGAGAGCAGGCCCGTGTAGCCCAAAAGCAAATTAAAAGCGCTGGCAAACAAAGCAAAGCACAGCAGCTTCATGACAAACACAATGTACACAAACTCTTGAAATGGCACGATCACCAAAAACGCCAGCAAGGCAATGTACAGCGCACGGGTTGCGGTTTGCATATTCATAGTCGCGGCGCCTTATTTCTCACGGCCAAACAAGCCAGCGGGTCGAAGCAACAGCACAATGGCCATGATCACAAAGATCACCACGCCAGCCGCTTCGGGATAAAAAACCTTGGTCAAGCCCTCTAACAGGCCCAGGCTCAAGCCTGTAACAATTGAGCCCATGATTGAGCCCATGCCGCCAATCACTACCACCGCAAACACCACAATAATCAGGTTCGACCCCATGACCGGGTTGACCTGGAAAATCGGCGCTGCCAGAACACCCGCCACGGCGGCCAAGGAAACCCCAAAGCCATAGGTGAGCGTGATCATGAGCGGCACATTAATGCCCAAGGCCTGCAACAACTTGGGGTTCTCGGTTCCTGCCCGCAGATAATTCCCCAGCTTGGTGCGCTCAATCACGAACCAGGTGGCCAAACAAACCAAAATCGAAATCACAATCACCCAAACGCGGTATTTGGGCAAAAACAAGCCCAGGCTCTCGATCTGAATACCGCCTTGCAAAAGATCCGGCACCGCATAACGCTCGCCCGAAATGCCATACCAATGGCGAAACATGCCCTCAATGACCAAGGCCAAGCCAAATGTCAACAACAAGCCATACAAGTGATCCAGGTGGTACAAGCGCTTGAGCATGAAACGCTCAATCAGAATTCCGGTTGCCCCCACCAGCAAGGGAGCCACCACCAGGGCGACCCAATAGTTGATTGAAAAATCTGGCATGCCCAGCCAAGGGCCGATTTGCGTCAACCCGATCCAGGCCAAAAAAGCGCCCATCATGTACTGAGCGCCATGTGTGAAATTAATCACATTGAGCAGGCCAAAAATAATGGCCAAGCCCAAGCTTAGGATCGCGTAAAACGAGCCATTAATAAGCCCCACCAAAAGCTGGGCGACCAGCCCTTGGGGGGTAATGCCGAGAAGTTCAAACATTGTTAAAGATCGCCCTGAGCGTTGGGGTTAATTACTTCACCAGCTTGCACGACTTATCCAGCGGGGCCGATGCCTCGGCAGCGGGAATGGTGGCGACCAGCTTGTAGTAATCCCAAGCGTATTTCGACTCAGAGGGCTTTTTCACTTCGAACACATAAAAGTCGTGGCTGAACTTGCCGTTGACCTGGATGTTGCCCTTAAACAAGCCATCGTCGATCGGGGTGGACTTCAAATGCTTCATGACAGCAGCAGTGTCGTCGGTCTTGGTGGCCTCAATCGCCTTGAGATAGTTGAGCACGGAAGAATAAACACCCGCATGCACCATCGAGGGCATGCGCTTGTGGCGCTCAAAGAAACGACGCGACCATGCGCGGGTCTTGTCGTTCATATCCCAATAAAACGATTCCGCAACGCTCAGGCCCTGGGCTGACTGCAACCCCAAAGAGTGCACATCGGTAATGAAGGTCAGAAGGGGAACAATGGTCTGCTTCAGGTTAATGCCAAACTCGGCTGCCTGCTTGACTGCGTTAATCGTGTCTTGACCAGCGTTGGCCAAGCCAATCACCTGAGCCTTCGAGGCCTGGGCTTGCAACAGGAATGACGACAAATCGCTGCTGGGGAAGGGATGGCGCACGCTGCCCACTACTGTTCCGCCGTTGGCTTTCACAATTGCAGCGGTGTCGCGCTCTAGGTTGTGACCAAAGGCGTAATCGGCTGTCACAAAGAACCAGCTCTTTTTGCCCGACTTCACAATGGCTTCACGAGCCTTGCCCAGATTGTAGGTGTCATACACCCAATGCACGTTGTTGGCGGTGCACTTAGAGCGGGTGATATCCAGAGATGCTGCGCCTGAGTTCAGCGTAATTTTGTTTTTTTGTTCGGCAATTTCCATGGCCGCCAAGCCTGCGCTGGTGGTCACCAAGTCGACGATCACATCCACCTGCTCTTTGTCGAACCACTCACGGGCTTTGTTCGCGGTAATGTCGGCTTTGTTTTGATGGTCAGCGGAGATCAGCTCGATTTTCTTGCCCAACACCGTGCGGTCTTTTGAAAAATCCTGGATGGCCATTTCGGCGGCAATCACAGAGCCTTTACCGGCCAGATCAGAGTAAGTGCCCGACATATCGGTTAGCACGCCGATCTTCACCACATTGTTGCTCACACCCTGGGCCATTGCGCCCGTTGCGGCAGCTGCTGCAAACAACGCGGCGACTGCTTTGGTTACGAGTTTTTGTTTCATCTCCTCTACCCTCTCTTTTATAGAAAATTAAACCCCGAGATACTCATTGAGCATTTCGGCATTGCTTGCAAGCTCATGCTTTTCAACGACCTTCACCACCATGCCACGCTCAACCACATAGTGGCGATCGGCCAGCGGCGCGGCAAAACGGAAGTTCTGTTCCACCAGCACGATGGTGAAACCTTTTTGGCGCAGATCTTTCACGACCTGGCCCAAACGCTGAACGATTACCGGCGCCAAGCCTTCCGTGATTTCATCGAGCAGCAACAACTTGGCGCCCGTGCGCAAAATTCGGGCCATGGCCAGCATTTGCTGCTCCCCGCCCGAGAGCCTGCCCCCGGGGCTGTTACGCCGCTCTTTAAGGTTGGGGAACATCTCGTAGATCTCGCCTACCGACATGCCGCCTTCAGCGACCGCGGGCGGCAACATTAGGTTTTGCTCGCAAGTCAGACTCGTGAAAATGCCGCGCTCTTCGGGGCAGTACCCAATGCCTAAGCGGGCAATGGTGTGGGGCTGCATGTCAATGGTGTCAATGCCATTGACCTTGATGGTGCCAGTGCGCCTGCCCACCAAGCCACAAATGGCCCGCAGGGTCGAGGTGCGGCCTGCGCCGTTGCGGCCCAACAGTGTTACCACTTCGCCGTGAGAGACCTCCAA
This sequence comes from uncultured Burkholderiaceae bacterium, assembly GCA_964442225.1. Taxonomy (GTDB): domain Bacteria; phylum Pseudomonadota; class Gammaproteobacteria; order Burkholderiales; family Burkholderiaceae_A; genus Lacustribacter. The sequence continues at coordinate 39,638 of CAYTWR010000001.1, read as the reverse complement.
GCTCATGCCGTGCAACACGTGGGATTCGCCGTACCAGGCGTGAAGGCCGTAGATATGCAATGCGTCCATAACTTAATGCCCCGCCGGTGAAGCTAACTCGGTCTCGGTCGAGCCCATGTAGGCTTCCATGACCTGAGGGTTTTTCGACACTTCATCGTAAGTGCCGCTAGCAATCACAGCGCCACGCTGCAGCACGGTGATGGTGTCGGCAATCGTGGAGACCACCTTCATGTTGTGCTCAACCATGAGCACTGTGCGGCCTGCCGACACTTTCTTGATCAAGGAAGTCACGCGATCCACATCTTCGTGGCCCATGCCTTGAGTGGGCTCGTCAAGCAGCATCAACTCGGGGTTCATGCCCAAGGTGGTGGCAATCTCCAAGGCGCGCTTTCGCCCATAGGGCAGGCTCACGGCAGGCTTATCCCAGTAATCGGCAAGCCCCACCTGATCCAGATACTCGACCGCTTCATCGTTGAGTTTTTCTAGCGCTTTTTCACTTTTCCAGAAGTGCATGGACATGCCCAAGCGACGCTGCAAGCCAATGCGCACATTTTCCAGCACTGTAAGGTGCGGAAACACAGACGAAATCTGAAAAGAACGCACCATGCCAATCAGCGCAATGTCGGCCGGGCTTTTGTTGGTGATGTCCTGGTCCTTGAACACAATGCGCCCAGAGGTGGGCGTGTGGAACTTGGTGAGCAAATTAAAGCAGGTGGTTTTACCCGCGCCATTCGGGCCAATCAAGGCGTGAATCGTGCCGCGCTTGACGCTCAAATTCACCTTGTCCACGGCCACAAAGCCCATGAACTCCTTGGTCAGGTTTTCGGTTTGAAGAATGTAATCAGACATTCAGAAGATCACTTAATCCTTGTGACATGGCCTTGCTGACAAGCTCTCCCTGGCGAACCGCCTGAGAAAGCCCCGCAGCCGCTGTCAACACATGGTGGGCATAAAACAGCGCGGTTCCAATCTTTTGCTCATAGTAACTATCAGCGGGATTTTCAGCCCGAAGGGTCTGGGCGGCTATTGCGGATTTCCCCAGCAACCAGCCCCCACAAACGATGCCAAAACACTTGAGCATGGGCACCGATCCTGCAAACACTGCTGCGGGGTTGCTGGGGTAGACCTCGAGCACCCATTCCACGAGCCGGTCAAGATTCAAGGCTGCCGTGCCCAGATTCGCCCCAAACGACTTGAATTCAAGGTCTTCGGAAGCCTGAAGCTGGGCCGCCGTTTGACGAATTTCCTCAATCAGGCGCATGGCCTCGTGGCCCTTGTCCCGAACAATTTTGCGACCCACCAAGTCATTGGCCTGTATCGCGGTGGTGCCCTCGTAAATGGTCGTGATTCGGGAATCTCGGAAATGTTGGGCCGCGCCCGTTTCCTCCACAAACCCCATACCCCCATGCACCTGCACCCCCATTGAGGTGATTTCGATGGACTGCTCGGTACAAAAGCCTTTCACGATCGGCGTGAGCAAGTCGACCCGGGCCTGCGCCTGCGCACGCACCTGAGGATCGGGATGAAAGCGCGCCCGATCGGTTTGTGCCGCAGCGACATACGCCATGGCGCGCATGGCTTGTGTTTGAGCACGCATGCTCAACAGCATTCTTGAAACATCGGGATGATGGGCAATGGGCAAGACACCTGACTTGCCGGGAATGCGGCCTTGAACACGCTGCAAGGCATAGCTTGCTGCATGCTGAAACGCACGCTCGGAAATTGCAACGCCTTCCAGGCCTACGGCAAGCCGTGCGTTATTCATCATGGTGAACATGTATTCCAGGCCACGATTGGGCTCGCCCACCAAAAAGCCGGTGGCTCCCCCTTGCTCGCCAAACGCCATCACGGCTGTGGGGCTCGCATGAATGCCAAGCTTGTGTTCAATTGACACGCACTTCAGATCGTTGCGTGCGCCCAGATTGCCCTGAGCATCCACCAAAAACTTGGGCACGATAAACAGAGAAATTCCCTTTACGCCTGCCGGTGCATCCGGCAAGCGCGCGAGCACCAAATGAATAATGTTTTCAGTGAAATCGTGCTCACCATACGTGATGAAAATTTTGGTGCCGACAATTTTGTAGGTGCCATCGGCTGCGGGAATTGCTTTCGTGGCCACCACAGACAGATCAGAGCCGGCATTGGGCTCGGTGAGGTTCATGGTGCCGGCCCACTGGCCCGAAATTAGATTGGGCAAATACATTTGTTTTTGAGCGTCGGTGCCATGGTGCTCAATGGCCTCAATGGCCCCGGCGGTGAGCATGGGGCACAACATGAACGACATATTGGCCGAGTGCCACATTTCATTGACTGCAGTCGCCAGCAAAGTGGGCAAGCCTTGCCCGCCAAAGTCTGGGTTGCAGCCCAAGCCAATCCAGCCTGCCTGGGCAAATTGCTGGTAGGCATCGCGAAAGCCATCGGGCGTTTTCACCGTATCGCCCTGTAAGACGCAGCCTTGCTGATCGCCCGTCCAGTTCAACGGGGCGAGCACGCCACCTGCAAACTTTGACGCTTCATCCAGAATTGCCGAGACCAGCTCTTCATTTGCATCTTCACAGCCGGGCAAGGCCGAAATTTCAGAAAGCGGAGCGAGCTCGCGGATCACGAACTCCATATCGCGAAGGGGTGCGTTGTAATCAGACATTAATCGCCTCTGCAGAGCCTGCGCGCTTGCGCAGTTCAAACTTTTGAATTTTTCCTGTGGAGGTTTTGGGCAACTCGCCAAACACCACTGCCTTCGGCACTTTAAAACTTGCTAAGTGCTGTTTACAAAATGTAACGATGTCTTCTGCTGTGACCTGAACGCCGGGCTTAATTTCCAGAAATGCGCAAGGGGTTTCGCCCCATTTGGGATCAGGCTTGGCCACCACAGCGGCGGCCAACACGGCCGGGTGTCGGTACAGCACATCCTCAAGCTCAATGCTGGAAATGTTTTCGCCGCCGGAAATAATCACATCTTTGCTTCGGTCTTTGATCTTGACATAGCCATCGGGGTGTAACACCGCCAAGTCGCCCGAATGAAACCAGCCGCCGGCAAAAGCCTCTTGAGTGGCTTTCTCGTTTTTAAGATAGCCCTTCATGGTGATATTGCCGCGGAACATGATCTCGCCCATGGTCTCGCCATCGGCAGGCACGGGCTGCATGGTTTCGGGGTTCATCACCGTGATCGCATCTTGCAAGTGATAGCGAACCCCTTGACGCGCATTCAAACGAGCGCGCTCGCCAACCTCTTTCGATTCCCAATCGTCGTGCTTCACGCAGACCGACGCGGGGCCATAGGTCTCGGTCAGCCCATAAACATGGGTAATGTCAAAACCCATTCTCACCATGCCTTCGATCATGGCGGCAGGTGGCGCAGCGCCAGCCACCATGGCATTGACCCGGTGATTGATTCCGGCTTTTAGCTCGGCCGGTGAATTGATCAACATGCCATGAACAATGGGGGCGCCACAGTAGTGGGTGACTTTATGCGCGCGAATCGCATCGAGAATATTTTTTGCATCGACCTTTCGAAGGCAGACATTGACGCCAGCGCGCGCGGCAATCGTCCAGGGAAAGCACCAGCCATTGCAGTGAAACATGGGCAACACCCACAAATACACCGGGTGCTTGGGCATATCCCATTCCAAGACATTTGAAATCGCATTGGTATAGGCGCCGCGGTGCGAGTACACCACGCCTTTGGGGTTGCCTGTGGTGCCCGAGGTGTAGTTCAAACAAATTGAATCCCACTCATCGGGAGGCAAAGACCAAGCGAACTGCGGATCGCCACCGGCAACAAAGTCGTCGTACTCAATTTTGCCGAGCCGCTCGCCGGGCCCGGTATAGCTTGGGTCATCCACATCAATCACAGTAGGCATGGGCTTGCCGTTTTGCGCAAGCTGAGCCAAGGCGCTTTTCATGACGCCTGAAAATTCTTTATCAACAATCACTACCTTGGCCTCGCCATGCTCAAGCATGAACGCGATTGCCGAGGCATCCAGTCGGGTGTTCAAAGCGCACAACACAGCGCCGATCATGGAGATTCCAAAATGACACTCCACCATGGGCGGCGTGTTCGGCAGCATGACCGCTACCGTATCAAAACGCTTCATGCCTAGTTTGGATAGCGCCGAAGCCAATTGACGGCAACGCGCATAGGTTTCGCCCCAGGTGCGCTGCACATCACCATGGATCACCGCTGTTTTGTACGGATACACCGCCGCGGCCCGCTCAATGAAAGTTAGCGGAGACAACGGGACATAGTTTGCTGGGTTTTTGTCTAAGCCCTGCTCGTAAATTGACATAGACTGTCTCCTCCCTGTCTTAATATTTTTGCAACAACTTTTGTAGAAAGTTTACTCCTTGAAACCTGAAGACGCCATTCGATACGGGCAATACCCGATGCCCGAGGTCGGACACACGACGCCAATTGCCCAAGGCGTGGACTGGGTGCGCATGCCCCTGCCGTTTGCGCTTGACCATATCAATCTCTGGCTGATTGAAGACGAACTGGAAGGCCGAAAAGGCTTCACCGTCATTGATACGGGCGTATGGAATGAAGCGACGCGCCAAGCCTGGCGCTTATTGATCGCCAACCGCTTCAATGGCCTGCCAATTCTGAGAGTGCTTTGCACCCACTTTCATCCGGATCATGTGGGCTTGGCGGCATGGCTATGCAAAGGCCTTGAAGAAAACCGCTGGACAGCACCGCTGTGGATGAACTACGCCGAATATGCAGCAGCGCGAATATGGAGCGGATCCGGCGTGTCCGGCACGGTGTCTGACACCTCAGCAGACTTCGTCAATATGGCAGGGCATTTTTATCGGCACGGCATTCACGAGCCCGAAACCCTGGAAAAACTCAAGGAGCGGCGCAATCATTACCCCTCGCTGGTGCCCGAAGTGCCCGCGAGCTTTCGCAGAATTTTTCCCAACGAATCGATTCGCATAGGCGATCATCACTGGCATGTCATCGCCGGCTATGGCCACTCGCCTGAGCATTGCGCGCTGTATTGCGAGGGGCTAAATCTCTTGATCTCTGGCGACATGGTGTTGCCCAAAATCTCAACCAATATGTCGGTGTGGGCCCAAGAGCCCGATGCCGATCCGCTTAAGCTGTACCTCGATTCACTGCATGCCTACGAGACTTTGCCCGACGATGTGCTGGTGTTGCCCTCGCACGGCAAGCCGTTTGGCGCGGCCCCCGGCACGCGCGCTGGCGGTATTAAAACTCGTCTGGAACAACTTCGCGAGCACCATAAAGAACGGCTTGAAGAAACGCTGCAAGCCTGCGAGACGCCAAAGCATGCCTCGCAAGTGCTGCCCGTTTTATTTAAACGCGAACTTGATTTGCACCAGCTGACCTTTGCGCTTGGCGAGACGATTGCCCACTTGAATCATCTTTGGCATGCGGGGGGATTGCGCCGAAAAGAAGATGCCGATGGACGGCTGGTTTTTCAGGCGGTGGATCGCCACGGGGCCTAACGGCCCCTCGCGATGACGTTAAGAATCGAAACCATGTTCGGGCTGCGGGTACGCCCCGCTTCGCACTTCCAAAACATAACGCGTCACCGCCTCTTGAATGCTGCCCGCGCCCTGCAAATAGTTTTTAACGAAACGCGCCTTCTTGCCCGGCGTGACATTCAATATGTCGTGCAACACCAGCACCTGGCCGGTCGTGTGCGGGCCCGCTCCAATGCCAATGGTGGGCACGTGCAGCGACTCGGTTAATCGCTTACCCAAAGGCGTCGGAATTAATTCCACCAGCACCATATCGGCGCCGCTTGATTCCAAACATCTCGCATCGGCAATCAGTTGATCGGCGGCCGCCTGATTACGGCCTTGCACGCGATAGCCCCCCAGCGCATGCACCGACTGTGGCGTTAAGCCCAAATGCGCACACACGGGAATGCCCCGCTGGGTCAAAAACTCTACCGTCGGCGCAAGCCAGGCACCGCCTTCCAGTTTCACCATTTGCGCGCCTGCCGCCATGAGCTGCGCCGCATTGGCGTAGGCCTGCTGTGGCGATTCTTGGTAGCTCGCAAACGGCATGTCCGCCAACACCCAAGCCTTGGGCTTTGCGCGCGCCACGCAGGCCACGTGATACGCCATTTGCTCCAGGCTTACCGGCAGCGTGGAATCGTGGCCTTGCAGCACCATGCCCAATGAATCGCCAATCAACAAAATATCCACGCCGCATTGATCCAAGAGCGCAGAAAAGCTGGCGTCATAGCAGGTGAGCATGACAATTTTCTCGCCGCTGTCTCGCCGCCCTTTGAGGTTTGCCAAGGTCACGGGCTTGCGGCCCGCGTGTACCGTTGCATCAGTTCCGTAATTCGTCATGAGCCACCGCCTCTTGCAATTCGGTTTCAGATAAATTGCGCACACACAACATGACAAACCGCTGCACAAATCGCCGAAGAAACCGGCCTTTGCGAAGCGCGACATACGTCGTGTTTTCCTCAAACAGGTCGCTCGCATCGAGCAATTCAAGGTGTTGGTCCTGGTCTTCATCAAAGGCCATCGACGCCACAATGCCAATGCCCATGCCCAAGGCAACATAAGCCTTGATCACATCGGCATCAAGCGCTGCCATGGCGATTTCAGGGCAAAGGCCTGCCTGCGCAAAGGTTTTGTCGATCATGGCGCGACCCGTAAAGCCCTCGTGATAAGTCACGATCGGATACTTTGCAATGGCTTCAAGCGTCAGCGGCTCCACCTGAGTCAAGGGGTGGCCCTTGGGCACGATGATGCCGTGATACCAGCGATAAAACGGAAACGCGACAAAATTTTTGTTGCTACGAAGGGACTCAGTGGCAATGCCAATGTCGGCCTGATCGCTTTCCAACATCGTGGCGATTTCAGCGGGCGTTGCCTGATGCAAGGCCAAATGCACTTTCGGAAACTCTTGGCGAAAACGCCGGACAATTTCGGGCAAGGAATAGCGCGCCTGCGTGTGCGTGGTGGCCAAGACCAGCCGGCCTTCATCTTGCTTTAAAAAACTCTCGGCCACCGACTGAAGGTTTTCTTGTTCCTGCAAAATCTTGCAGGCATGTGCCAGCACCAGCTGGCCGGGTTCGGTAAGCCCGAGCAGACGCTTTCCTTTGCGGGCGAACAAGGTGAGCCCCAGCTCATCTTCGAGATCCTTGATCTGCTTGCTCACTGCAGACTGCGAAGCCTCGAGCGCCATCGACACCTCGGTCAGGTTGAACTGACGACGAACCGTTTCGCGCACAATTTTTAGTTGCTGAAAATTCATGAAGGGCAATCTAGCACGACCGCGGCACGACTGCCCGACGCTGGTGCTGGCGCAGGGCAAACCGCACCGGGTCCACACGCTCCAGCAGGCGTTGATTCAGCGCGGGAGTGCGGCCTGCCAGCTGATCGGCAATCACCTCGGCCCCAAGGGGCGCAAAGCTTAGGCCCCGAGAGCCCAGGCCTGCGAGCACCCACACCCGATCCGACCGGGGCATGTGATGCAGCTGAGACATGTTGGGCGTAAGCGGCGCTTGATCATTCAGTACCCGGCCAATATGGGGCATGCGATCGTGGGTCGCGATTCGAACACTCGTTCGATCAAGGGCCGTGGCCCGTGAGCAGTGATCAGCAAGCAAGGGGGAAATAGTGGCAAGCCGCTCCAGGTTGCGCACTGGGTCGGTCTGAATATTGCCGTGCGCATCAATGCGCTCGTAACTGGCGCCCACCACCATCTCGCCATCGATGACCGGCGTGGCATAACCGTTTGCACAAATGATGCAAGGCAGGCTGTGTTGCTCTGAAATTTGATACGCGGTGACGGTTCCACGAATGACATTTAAGCGAAGCGCATGCCCGGGCAATAAATCATTAACGCCTTGTCCATTGGCCAGCACGACGGCGTCAAAAAATTCCGAATCGCCGTTTGAAAACGCCAATTCCACGCCTGATGCTTTGGGGCGTTCATGAATCGCGCAGACTGCCTTTCCAAACACCAAACGCGCGCCATTGTCTTGGGCGTGCGCAAGGCAGGCCCGCACGAATTTTGCGGGGCGAATCCATGCGCCTTGATGAGTCCAATGGATTAACGCGCTGCAATCGGGGGTGAGTTGCAGGACCGGGCATTGCTCGCCAATTTCAGAGCGATGACTGCGTGGATTGCCACGGCCGCTTTGCGGCCTCGCAATGACGAGTTTTTCAGCTGCGCCACTCGCAATGACGTTCACTAACTCGTCACCGCGAGGCCGCAAAGCGGCCGTGGCGGTCCAGTCTTTTAATTCCCCCAACCACCTCAAGGTCGTGGCAACACCCACCTCCACCCACTGGCTTGCCAGGTTGTGATCGGCCGACACCAGGGGGTGCAAAATTCCGATTGGGTTGCCCGATGCAGCCGATGCAGCCTGCTGCTGGCGCTCAAACAAACTGACTTGAAAGCCTCGTGTCGCAAGAACGCGCGCGCATGCCGCGCCAGCGAGCCCAGCGCCAATGACAGCCACCGTAGAAATTGCCGAGGCTCGGTCGCGAGTTACCATAGCCAGCTATGACAACACGAACGCAGCTTCTGCTCAAGCCAGGCCTGCCCGCGAGTCTCGCGAGGCTAGCCATTGCGGCCTGTGTGGCGGTGTTGACCTATGGCTGTTCGCAACAGCCGGCGAAGTTTAATTCGATGGATGTCACCAATGCGCCGTGGGGGCAGCACTACGAACTGCCCAATCTGGATGGCAAGACCACCACGCCTGCAGATTTCAAAGGGAAAATCGTTGCGGTGTATTTTGGGTTTCTTTATTGCCCTGATGCCTGCCCAACCCACCTCACAAAAATGAATGAAGTGAAAAGACTTCTCGGCGCACAGGGCAGTGAGGTGCAAACTGTTTTTATCACCGTAGACCCCGAGCGCGATACGCCAGAAAAACTGAAACCTTATTTGGCGTCATTTGACCCCAGTATTGTGGGCTTGCGGGGGGACCTTGCCCAAACTGAAGCAGCAGCCAAAGCGTTTCGTGTGTTTTACCGCAAGGTTGACACCAAAGACTCAGCAAAAGATCCCATGGCCTACACCATTGACCATACATTGTTTACCTATGTGTATGACAAGCAAGGCCGGCTGCGTTTAGTCGTTCCCCACGATCTTTCCGCGGACAAAATCGCAAGTGACATCAAAAATCTCCTTGCTCTCTAGCCTTCGGGTTTGGCTCAAGATTGGCCTGCTGTCTTTTGGGGGGCCTGCTGCACAAATCTCGCTGCTGCACCAAGAGCTCGTCGAAAAGCGGCGCTGGATCTCTGACCGCAGGTTTTTGCATGCACTGAACTACTGCATGGTGTTGCCTGGCCCCGAGGCACAGCAGCTTGCAACCTATCTGGGTTGGCTCACGCATGGCGCGATCGGTGGCATTGTGTCTGGCGCCTTGTTTGTGCTGCCGTCCTTGCTCATCATGACTGCGGTGGGCTACCTCTATGTCATGTTTGGCCAGCTTCCCGAAGTGCAAGCGCTTCTTTACGGCGTAAAGCCTGCCGTGCTCGCCATCGTGCTGGCCGCATGCTTGCGAATTGGCCAGCGGGTTTTGCACGGCCCGCTGTGGTGGGCAATTGCTGCAGGCGCCTTGATCGGTTTAATGATTGGACTGCCGTTTGTATTCATCATTGGCCTGGCAGCGTTTATTGGTTGGGCAGCTTTTTTGTTGGCCAAAGACCCGATTCCAGGCCTCGAAGACTCACGCGCCTACAGCGCAACAGGCCTGAAAGCCAAGCGAAAAAAAATCACTTTTCTTATTGATGACGACACGCCGCCGCCGAGCCTTAAAAAAGAGTCACGACAGTTGGCGATGGCCGTGGGCACCGGCATTGCGTTGTGGGCCTTGCTTTATGGGGCGGTCAGTCAATTCTTTCCCGGCGTGCTTACCGATATGGCCCTATTTTTTACCAAGGTAGCCTTAGTCACCTTTGGCGGCGCTTATGCGGTGCTGCCTTATGTGTTCGACTCATCGGTCAATCACTATCAATGGGTCACCGCAGGGCAGATGATGGACGCTCTCGCGCTCGGCGAGACAACGCCGGGGCCCTTGGTCATGGTGAACGCCTTTGTTGGTTTTCTTGGGGCAGCACAAGATATTGGCTTGAGCCACTTGCCTATCGCATGGGCGGGCGCTCTGGGGGCTCTCGTCGTGACCGTGTTCACATTCTTGCCTTCATTCATTTTTATTCTGGCTGGGGCCCCTTGGATCGAAGCCACACGCAAGCGGCCTTCATTTGCCGCACCGCTGACAGCCATTAGTGCCGCAGTCGTTGGGGTGATCATTCACCTGGCCTTGATCTTTGCGCAGCACACGTTTTTCCCTGATGGATCGTTATGGTCATGGCGAAGCCTGGATCTTGTTGCAATTTTTATTGCCGCAGTTGCCAGCATGATGCTGCTGCAGTTCCGTTTGGGAATGATCACCACGCTCACGGTGAGCATGGCCTTGGGAGTGACAGCCGTAGCGCTACGGCTTTACTAGTGGCTCAATCAAGCCGGTGTTAACTCAGTGGCGTCAAAACCTAAGGCTTGTTGCTTGCCCAGCAGGCTCATGAGCACCAACACCCGGTCTTTTGCGACCGAAGACACCAGACCCTCTAGCCCAGCAAATGGCCCGGATCGCACCAATACTTTTTGCCCCGGCTTTATGCCCTGAATTCCCAGCAAGGCCTCGAGACCGCCCTCTTGCTGAGCCTGGGCAAACTCCATGATGCGATCACAGCGCTCTTGTGACAGCGTGGCAATTTCCATTCCGAAGCGCACGATTGAGCTCACCCCAACAGTTGATCGCACCGGCGACAAAGACTGTTGATCAGAAGAAGGCTGAAAAAAGATATACCGCGGAAAAAGCGGCTCGAGTGACACTTGTCTGCGAATGACCCTTCTGACCAAGGGCAGGCGGACCTGATAATTTTGGCGCAAAAGGTTTTCCTCGGCTGCCCGCTCGAGCCTGGGTTTGCTATACGCTAAATACCAAACACCACCTTGCGCCATTCTGTATTCCTGCAAAAATTGAATTTTACTTTTACTGCACAAGTCTAAATTCTAGTCTTTAGATATCGGCCTATAATTATTTTCCCAATTAAAACGATTTTTATTATTTCCCAGCACTCCTTAAAGGAATCTCATGGCAACCTATACCCAAATTCAGGCCCAGATTCAAAAACTCCAAAAAGAGGCCGAGGCATTGCGCAAGCGCGAGCTCTCTGAAACGATTGCCAATATTAAAAAAGCCATTCAGGCTTTTGGCCTGACCGCGGAAGATCTCGGCCTCACGGGTGCGGGCAAGCGCAGCGGCCGACCTGCAGGCGCCAAAAAACGTGGCCGCCCCGCTGGCGTTAAATATGCCGCAAAAAAAACAGCCAAGAAAACCGCAAAAAAAGGCAAGCTTGATAAGCGCAGCATTGTTGCCCCCAAATATCGCAACGCTGCAACGGGCGATACCTGGACGGGCCGCGGCAAGCAGCCCAAGTGGCTCGCATCCGCCTTGAAATCAGGCAAAAAATTAGAAGAATTCAAAATTTGATTCTCGTTACTGGCGGGGCCGGCTTTATCGGCGCAAATTTCGTGCTCGATTGGTTTAAAGGCCAGGCTGGCAAGGCCGAGCCTTTAATCAACCTTGATGCACTCACGTATGCGGGCAATCGAGAAAACCTTGCAGGCCTTGCCAACACGCCGGGCCATGCGTTTGTTCACGGAAATATTTGCGATGCGGCACTGATCAACCGGCTGCTCTCTGAACACAAGCCCCGGGCGATTGTGCATTTCGCGGCCGAGTCTCATGTGGATCGCTCCATTCATGGCCCGCAAGACTTTATTAACACCAACATTCAGGGCACCTTTAACTTGCTGCAGTGTGCCTTGGCGTATTGGAAAGGTTTGAGCGAATCCGATGCCAAGGGCTTTCGGTTTTTGCATGTCAGCACCGACGAGGTGTATGGCTCCCTTAGCCCCCAAGACCCTGCCTTTACCGAAACCACGCCGTATCAGCCCAACAGCCCTTATTCAGCCAGCAAAGCGGCCAGCGATCATTTAGTGCGTGCCTGGCACCATACCTATGGCCTGCCGGTGCTCACCACGAACTGCTCGAACAATTACGGCCCCTATCAGTTCCCCGAAAAGCTCATTCCCTTGGTGATTGCCAATGCACTTGCATCAAAGCTCCTGCCCATTTATGGCGATGGAATGAATATCCGCGACTGGCTCTACGTGGGTGACCATTGCGCAGCCATTCGCACGGTGTTGGAAAAAGGCCGTGTGGGCGAGGTCTACAACATTGGCGGCTTCAATGAAATGCCCAATATCGAGATCGTCAAGCTCATTTGCCGCTTGCTTGACGAAAAATCCCCTCGCAGCGCCAAGGCTGCCGGTGGAAAGCATGAACAGCTGATTACCTTTGTCAAAGACCGCCCCGGCCATGACCGGCGCTATGCCATCAATGCCGAAAAAATCGCAAAGGACTTGGGCTGGATGCCTGCAGAGACATTTCAAACCGGCATTGCCAAAACTGTCGATTGGTATTTGGCCAATCAAGATTGGGTAGCGCGCGTACAAAGCGGCGCGTATCGCGAGTGGGTCGCCAAACAATACGGCGGCCAACCATGATTCTGGTTTTGGGCAGCCATGGCCAGGTTGGCCAAGCCTTGGTCGAGCAGCTTGGAGAAATCCCCGAGCATGTCTTTCTACATCGGGAAAGCCGTGATTACTGCGGAGATCTCACCGACACCGCGGGCATTACCGAAACCCTTATGGAGCTTCGGCCCGAAATCATTATTAACGCAGCAGCGTATACGGCCGTTGATCGTGCCGAATCTGAGCCTGAGATTGCTGAAAAAGTTAATGCCAAGGCGCCAGCCGTGATTGCGCAGGTGGCGGCCAAGCTGGGCAGCCTGTTGATTCACTATTCAACCGACTATGTCTTTGATGGCAGTGGCACAAGGCCTTGGCAAGAAACCGACCCGTGCAAGCCTTTATCCGTTTATGGCAAAAGCAAGCATGCCGGCGAAGAAGCGATCGTTGCAGCAGGCGGCCGACATTACATTCTCAGAACCAGCTGGGTGTATGGCCGCCATGGCAAAAACTTTTTAAAAACCATGCTGCAGTTGGCCGAAAAACAAGCCAGCATCAATGTTGTCAACGATCAATGGGGCGTGCCCACCTGCGCCGATTATTTGGCCGACGTCACGCTTGCGCTGATCGATCGCTCCACCCCAGGCCTGGGTGCAGAATTCAACAAGGCGCCTGCTCATGGCATTTACCACTGCGCTCCTGCGGGCGAAACAAGCTGGTTTGACTATGCCCGCTTGGCCATTAACCACGCCAAAGCCTGTGGCGCGGCCCAGGCCTGCACACAAATCAACCCAATTCCGACTTCGGCCTACCCTACGGCTGCCAAGCGGCCATTAAACTCACGGCTAAATACCCGCAAGCTTGCGCAAGCGCTTGGAGTTGGCCCGCCCGATTGGCAAGAAGCCGTCATTCAAACCGTGGGCGAGCTACTTAATCAACCCGAAGAGTGACCCGGATCAGCATGACACAACGAAAAGGAATTATCTTGGCAGGCGGCTCCGGCACACGGCTGCACCCCGCAACCCTGTCGGTTTCAAAGCAGCTGCTGCCCATCTATGATAAGCCCATGGTGTTTTATCCGCTCACCACGCTCATGCTTGCCGGCATTCGGGAAATTTTGCTGATCTCCACCCCGCAAGACACGCCGCGTTTTGAGCAGTTACTGGGCAATGGCCGACAATGGGGCATTGAAATTCAGTACGCCGTGCAGCCTTCGCCCGATGGCCTGGCGCAGGCCTTTGTCATTGGCGCACCCTTTATTGGCCAATCGCCAAGCGCCTTGGTGTTGGGCGACAATGTATTTTATGGGCATGACTTTGCAGGCTCCTTGGCAGGTGCGAACGAATCGGCACAAGGGGCCACGGTGTTTGCCTACCCCGTACACGACCCGGAGCGCTATGGTGTGGTGGAGTTCGACGCCAACGGAAAAGCAATTTCTTTAGAGGAAAAGCCCGCCAAGCCAAAATCCCGTTACGCAGTGACCGGGCTTTATTTTTACGACAACCGCGTGATTGATATTGCAAAATATCTCAAGCCCTCGGCCCGCGGCGAATACGAAATTACCGATGTCAATCGCCAATACCTGGCCTGGGGCGATCTCGATGTCGTGGTCATGGGACGTGGCCATGCGTGGCTTGATACAGGCACGCACGAATCCTTGCTTGAGGCGAGCCAGTTCATTCAAACCATTGAAAAGCGCCAGGGCCTGAAAGTCGCCTGCCCCGAAGAAATTGCATGGCGCAAAGGCTGGATTACCAACGAAGACTTGCAGCGGCTTGCAGCACCGCTGGCCAAAAGCGGCTACGGTCAATACCTGCTCGATTTGCTCAACGACCGGGTGTTCTAGCCATGGAGGTTCGGCCGCTTGGCCCTTTCACTGAAGTCTTGCTGATCAAGCCAAAAGTCTTTGGCGATGCACGCGGGTTTTTTGTTGAAAGCTACAACGCAAAAACCTTTGAACAGGCCACAGGCTTGGCGCCAACCTTTGTGCAAGACAACCACTCGCGATCATCACGCGGGGTCTTGCGTGGCATTCACTATCAGCTGCCGCCCCATGCGCAAGGAAAACTGGTGCGTGTTGTGAACGGCGCTGTGTTCGATGTTGCGGTGGATCTTCGCCGCTCTTCGCCGACCTTTGGGCAGTGGGCGGGTTGTGAACTGAGCGATGTCGGCGGAGAAATGCTCTGGATTCCGCCGGGGTTTGGGCACGGGTTCTTAGTGCTGAAAGACGACACCGATTTTCTTTACAAAACCACTGATTTTTATGCGCCTCAAGCCGAGGCTGCAGTGGCCTGGAACGATGCAAGCATTGGCATTCAATGGCCGGCAGAATTTAACACTGCTGAATTAAAGCTCTCTGCAAAGGATCAGCAGGCGCCGGCGTTAAAAAACGCCAAAGTCTTCGAGTAAACGCTTAACGGTAGCCTTGTGGGTTCTTGCACTGCCAGTTCCAGCTGCTCGCACACATGTCATCAAGAGTGCGCTGGGCCTGCCAACCCAACACTTTTTTCGCAAGCGACGGGTCGGCGTAAGCCGCGGTGACATCGCCGGCACGGCGATCGACTTGCTCGTAAGCAATCGGCTTGCCGCAGGCTCGCGAATACGCATTGATCACTTCCAGCACCGAGGATCCCTTGCCCGTTCCTAAATTCACCAGATGGCTGCCCACCTGCGTGAGCACGCGCAACGACGCCACATGGCCTTCGGCCAGATCCATGACATGAATGTAATCACGAATGCCGCTGCCATCGGGCGTGGGGTAATCACGGCCAAACACGCGCACCTTGTCGCGCTGGCCCGCGGCCACTTGCGCCACATAGGGCATGAGGTTGTTGGGAATTCCCACCGGATCTTCGCCAATCAGGCCGCTTGCATGGGCGCCTACCGGATTGAAATAACGCAGCACGGCCACACGCCAGCTTGGGTCAAGCGAAGCGAGCGACTGCAACATTTGTTCGCCCATTAATTTGGTGTGGCCATAAGGGCTTGCATAGCCCGTGGGCATGTCTTCAGTAACCGGCACTTTTTCGGGCTCGCCATACACCGTGCAGCTGCTTGAAAACACAATCGATTTGCAGCCAGCGTTGTTCATGGCTGCAACCAGGCCCAAGAGGCCGCCGATATTGTTTTGGTAATACTTCAGCGGCTGCTCCACCGACTCGCCCACCGCTTTAAATGCCGCAAAGTGCACCACCGCTTGGATCGCGTGATCACGAATCACTTGCTCAAGCGTTTGTGAATCGGCAACATCGGCCTGAACAAAAGGCAAAGGCTTGCCGACAATGGCCGCAAGACGATTGAGCACCTCGGGGTGGCTGTTCGAAAAATTATCGAGCAGCACGGGTGAATAACCTGCAGCCGCCAAGGCCACTGCAGTATGGCTGCCAATATAGCCGGTGCCCCCTGTGAGCAAAACCTTCATAGCACCTTTCCGGGATTCAAGATTCCTTTAGGGTCCAACGCTTGCTTGATTGATTTCATCAGGCTGAGCTCTTGCGGGCTTTTATAACGCTTGGCTTCGTCGCGCCGCAGCTGGCCTAGGCCATGCTCTGCGCTAATGGAGCCATTCATGGCAATTACCCGATCGTGCACACGCTTGCGAATCGCATCTTCATGAACACTTAAAAATTCTTGATAGGTTTTATGACGATCAACTGTTGAGAGATTTTCGCCCAGTGCAGCCGGCGGCGCGATGTTGTAATGCAGATTGCCATCGCCAAAATGGCCAAAGTTAATCACACGAATGCCGGGGTACGCTGCCAACAGCTCTTGATCCATGGCGCCAATAAAATCGACCAGCGATGAAATCGGCAACGCAATGTCATGCTTAATGTGAGCGCCATCTTGCGCAGCCGCCAGCGTGATTGACTCTCTTAAGTGCCACATGGCCTTGGCTTGTGCAACCGACTGCGCCACAAGGGTATCGGCAACCACGCCTTGTTCAATCGCCTCGCCCATGACCTGCTCCAGCAGGCTGCTCGCAGCCTCTTGCGACTCGAAATGAGAAATTTCTAGCAGCACACTGGCCGAAGGCTCACCCAAGCCCGACAGGCCGCCAATCATCTGGCCGCAGGGCTTGGCGATTTCCGGTAGCTGCTGAACAACCAGTTGTGTGCTGCCCGAGGACATGAATTCAAAGCCAGTCAAGGCCGCATCACACTTGGCTTGCGCAAGCTGCAACAAGCGTAATGCCGCGCCAGGGCTGTGTAGTTTCGCAAGCGCAGTCATGGTGGCCACAGGCTTGGGAAAGAGCTTGAGCACCGCGGCGGTAATGACACCCAGCGTGCCTTCGCTTCCCACAAATAAATCACGCAAGTCGTAACCGGTGTTGTCTTTGCGAAGGCCGCGCAGGCCATTCCAGATATCGCCATTGGCGGTGACCACTTCCACACCCAAACACAAATCACGGGCGTTGCCATAGCGTAAAACTGCAGTGCCGCCCGCATTGGTGGCAAGGTTGCCGCCAATGGTTGCCGAGCCTTCTGAGCCCAAGCTCAACGGAAACAACAGATTCATGGATTGCGCGATCTCTTGCACCTCTTGCAGAGTAATACCCGCTTCCACCGTAACGGTTTTGTTTTCTGGGTCTTTTGCGCGAACCGCCCGAAGCCTGGTAAGCGACAAAACCACTTGGGTGCCCGATGCATCGGGTGTGGCCCCGCCCGAAAGGCCAGTGTTGCCCCCTTGGGGCACCAGTGAAATTTGATGCTGATTGGCAAGCCGCACAAGGCCGGCGACTTGCTGAGTTGACTGCGGAAAGACCGCTGCGAATGGCTTGCCAAAATACCGTTTACGCCAGTCGACTGAATAAATTTCAAGATCTTGGGCTGCCGTTTTCACGGCAGCCCGCCCGATCAAGGCCCTTGCCTGCTCTAAAAACTGCTGGCGCGCAGAATCGCTCACTTCACGCGGTTGCGGTACTCACCGGTGCGAGTGTCGATTTCGATTTTGTCGCCAATATCGACAAAGGCAGGCACGGACACTTCAAAATTCGTCGGCGCAATACGGGCAGGCTTCATGACCTTGCCCGAGGTGTCGCCTTTAACAGCGGGCTCGGTGTAGGCCACCTCGCGCACCACACTGGTCGGCATTTCGACCGAAATGGCGCGGCCTTCGTAGAACACCACTTCGCAGGCCATGCCTTCTTCCACATAGTTGAGCGCATCGCCCATGGATTCGGCCTCGACTTCGTATTGGTTGTATTCCGAATCCATGAAGACATACATGGGATCGGCGAAATACGAATAGGTGCACTCTTTGCGATCAAGCACCAGGGTCTCAAATTTTTCGTCGGCTTTAAATACTGTTTCTTGGCCGCTGCCCGAAAGCAGGTTTTTGAGCTTCATTTTCACCACGGCAGCATTGCGGCCCGATTTGTTGTATTCGGCCTTCAGCACCACCATGGGCTCGGAGCCGATCATAAAAACATTGCCCACGCGGAGTTCTTGTGCGGTTTTCATTGTTGAGATTCCAAAGGGATAGACAAGAAAAGCCCGATACTGGGCTTTTGTTAGCACGCCATTTTAGCCTTTTTTGGTGGGGATTTCTGCCTCGCCGGTGCGCCCAAAGCGGGTTAGACTAGGCCTGTCTGCGAGCTTTTTGGGCCATTATTTCTTTGAACCAATGCGCTTGCGCACGGGCTTGAAAATTGGCCGGCAGGCGAGAGTCGACCCATTGCGCGGTTGACCCCAGAGCCGGTCTGATCTCGCCCACCTGAACCCTAGGTTCAGGGATATCGCCCGGGAGGCTTCGCAGACACTTTATCGTGGATTGCCACGGCCCCGATGGGGCCTCGCAATGACGACTAAAGAACGTCATCGACGACTGGGAACGTCATCGCGAGGAGCCGAAGGCGACGCGGCGATCCAAGGCAACACGAAGCAATCCACTTTCCAAAGACTCTTCGCTCGCCAGCCTCAAGCACGCCTTGTGCAATCGATCGCGTGATTCTTCAAACCGGCCCACAAAATCATCCCACGCAGATTCAAGCGACAAACCCGCATGGGACTCTGCGGGCCGCAAGCCATTGAATGCCCAGTGCAGATCTTGCAAGGCTGCAAGCTTTGGGTGGCGCACAATCTGATTTAACCAGCCGGCAAGTTTATGGCCATGGGCTTTGTTCTCTTGTCGGTAAGGCTGCCACACCAAGGGCACCTTCCAAGGGCCTGCAGCCGCCCAGTGGGCACGCACGAACGAATCCTCGCCGCGCACAAAATTCAAATCGCAGGCTTGCAAAATTTCATCGAACTCTTGCTGCGAATAGTCCACCCCCTTGGGCTTCCAAATTGCAAAGTCCTTAAACCCCACTGGCAATTGATTGCGCAACATTTGTTCCAATGCGGCCCATGGCGCATCGTCATAACCAAAGCCGAGAATCAAAAAAGTGTCGTTGCCAATCGACCGGCCTGCAAGTTTCTTGCGCCATGCCTCACGTTCTTCTTTGGTGATGTGGCGCCAAGCGCCATGCAAGAGGCCGCCGGTCGATTTTGAGAACCCTGGGATCCACCAACGCCGGGTCTTTGCGGCGGGGTGATTCACGCGTGGCGCAGGCGATGGTTTTGCATGCGCAGTGTCGGCCCAGGCTTCGGTTGCCAAATAATCCAGCGTAATCCATTGCGCGTGAGCAGGAAGGTCTTGCAAATAAGCAGGTGGTGGAGTGCAGGCAAAGGCCTCAATCAGCAGATCACACTGTTCATGGATTGGAACGCCATGTGTTTCCCAGCGCTCCTGCGTGACATTCCATGGCAATACCGTGACGCCTTGCAGGCGCTCTGAGCCGCGAATCTCATCAAGAATATTGAGCCGGTCGATGACCAGGTTCACGTGGGTGGCGCCCAATCGTTTAAGCGCCAAGGCGAGACGCCAACAAAAACCGGCATCGCCGAAGTAATCGACGATCCGGCAAAAGATGGTGATGCGGTGGATTGCCACGCCGCTGCGCGGCTCGCAATGAC
>CAYTWR010000001.1:0-20047 GCA_964442225.1 uncultured Burkholderiaceae bacterium | reverse complement strand
CGGCAAAAGATGGTGATGCGGTGGATTGCCACGCCGCTGCGCGGCTCGCAATGACCGTTCATCCCAGCGACTTGCTCACCACCTCCCGCACATCGGGCGAGAGTTTTGCATCAGCAGCCACACGCTCGAGCGCTTGCTTCATCAACTCACGACGAACCGGCTCAAACCGGGACCAGCGATCCAGGCTTCTGGCCAAGCGCGAAGCCAACTGGGAGTTTTTACGATCGATCGCCACCACCTGCTCGGCCCACAACGCATAGCCCTTGCCATCGGCCCGATGAAAGCCAGGAAGGTTCTGGTGCGTATAAGCACCCAACACCGCACGCACCCGATTCGGATTCGATGAATCGTACAGGGGGTGATTCAAAAGATACTGCACGCGATCCAATGCAAGATCGGAAAGCATGGTGACTTGCACCGAGAACCACTTATCCATGGCCAAGGCATGATCTTTAAAGCGATTCAGATATTCCTCTAGTGCACGGCTTGCCTCAATGGTATTGAGCTCAACCAAGGCCTGAAGCGCCGCCATTCGATCGGTCATATTGTCCGCCTTGCGATAGCGTGCCAATAACTCGGCAGGCGAAATTACCCCCGCAATCACCAACCAATGCTGGGCAAGGTTTGCCAGCGAACGGCGGCCACAAGACATTGGATCGGGCGAGTATGTTAAAGACTTGGCAGACTGTAACTGTGAATCGATTGCCTGGAGCTCTGTGCGCAAAGCATTGGCCAAGGCCAACCGCAAGGCGTTGCGCGCATTGCGAATGGCTTGTGGATCCACTACCTCGACTTGCTCTGCGACATATTGCTCCGAAGGCAGGGTGAGCATGCAGGCTTTGTAGCTATTATCCAGCGATGGCTCTGCAGCAATTTGCTTAAACGCTGAAAGCAGTTTTTGCAGGCCGTTGCTGCTCTTTCCCGTAATGATGCCCAGCATCAGGCGCTGGCCAGCCTCCCAACGATTAAACGGATCTGAATCATGCCCAAGCAAATGAATCAGGTCTTCTTCCGAGTAGGCGTAATCGAGCGCTACCGGTGCCGAAAAATCACGCAACAAAGAAGGCAGCGGTTTTTCGCAAGCCTTGATCGTTACACTGGCCTGCCAGTCATTCATGACCAGCACATCGTTGACAATCTCCTTGCCTTGCGGGCTGATCACGCCATAAGCAATCGGCAGCATGAGCGGCTTTTGAGAGGGGCTCGTTTTTGAGATTGATTGCTCAAAGCGCAAGGTATAGGTGCCACTTGACGGATCCCAGGTGTCTGACACCTTCACATGGGGTGTTCCGGAAGTGTCGTACCAGCGCATGAACAGTTCCGCACCTTGGCGATGGTTCGCATCGAACATGGCGTTAACAAATTCTTCGCAAGTCACCGCCTGGCCATCGTGGCGCTGAAAATATAAATCCATGCCTTTGCGAAAGCCATCAATGCCCAGCAACGTCTGCAGCATGCGAATCACTTCTGCACCTTTTTCGTAGACCGTTGCGGTGTAGAAATTGCGAATCTCTTGGTAGCTATCGGGCCGAATCGGGTGCGACATGGGACCAGCGTCTTCGGGGAACTGAGCAGCGCGCAACACCCGCACCGCATCGATTCGGCGCACTGCACGGGCGCTTGCGGCTTCGCGCTCGCCGAGGCCCTGCGCCGCCATATCGCTTGAAAACTCCGAGTCGCGAAAAACCGTTAGGCCTTCTTTCAGCGTGAGCTGAAACCAATCACGACACGTAATGCGGTTGCCGGTCCAGTTATGGAAATATTCGTGGGCCACCACCGACTCAATGCCGTCGTAATCAATATCGGTCGCGGTTTGCGGATCAGCCAACACGAACTTGGTATTGAAAAGATTCAAGCCTTTGTTTTCCATGGCGCCCGAATTGAAATCGGGAACGGCAACAATCATGAACCGATCAAGATCGAGCTCCAGCCCAAAGCGTTTTTCGTCCCAAAAGATTGCACGCTTTAATGATTCCATGGCGTGGCCGGCCTGAGACAAGTCTTCTTTGCGGGTGTAGACCTGAAGCAAGGCCTTTTTGCCGCTGCAGGTGGTAATTGTTTCTTCGATTCGGTCGAGATCGGCTGCAACCAGCGCAAACAGATAGCTGGGCTTTGGAAACGGATCGTGCCAATGGGCTTCATGCATGCCGCCGTCAAGATCTTTTTGTGAGAGTAAATTGCCGTTGCTCAGCAACACTGGAAATTGCGACTTCGGCCCACGCAAAATGACATCGTAGATGGCCATGACATCGGGCCGGTCTAAAAAGTAAGTAATGCGCCGAAAGCCTTCCGACTCACACTGGGTAAACAGGCCGCCGCGCGAGGCATAAAGACCCATCAGCGCCGTGTTGGCGCTTGGGTTGATTTTGGTTTCAACACGCAACACGCCTTGAGCAGGCGCATTGTGAATGTGCAAATGCTGGGGAGAGACATCGAATTCATCGGCAGCGAGTGTTCTGCCATTGAGTGCCACCGATACAAATCCAAGCTCATCACCGTGAAGTGTAAGCGCAGCTTGGCTGCCTGTGCGTTCGAATGCAAATTCATTGACCACGCATGTGTCTTCCAAGCCCAAGGTGAAATCGAGCTTGACCGAAGAAATGTGGTGCGTCGGCGGCTGGTAATCGCGCCGGTGAATCACCGCTGGGGTTGTGATAGCGGGAGATAGAGCGTCGCGTGCGTTCATTAGTTAGAGTCTTTCAGGCAGCAAAGCCAGGATTTCGGGAGCATGTGTTTTCAAAAAGGGGTTCACAACGGTAAGACCATTCCAAGTAAAGCCCTCTTGCAAGTCCTCGGTAAATAGAATGCGACATCCATTCTCAGCGCACACAGCCATCACCATCGAATCCCAAATCGAGAAATGATGTGCTACCGAGAGCTCAAGTGCAGATTGAAAAGCGGAGTTTGTTGTAGGGACCGTTGAAAACGCATCCATATACTGCAAAACCCGATCGCGGCTCGCTTGCTCGGACCGGCCGGCCTTACCGACCAGAACTCGGTGCAGTTCGCCAAGTGTTTGCACAGGTATGCACACATCCTCAGCAATCAAGGAATTCAGCAGGGCTAAACTAATGTCGCACTTGCGAGCCGCCTTGTAGTCCTCTGCGTAAACAAGCACATTCGTATCCAGACCGTATCTCA
The DNA here is from genome assembly GCA_964442225.1 of uncultured Burkholderiaceae bacterium. Taxonomy (GTDB): domain Bacteria; phylum Pseudomonadota; class Gammaproteobacteria; order Burkholderiales; family Burkholderiaceae_A; genus Lacustribacter. The sequence goes on along the minus strand of CAYTWR010000001.1, from coordinate 16,906 downwards.
TCTAATTGCCCTGCGACTTTTTTTCAGATCGCCGCGATCGTAAAGTTCATCTCGTGTCCAGTCTCTTTTCCCTTTCACCTGATACGCTGAGCGCTGAGATTCAAGGGTTTGCAGGAGCAGCTTCTTTGCGCGCGCGCGCTCTGGCCCCACATCAGAAACAGCCATCATTTGGGCAACGGGCTGACCATGAGAGGTGATCAGCACAGTTGCCCCCCCGGTCACATCTTTAAGTAGCGCAGAAAACTGTCGGTTCGCTTGGGCCGCACTGACTTTTTTCATCAGAATCTCCTAAAGTAGTCATTTTAACTACTTTTTTTCTGAAGGCGCGCAAGCGCCTCACTCGCCGCCACCATGCCCATTACTGCCGTTACTGTCACCAAAGATCCGTAGCCCGCACAGGCCAGCTTTGCCGAAGAGTCGCAATCGTCTGACTTTACGCTGGGTTGTCGCGAGAACACGGCTGTTATTTTCATCTTTCCTTGCCGGGGAAATCCATGCTGTTTGCGAAGGTCATAGCGCAAGGTAGACAGCAAAGGATCCTGCAGAGTTTCTGAAAGATCTGTCACCTCAATTCGGGTGGGGTCGGTCTTGCCGCCTGCACCACCGCTCACAATCAGTCGCTTCAGACCTTTTTGGGCCTGCAGCCACACAATCATGGCTTTCTTGGCGCGAAGGTCGTCGGTGGCGTCGAGCCAAATGGCGGGCTGGATTGCCACGGCCCCGTCGGGGCCTCGCAATGACGGGGGGCAAGAGCCTCGCAATGACGGCTCTTCCGTCACCGCGAGGAGACCCGAAGGGTCGACGTGGCGGTCTACCGCACTTGCAATCTCCCCGAAATTCTCGGGTGTCACGAACTCATCCACCACCCTCACATCGCAATCGGGCGCAATATCCCGAATTCGGTCGGCCAGCGCCTTGCCCTTAGCCATACCCAGCGTGGAATGCAGGGCCTGCACCTGGCGGTTCAAATTCGACTCGGCGACATGGTCCATGTCAATCAGCGTGAGTGCGCCCACCCCGGACCGTGCCAAAGCCTCGGCCGCCCAAGAGCCTACGCCACCCAAGCCAACCACCGCCACATGACCGGCACGAATCCTCGCAAATTCATCGGCTGAAAAAAGCCTTGCCGTGCTGGCGAATCGGCGATCGACGGGCGAATGGGCTTGAAAAGTCATGATGGAATAATACGGAAAACACAGGGAGACACCATGGCGAAACAGCTTGCCGACTTTTTAAAAGAGCAAGGCGCACCTGCCGATCTGAGCACACTTCTGCAAGGCATTGTGCAGGCCTGCGTGACAATCAGCGATGAAGTGCGCCGTGGCGCCTTGGCCGGGATTTTGGGCGAGGCCGGCAGTGACAATGTGCAAGGCGAGCACCAGAAAAAACTGGATGTGATCGCCAATGACATTCTGCTGCAAGCGGGCCTTGCCTCAGGGGCCTATGCAGTGGCTTCGGAAGAAATGGAAGCCCCCGTGGTGTCAGGCACCGAGACTGCAGTGCCTGACACCAGTGATTACCTGCTGCTGTTTGATCCGCTTGATGGGTCGTCGAATATTGATGTCAATGTCACGATTGGCACGATTTTTTCGGTATTGAAAAGGCCGGGGATTGCCACGGCACCTGCGGTGCCTCGCAATGACGAAATATTCCTGCAGCCCGGCACGGCGCAAGTCGCCGCAGGCTATGTTGCCTACGGGCCTGCCACACAACTCGTGATTACGCTAGGAAGAGGCACTGCGGCCTTTACACTCGATCAGGGCATCTGGTGGCTCACCACCGAGCGAATTCAGGTTCCGGCCGACACCAAAGAGTTCGCCATTAACGCGTCAAACGCACGGCACTGGGAAGCGCCGGTAAAACGCTATATCGATGAAATGCTCGCGGGCAAAACGGGGCCTTTAGCCAAGGATTACAACATGCGCTGGATCGCCAGCATGGTGGCCGATGTGCATCGTGTGCTAACCCGAGGCGGCACGTTTATGTACCCGCGCGATTCGCGCGAACCAGGCAAGGCGGGAAAACTGCGGCTGATGTACGAAGCCAACCCCATGAGCTTTTTGATGGAGCAGGCGGGTGGTGCATCGACGAACGGTCGCGAGCGCATTATGGAAATGCAACCCACTGAATTACATCAGCGGGTTGCGGTGTTTATGGGGTCACGCAATGAGATTGAGCGAGTGACGGGTTATCACCGCCAGTAGATTGCCACGAGCCGCTTCGCGGCCCTCGCAATGACGGCTATTGAAACGTCATCGCGAGGGGCCATTAGGCCCCGTGGCGATCCACTCGCAATCGCGGTTAAGGAACCATCACCGAGCAGCCCGTCGTTTTTCGCCCCTCAAGATCACGGTGCGCCTGCTGAACATCGGCAAGCTTATAAGTACGCTCCACGGGAATCACCAGCTTTTTACTGGCAACAAGCTTGACTAAGTCATTGGCGGTGAGCTCAAGCTCTTCGCGGGTTTCGGTGTAGGGCATGAGCGAGGGCCGGGTAATAAATAGCGAGCCCTTTAGCGCATCGGTCGTAAACGGCGGCACTTTGCCCGAGGCATTTCCATAGCTCACCATCAAGCCATATTTACGAAGACAGGCCAGCGACCCTTCAAAGGTGTCTTTGCCCACCGAGTCATACACCACATCAACACCACGGCCCTTGGTAATTTCTTTTACGCGCTGAGCAAAATTTTCTTTGGTGTAAATGATCGTGTGATCACAACCCCATTTTTTGGCAAGTTTGGCTTTTTCTTCAGAGCCCACCGTGCCAATGATTTTCACCCCCATGAGCTTTGCCAACTGCATGGCAATTAGACCGACACCACCAGCAGCGGCATGAAATAACACTGTGTGGCCTTTTTGCAGGTTGGCCGTGCGCTTGAACAAATAATGCGCCGTCATGCCCTTGAGCATCATGGCGGCACCCACTTCAAACGAAATCGTTTTGGGAATCTTGATGAGCTTGGCGGCTTGCACCACACGAAGCTCGGTATACGCACCCGGCGGGTTGGCCGCATAGGCCACGCGATCGCCCACTTTCACATGGGTCACACTACTGCCTACGGCCTGAACCACGCCTGAGCCTTCCATGCCTAATTGCAGCGGCAGGGGGTTGGGATAAACGCCGGAACGCTGGTAAATATCGATAAAGTTCAGGCCGATCGCATGCTGGCGCACCAAAGCTTCGCCCGGCCCGGGGGCGGCGACTTCCACCTCGACGAGCTTCATCACTTCCGGGCCGCCGTAGGTGTCGATTCGAACGGCTCTTGCTGTTTGCGACATACAACTTTCTCCTAAGGTGATACTTTAAAAACGAAGGTCATCGCGAGCGCAGCGTGGCGACCCAAGATCGTGGATTGCCACGGGCCCTTCGGGCCCTCGCAATGACTTTAAAGCTGCCGTCATCGCGAGGCCGAAGGCCGTGGCGATCCATTGGCAATGACGGCCATTGACTTGACAGTTTTGCCACCCTTCCCGAAACTTGCGGCTAGTCTACTCTCGCGCGTGGGAGAGATTGCAGCAGGACAAACCCTGCGCAACGCCGAAGGTGTAAAGCCCCAAAAACTCTCAGGCAAAAGGACTGCGCGCTTGCCAGACTCTCTGGAGAGAGGCCCTTGTGATTAGAGGGTCCGCCGAAGGTTACTTTCTCAGGCACGAAGGACAGAGGGGGAATGCGGTAATGCCAGGTTTCTTGGCGATGGTGGCATGACCCCTTTTTAAAAAGTGCACTGCGCGAAAGCGCTGGAGAGTAAACCGTGAATTTCCCTGCTGACCTGCGTTACACCGCTTCCCACGAATGGATTCGCACCGAATCCGACGGCACGCTGACCGTTGGAATCACCGACTTGGCCCAAGATTCCCTGGGCGAACTGGTTTATGTGGATCTGCCCGCAATTGGCCGCAAGCTTGCCGCTGCAGAGTCTTGCGCTGTGGTGGAATCCACCAAAGCCGCTTCTGATGTTTACGCACCCGTTGCGGGTGAGGTGGTGGCCGTCAATGAAGACCTCTCGGGCACCCCACAAGCCGTCAATGAATCGCCTTACGAAAAAGGCTGGCTTTTCAAACTAAAGCCTGCAGCCGCGGGCTCTGAGCAAAGCCTTTTGTCAGTCGATCAATACAAGTCTGAATCCGGCGCTGCCTAAGCGCTGCCACAACCCTTTACTTGCCAGGAGCGGCCATGCACGCTTACGAACCGATCGACAATCTCGAAGGGCTGTTTGCCCACGATGAATTCCACACCCGCCATCTTGGCCCCAGCCGGGCTGCCGAGAGCCAGATGCTGGAACAAATCGGCGCCAAGTCACGCGATGCGCTGATTCAAGAAACGGTGCCGGCGAGCATTTTGCGTGATGGCTTGTTAGACCTTCCTGCGCCCGCCTCCGAGGCCGAGGCGCTCGCAGAGCTCAAGTCGATCGCTTCAAAAAACAAAGTCTGGCGCAGCTATATTGGCGCGGGCTATCACAACACATTCTTGCCCGAGCCGATTCGGCGCAATGTGTTGGAAAACCCCGGGTGGTACACCGCCTACACGCCCTATCAGGCTGAAGTGGCCCAGGGCCGCTTAGAGGCGCTGATGAACTTTCAGCAAATGGTGGTGGATCTCACGGGCATGCACACCTCGAATGCATCGCTTCTCGATGAAGCCACTGCTGCCGCGGAAGCGATGGCCACTTTAAAGCGTGCCAGCAAAGTTGCAAATGCCACACAGTTTTTTGTAGATGCCCATGTGCACCCCCAAGTGATTGCGGTCATGAAAACACGCGCCGGCTGGATGGGCATTGAGGTCGTGGTGGGCGATGCGGATTCATTTGCGCCCACTGCAGAATTTTTTGGCGCCCATGTGCAATCGCCCGACACCCGCGGCGTGCTGCGTGATTTCTCTTCGCTTGCAGAAAAGCTGCACGCCGTGAACGCCAAGCTTTGTATGGGTGTTGATTTATTAGCTTCCATGCTTGTGAAATCGGCTGGCGCCATGGGTGCCGATGTTGCCATTGGCTCGGCCCAACGCTTTGGCGTGCCGATGGGCTACGGCGGCCCGCACGCTGCATTTATGGCAGTAAAAGAAGACTTGGTGCGACTGATGCCTGGGCGAATCATCGGCGTGTCGGTCGATGCCAGCGGAAGGCCTGCGTATCGCATGTCACTGCAAACCCGTGAGCAGCACATTCGCCGCGATAAAGCCACCAGTAACATCTGCACCGCTCAGGCCCTGCTGGCCAACATTGCCTCGTTTTACGCGGTCTACCACGGCCCCCAAGGCCTGCATCGCATTGCCCTGCGCGCCAATGCCATGGCACGTTTGATTGTGAAAGCCAGCGGTTTAGAAGCGGCGAGCACACAGTTTTTTGACACCGTCACGTTCAGCGCGAAAAGCCTGGCCAATGTTGGCGGAACACAGGCGGTGAAACAACGTGCTGCTGCAAAAGAAATGAACTTGCGTGTGTTTGCCAACGGCGATGTTGGCGTTGCCTGCGATGAAACCACGAGCCTTGCGGATGTTGCCGATCTAGTGGAAGTGTTAACCGGCAAAGCCACCACGGTAGATGCGCTGAAAGCCTTAAAGATCACGGTGCAACCTGAATCGGTGCCCACTGCCTTGCTGCGCAATGATCCCGTGCTGACTCATCCAGTTTTTAACAGCTATCACAGCGAAACCGATTTTGTGCGCTACATGAAAAAGCTCGAAAACAAAGACATTTCATTGGTGCACTCCATGATTCCTTTGGGCTCTTGCACCATGAAGCTAAACGCGGCCTCTGAAATGGCGCCGGTGACCTGGCCCGAGTTTGCGAGCCTGCACCCCTTTGCGCCTATTGAGCAAGCCCGCGGCTACGAGATCATGCTGAGCCAGCTGGGTCAATGGCTTGAAGAAATTACCGGCTTTAGCGCCGTGTCGTTTCAGCCAAACTCGGGCGCACAGGGCGAATATGCCGGCCTGCTCGCCATTCGCCACTATCAGAACTCACTTGGCGAAGGCCACCGCAATATCTGTTTAATTCCTTCCTCGGCCCACGGCACCAACCCCGCAACCGCCCAGATGATGGGCATGAAGATTGTGGTGGTGGCGTGTGATTCGCAAGGCAATGTCGATGTGGCTGATTTGAAGGCCAAAATCGAAGCGAATAAGGATTCGTTGTGCGCACTGATGGTGACCTACCCCTCGACCCACGGCGTGTTTGAGTCGGCCATTAAAGACATTTGCAAAATGGTGCACGATGCCGGTGGCCAGGTGTATATGGATGGCGCCAACCTGAATGCACAGGCAGGCTTAACACGCCCCGGTGATATTGGCGCCGATGTGTGCCACATGAACCTGCACAAAACCTTCTGCATTCCCCACGGCGGTGGCGGCCCCGGCATGGGCCCGATTGCAGTAGCCAAACACTTGGCGCCATTTTTGGCCATCGACCCATTTACGCAGTCGGATAAAGGCAACAGTGTTTCAGCAACCGCCAGCGGTAGCGCCTTGATCACCACGATTTCGTGGATGTATATCCGCATGATGGGCGCAAGCGGAATTCGCAAGGCCACCGAGATCGCCATTCTGAACGCCAACTATGTTGCCAAGCGCCTAGAAAATCACTTCCCCATTTTGTACAAAGGGGAAAACGGCCGCATTGCGCACGAGTGCATTTTGGATTTGCGCCACCTAAAAGCCGAGGTGGGAATTACGGCGGAAGATGTGGCCAAGCGGCTAATGGACTATGGCTATCATGCGCCTACGCTTTCGTTCCCTGTGGCCGACACCTTAATGGTGGAGCCAACAGAATCGGAATCAAAGGCGGAGTTGGATCGTTTCTGTGACGCAATGATTGCGATTGCAGGTGAGATTCAAAAGGTTCGCTCAGGCGAGTTCGACAAAGCGGATAACCCGCTCAAGAATGCGCCACACACTGCGCAGGAAGTGACTGGTGAGTGGGCGCACAGCTACTCACGCGATACGGCTGTGTTCCCTCTGCCCTATGTGCGTGCGGCCAAGTTTTGGCCGAGTGTGAAGCGCATTGACAATGCCGCGGGTGATCGCAATTTGGTGTGCACTTGCCCGCCCGTTGAAGCGTATGCGTAACATGAAATCAATTCCGCTCGAAAAACTTCACACCGAACTTGGCGCCAAGTTCGGCCCCTTTGCGGGCTACAACATGCCCATTCAATACCCCATGGGCTTAAAGGCCGAGCATTTGCACACCCGCAACCATGCGGGCTTGTTCGATGTGTCGCACATGGGCCAGCTGCGCATTACCGCACCGAACGACCCGAGTGGTGCGCAGCTTTGTCGAGAGCTGCAAGCTACGCTGCCCTGTGATTTCAATGGCTGGCCCAATGATATTCAGCGCTATTCGGTGTTGCTCAATGACGAGGGTGGCATTGAGGATGACTTGATGCTGGTTTATCGGCACGCAGATCGCCACGGGCCCGCCCCCACGGCCGATGGCCTCGGGGTGACAGGCCCTCGCGATGACGGCGCTCGTCATTGCGAGGCCGAAGGCCGTGGCAATCCAGAAGTACGCATGATCGTCAACGCTGGCAACCGCGATGCCGATCTTGCCTTGCTGCAAAAACTCGCGCCGGGCCTAAAGTTTGAATGGGTGGATGCTGCACTCGTTGCATTGCAAGGCCCCGATGCAGAATCAGTGCTCGCTGCACTTGACCCCAAAGCGGCAGACATGGTGTTCATGCAAGCAGCCGAACTTACTCTGTGCGGCGTGACCTGCTTCACTACCCGCTCTGGCTACACCGGTGAAGACGGCTATGAGATTTCCATTCCTGCAGCCGATGCGGAACGTGTCGTGCGCGAAATTATGAAGGATGATCGCGTCAAACCGGTTGGCCTTGGCGCTCGCGACACCCTGCGGCTCGAAGCCGGCTTGCCCTTGCATGGCAATGACATTTCGCCAACGGTTACCCCGATTGAAGCAAGCCTTGGTTTTTCAATTGCAGCATCACGTCGGGCCACTGGCGGCTTTCCGGGCGCTGCAAAAGTGCTGGCGCAAATTGCCAATGGCGCCCCCCGTAAGCTGATTGGCCTGATCTCAAAAGAGCCCGTGCCCATTCGTTCGCACGCCAAGATCGTGAAAGAAGACGGCAGCGAGGTGGGCGAGGTGACCAGCGGCACCGTGTCGCCCTCGCTGGGTTACCCAGTCATGCTGGCTCTCGTTCAAACCAGCGCAGTCAATGAGCCTTTATATGCGATCGTTCGGGATAAGAAACTGAAGGTGGAAGTTGCCAAGCTGCCGTTTGTGCCGAAGCGTTACAAGCGCTGATTCGTGCATTGACTAGTATTTCAGGACTTTCAAGTTCTCGGCGGATGCGCCTCGAACAACCTTGAAATCAATTCCGCGGTCAAAAGTCACGAGGCGACCCTGATTTTTCACCGCCAGAGCAAGTAGATAGGCATCTGTGATTGTTCGGCAGGTGATTACTTGGGTCCAGTCGATCAGACCACCCTCGAAAAGGCTCACTGAATCAGGCCAGAATTTATGGCCCAGCGTACTGGTTGCTTTATTCAAACGTCGAACGGCATCTTGTGGAGATGTGGGATTCGTGTAACGTGGGTTCGACATAACTCTAACGCAGCCATTCTGGGTGATAGGGCAAGATGCCCAGCCGCCCGAGATATTTTCAGAGAACCATTCGACTGCCCTGGCATGATGAATATGAGACCTGTCGAGCAAAGCAAGAAGAAAGTTGACATCAAATAGGGACCTAACCGGTTCGTTCATAGGCCCTCATCATCACGAATTTGATTGATTAACTCGTCTGTTACTAACTTACCTCGATAAGGCAGGGGTTCGAAGCCGTATTTCGCCAAAACATCTTCGGCAGAGGACTCTCTAACTTCTGGTCGGCCCCTGCCCCCCTCTGGCCCACAAACAAGATCTAAACGAATTCCTTCTCGGACAGCTTCTGAGACGACCTTGCCGATACTTTCGCCTCGAAGACGAGCGAGCTCTTTTAGTGCGCTCAGAACATCGTCGTCAATATCCAAAGTAGTTCTCATTTTTTTCTCCAAATCTTCTTTCATCATATCATCATCGCATCAAAACATCACTTTGCCTCAAGGCGGGGAAACCCCTGCTCCCGTAAAATCAGGCTCCTATGGCAGGACACTCCAAATGGGCCAATATTCAGCACCGCAAAGGCCGACAAGACGAAAAGCGGGGCAAGATCTTTACGCGACTGATCAAAGAGATCACCGTAGCGGCCAAGCTCGGCGGCGGCGACGCAGCGACTAACCCACGCCTGCGCTTGGCCATGGACAAGGCGTCGGACGCCAACATGCCCAAAGACAAAGTGCTTGACGCAATCAAGCGGGGTACTGGGCAATTAGAAGGCGTTGAATACGAAGAGATTCGCTACGAGGGCTACGGCATTGCCGGTGCCGCCGTCATCGTGGATTGCATGACCGATAACCGCACCCGTACCGTTGCCGAGGTGCGTCACGCTTTTTCCAAATACGGCGGTAATCTGGGCACCGATGGCTCCGTTTCCTTCATGTTCAAGCACTGCGGCCAGTTCGTGTTTGCGCCCGGCACTTCAGAAGACAAGGTTATGGAAGCGGCACTCGATGCCGGTGCAGAAGATGTGATCACCGATGAGGACGGCGCGATCGAAGTGCTCTGTGGCACGAATGACTTTCAATCCGTAAAAGACGCTTTAGAAAAAGCGGGGCTCAAGCCCGAAGTTGCCGAGATCACCATGCGCGCCGACACCGATTGCGAGCTTGCCGGCGAAGACGGTGCCAAAATGCAAAAACTATTGGATGCCCTTGAAGGCTTGGATGATGTGCAAGAGATTTACACCAATGCGGTTATTAATTGATCCCGTCACTGCGAGGCCCAGCCGAAGCAGTCTGCGAACGATGGATTGCCACGCCCCTCTCGTCACCCCCGATCGGGGTGACGAGAGGGGGCTCGCAATGACGACATGCGCGTACTAATCATTGGTGCAGGCGGCCGCGAACACGCCATGGCATGGTGTGTAGCCAAATCACCGCGTGTGGATCAGGTGTTTGTAGCACCCGGCAATGGTGGCACAACGGGTCCCGTCATTGCGAGCGAATATAGCCGTCACCGCGAGCCCGAAGGGCGTGGCGGTCCAGGCGCACTGCAATCCATACCTATCGAAAACGTACCAATCGACCCCGCTAAAAACCCGCAAGCCGCCGTTGACTTCGCAAAACAAAACAAAATCGCCTTAACGATTGTCGGCCCCGAAGCGCCACTGGCCGCAGGAATTGTCGATTGTTTTCGCAAAGAAGGGCTTGCAATTTTCGGTCCTACACAAGCGTGTGCACAGCTGGAATCCAGCAAGGACTTTGCCAAGCGCTTTATGGCCGAGCACAACATTCCTACCGCAGAATTTCAAACCTTCAGCAATGCCAAGGCAGCCCACGACTATGTCAATGTCAAAGGCGCACCGATTGTGATCAAGGCCGATGGCTTGGCCGCCGGCAAGGGCGTGGTGGTGGCGATGACTGCGCAAGAAGCCCACGATGCCATTGACATGATGCTGCTCGATAACAAGTTCGGCGATGCGGGCGCGCGCGTGGTGATCGAAGAATTTTTGCAAGGTGAAGAAGCCAGTTTTATTGTGATGTGCGATGGCAAGACCGCGCTGCCCATGGCGACCAGCCAAGATCACAAACGCCTGCTCAATCAAGACCAAGGCCCCAACACCGGCGGCATGGGTGCGTATTCACCCGCCCCAATTGTTACGCCCGAGATTCACGCCAAGGTGATGCGTGAAGTGATTACGCCAGTGTTAAAAGGCATGGCCGCGAAAGGCACGCCCTACACGGGTTTTCTCTATGCCGGTTTAATGATTTCACCCAAGGGCGATGTCAAGGTGTTGGAATTTAACTGCCGCATGGGCGACCCAGAAACACAGCCGATTTTGATGCGGCTGAAATCTGATCTCACCGTGCTGGCCGAGGCGGCAATCGCACAAAAGCTAGACAATGTCCAAGCCGAGTGGGATTCTCGTGTGGCACTCGGCGTGGTGGTGGCCGCGCATGGCTACCCAGAAACGGTGCGTACCGGAGATTTGATCGCCACATTGCCCATTAACACCCAAGACTGCTTTGTATTTCATGCAGGCACCAAGCTGCAAGATGGCGCCTTGGTCACCAGTGGCGGCCGGGTATTGTGCGTGACTGCGCTTGGCGCCAATATCAAGGCTGCGCAAACGGCGGCTTATGAAGCGGTGAAACAAGTGTCATTTGATGGCATGCACTACCGCAGTGACATTGGCTACCGGGCAATTCGATAATGTGGATCGCCACGTCGGGCTGCGCCCTCCTCGCGATGACGGAAAATTTATGAGCATCAACATTTCGAACCTGCGCGATTACTTTCTGGGCCTGCAAGATCGCATCACCGCCAAGATCAGCGAGATTGATGGCAAGCCCTTTGCAGAAGATGCCTGGAAAAAACCAGAAGATGCCATGCTCAAAGGCGATGGCCGCTCCCGCATTTTGGAAGAGGGCAATGTGTTTGAACGCGCAGGCGTTGGGTTTTCGCATGTACGCGGTGATCGCCTTCCCCCGTCGGCCACCCAAAATCGCCCTGAACTGTCAGGGCGCGGTTTTGAAGCCATTGGCGTGTCGCTCGTGTTTCACCCCCGCAACCCATACATTCCCACCGTGCACATGAATGTGCGCTCATTTGTAGCCAAGGCCGTTAAACCTGGCGAAGAAGATGCCTGGTGGTTTGGTGGCGGCATGGATCTCACGCCCTACTACCCTTTTGATGAAGATGCTGTGCACTTTCACCGTACCTGCCAAGAAGCACTTGCACCCTTTGGCGCGCAGTACTACCCAAAATTCAAAAAATGGTGCGACGAGTACTTTTACCTCAAACACCGGGAAGAAGCCCGCGGTATTGGCGGTGTGTTCTTTGATGACTTTTCAGAGCTTGGCTATGAGCAAAGCTTTGCCATGACGCAGGCGGTCGGCAATGCGTTTTTAAATGCTTACACGCCGATTGTGGCCAAGCGAAAAGCTATGGATTACGGTGAACGAGAGCGAGACTTCCAGGCGTACCGTCGTGGCCGCTATGTTGAGTTCAATTTGGTGTTTGACCGCGGCACCCACTTTGGCTTGCAAAGTGGCGGGCGCGCGGAAAGCATTTTGATGTCCATGCCCCCCATTGTGAAGTGGCGCTATGACTGGGCGCCAAAACCCGGCTCGCCCGAGGCAAAAATTTACGAAGCGATCAAGCCACGGGATTGGATTGCCACGGCCTTGCAGGCCTCGCAATGACGGCGAATTCGTCATTGCGAGCGAGCGACGCGAGCGTGGCAATCTCCCCTCTCGGACTATTCGGCGGTCGTTTCGATCCCGTCCACCGCGCACATCTGAACATTGCACGGGCTGTCGCCGACACACTTCACCTCAACGAGATTCGCTGGATCGTCACGGGTGACCCCGAGCACAAACCCGTAATTGCGTCGCCTGCTCACCGACTCGCCATGACCAAGCTCGCACTCAAGGATCTGCAAGACCCAAGAATGCGAGTCGATGACCGAGAGATTCTTGCCGCCCAGCAAGGCGGGTCAAACTTTACGGCAGACACGGTGTCTGGCCTTCAAAAAGAATTTCCGGGCAGAAAGCTGATTTGGATCTTGGGCGAGGACCAGCTGCAGCATTTTCTGTCCTGGCACAGATGGGATTGGCTAATTCACCATGTGGATCTCGCTGTTGCAGCCCGTCCTGGCGCAGAGAGCTCCAGTGTCGCCAAAGTGATTCGCGAGCGTGGCGGGGCAATTCACTGGATTCAAATTCAGCCTGATACGGTATCGTCTACCGAAATACGCAACGCGTTGCAGGCAGGTAACTTGGCGCCAGGCTTGATTCCTACATCCGTTGCCGAGTACATTGCAACCCATCAACTTTACCGATAAGACCCCAGCATGACTTTAGAAAAGCTCCAGCGCGTGGTGATCAACGCCCTTGAAGACATTAAAGGCCAAAACATCGTGGTGTTTGACGCCCAGCCATTAACCAGTCTGTTTGACCGCGTTGTAATCGTAAGCGGCACTTCGAATCGTCAGACCAAAGCATTGGCCAAGCATTTGCACGACAAGGTCAAGCAAGCGGGTGGCGAAGTGTTCGGTGCGGAAGGTGAAGAGAGCGGCGAGTGGGTGCTGGTCGATCTTGGCGATATTGTGGTGCATATCATGCAGCCTGCTATTCGTGAGTACTACCGATTAGAAGAGATCTGGGGCAAGCACCCGATCGAGCTCAAGCCGTCTTCGCGAGGCACGAAAAAGTCATCCGTTAATCCGTCATCGCGAGGCGCCAAAGGCGCCGTGGCGATCTCCAAGCCCGCAGCCAAGAAACCTGCTGCAAAAAAGCCTGCTGCCAAGAAGCCCGCAGCCAAGAAACCGGCCGCTAAAAAACCTGCCAAGAAATGATCACCGTCATCGCAGTGGGGCAAAAGCAGCCCGACTGGGTGAACGCAGCGTTTGAAGACTACGCCAGCAGGCTTTCGGGGCAGTGGCAAATTTTGCTGAAAGAAGTAAAAGCCGAGCCGCGCACAACCGGCAAAACCGTCGAGGCCATGAAGCTGGCCGAGGCAGAGCGTATTCGTGTGGCGCTACCCAAGCAAAGCCCATGCATTTTCACTCTTGATGAGCGCGGAAAATCCTATACGACGCAACAATTTGCAGCGCGTTTGGAAATAGAAATTAACCGGCACCAGCACTTAGCTTTCTTAATTGGCGGGCCCGATGGGCACGATGAAACGCTCAAGCAGGATTCCCACCACTTAATTCGCCTATCGGATATGACCCTACCCCATGGCCTTGCCAGAGTGCTGCTGGCCGAGCAACTCTATCGGGCCTGGTCGCTGCTCAACCACCACCCCTATCACCGCGCCTAAACATTTTGGGGTGCCGGGTAACGCACCCTGACAATGTCAATTTCACGCAAACGTCGCTTGCCGTACAGGTAATCGCCATTTTCTGAACGATCGCCGTTTGACGCTGCCCAAGACACTACTTCGACAACTTTGGGCTAAAACTATGCACAAGAAATCAGTCTAGTTTTTTTCGATAACATCGACACTATAGCCTCTCGTAAGTGTCACACCATACTCAAGAAAAAGCTTCTGAAGATCATGCCTTCCTCCGCTCGCGCTACTCGCAACGCTTCCCAAACAAACTGGCACGCCCTGTCTCAGGAAGAGGTCACACGCCTGTTACAAACCGGAAACAATGGGCTCTCTGAGCACGAGGCTCGACAGCGGCTTTTGGCCTTTGGCAAAAATCGCCTGACTCCCCCGAAGCGTCGTGGGCCGCTTATGCGGCTACTGCTGCAGTTTCACAACATTTTGCTCTACATCATGATGGCAGCGGCCTGCATTACGGCATTGCTTGGCCACTGGGTCGATACCGGGGTGCTCATGGGCGCCGTCGTGATTAATGTCATTATTGGTTTTATTCAGGAAGGCAAGGCCGAGTCTGCGCTTGATGCGATTCGAGCCATGCTCTCACCGCGTGCCTTGGTCATTCGTAATGGTCAGCGGCGAGAGATTGATGCGGCTGAGCTTGTTCCCGGCGATGTGGTGGTGCTCGCATCGGGAGACCGGGTGCCTGCGGATCTACGCCTTTTAACGGTGAAGGAACTGCGAATCGATGAGTCGGCGCTCACCGGCGAATCTATCCCTGCCGAAAAGACAGAAGAGGCGGTTTCTATTGATGCAGCGCTTGGCGATCGCTATGGCGTGGCGTACTCGGGAACGCTCGTGGTTTATGGCCAGGCCACCGGCATGGTGATTGGAACAGGAACAGCAACCGAGATCGGAAAAATCAACCGAATGCTGTCGGGCATTGCGACCCTGACCACCCCCTTGCTTCGCCAGATTGATCGTTTTGGCAAGGTGCTTGCCCTTGCAATTCTCGCAATGTCAGCTGCCACATTTGCGCTCGGTGTTTGGCTCAGGGGGCAGCCCCCCGCTGACATGTTCATGATGGTCGTCGCCCTTGCGGCCTCGGCGATTCCCGAGGGGTTGCCCGCGATCATGACCGTAACGCTTGCACTTGGCGTTCAACGAATGGCACGCCGCAACGCCATCGTCCGTCGCCTTCCCGCAGTCGAAGCACTGGGATCGGTCACCGTGATTTGCTCTGACAAGACCGGAACGCTCACCCGCAACGAAATGACCGCTAAACGAATCATTTGTGCTGAGCAGGTCATTGATGTCGCAGGCGTCGGCTATGTGCCAGAAGGTGATCTCAGCATCAAGGATCGCGTGATTGATCCAGAGCAATACCCCGCGTTGGCCATGGCGATTCGCGCAGGTGTCTTGTGCAACGACGCGGGGTTGCGCGAGAAAGAGGGTGTATGGACTGTCGAAGGCGACCCCACCGAGGGCGCACTGCTCGTGCTGGGCGCAAAAGCAGGATTTACTCAACACATGGGCTTAGGATCTTGGCCCAGATTCGATGCGATTCCGTTTGAATCACAACATCGCTTCATGGCCACATGCCACCGCGATAGTCATGACGAGCCATGGATCTTCGTAAAAGGGGCGCCAGAGCGCATTCTTGACATGTGCAGCTCGGAGCTCACCGACCAGGGGGAGCGCCCCCTTAATGTGGATTATTGGCGTCGCATGGCAACCGACACCGCGGCAAAAGGCCTGCGTCTTCTCGCCTTAGCCTACAAGCGACAATTGCCACAGTCGGGCCAATTGCAGTTTTCCGATGTGGAGTCGGGTTATGCCCTGCTCGCCCTGGTCGGCATTATTGATCCGCCTCGTGAGGAAGCGATTCACGCAGTGGCCGCCTGTCACAGCGCAGGAATACGCGTGAAAATGATCACTGGAGATCATGCAGAGACGGCGCGTGCAATCGGCGCGCAACTTGGAATTGGCGTTGGCAGGCCCACAATCACCGGGGCCGAAATCGCCTTAATGGACGATGCCGCCTTGCGCCGAGTTGTCATGGATGTCGATGTCTTTGCCCGCGCGGCGCCCGAACATAAATTGCGTCTCGTGCAAGCCTTGCAAGATAGTGGGCAGGTCGTGGCCATGACGGGCGATGGTTTAAACGATGCACCTGCACTGAAGCGGGCTGATGTTGGCGTGGCCATGGGCCGCAAGGGCACCGAAGCAGCAAAAGAGGCCGCCGACATGGTGCTGGCCGATGACAACTTTGCAACGATTGCTATAGCCGTACGTGAGGGCCGTGCGGTCTACGATAACTTGAAAAAATTTATTCTGTTCATGTTGCCCACCAATGGCGGTGAGGCGCTTGTGGTGATTGCTGCTATTTTGTTTGGCCTGGCCTTGCCGCTCACCCCTGCCCAGGTGTTATGGATCAACATGGTGACTTCCAGCACGCTGGGCCTTGCCCTGGCGTTTGAACCAGCTGAATCTGGAATCATGAACCGACATCCAAGGCCAACTGGCGAGCGCCTGCTCTCCGGGTTCTTTATCTGGCGTGTGATTATGATCTCGGTGCTCATGATGGCCGCTGCGTTGGGCCTATTTCTATGGGAGCTCAATATGGGAACTCCCCTGGACACAGCGCGCACTATGGCGGTTAATGCGGTCGTTGTCGCAGAGGTTTTTTACTTGTTGAACAGCCGTTTTATTCTGGCGCCCGTGCTCACTCGCGAAGGGCTAACAGGCAATCGCTATGTGCTGTATGCAATTGCACTTTGCGTGGCGCAGCAACTTGCCTACACCCACGCCCCGCTGCTGCAAAACATTTTCAGCTCCACCGACTTAACGCTCATGGAATGGAGCAAGGTCTTAGCTGCGGGGCTGCTGATTTTTTCTGTCGCAGAGCTCGAAAAAGCCGTGATTCGCAAGACTCGGCTCGGCCGACGCTTGGGGCAAGCGTAACGACATGGGTGGTGGGCCGTGCTGGACTCGAACCAGCGACCAAAGGATTATGAGTCCTC